>DASXIA010000191.1:0-58718 GCA_036488155.1 Streptosporangiaceae bacterium | reverse complement strand
TGATCAGCGAGGACGCTGCGAACAGGGCCCCGGTGAGCTGCTGCATCCGTAGTCGCTCAGCGGTGTGCCGGAACGCGAACCCGACTCCGCGGAGGACGATTCCCAGCAGGGACAGGCTGAGCGGGACGAACAGCGCGGTCATGATGGCGGCGAACGCGGGCGGAAACGCCGTCCACAGCAGCACCAGGATGAAGACCAGCCACACGTGGTTGGCTTCCCACACTGGCGTGATGGACTCGTCGATAAGCTCCCGCGGAGCTGCGCCGCGCACGGCGCCGCCCGCCAGCAGGTCCCAGATTCCGCCGCCGAAGTCCGCCCCGCCGAACAGCGCGTACGCGGTGAGGACCATAAACAGGATCGCGGCTACCGCGACCGCATCTGCCGAGGGGCTCATGGAGCCTGCGGCCCGGCAGAGGATGCCCCGGCCGGGGAGGGGCCGTACGGCACCTGCTCGGCCTCCTCCTCGGCGGGCGCTCCCTGCCGCCACCGCCGCGACATGACCATCGGAACCCCGATCGACACCACCGTCAAGATCGCGTACAGGGCGAGGATCACCCCCAGCGTCACCGGGACCCCGCTGGCCGGGGTGACCGCGTCGCTGACCAGCAGGACGCGGTAGACAATCCACGGCTGGCGGCCGACTTCGGTGACCACCCACCCGGCCTCCATCGCGGTCACCGCGGCCACGCCGCCGAGGGCAGCGGGCACCAGGAACCACGGGGTCACCAGCAGCCGGCGGTGGAACCACCACCACCAGCCCTGCCACGCGGCCAACGCGAGCAGGAAGAAGCCAAGGCCCACCATCAGATCGAAGCTCAGGTGAATGAGCGTGGCGAGCGGCGGCCGGTGCGCCGCCGGCACGCTGTCCCACCCGATGACCCGGGTGTGCGGCGAGAACCCGACCAATATCGAGTCGAACGCTGGTATGGCGGCGCCGAAGTAGATGTGGCCATTGATCAGTATCCCGCCGACCCATTCAGGAGCGTCGCGCGTGGTCTTGGAGACGTATTCCATTGCTGCGAACTTGACCGGCTGGTTGTACGCGATGAACCGGGCGATGATGTCCCCCATCATCACCTGCAGCGGGGCCGAGATCCCCGCCAGCGTGAACGGGATGGCGAAGCCGAGCCTGTGGTAGCGATCGCGGCGTCCGCGCAGCAGCCCCACCGCGTACACGCCTGCGACGAGGAAACCAGTCACCATGTACGCGGCGAGCACCATGTGCGCGGTCTCATACGGGGTCGAGGCGTTGAAGAACACCGACACCGGATCGATCCGGGTGATCTTGCCGTTGCGGAGCGTGTACCCGGCGGGTGAGTTCATCCACGAGTTTGCCGCGACCACCGACAGGGCACCTAGCAGGCCGGCCACCACGATCGGCATCCCGCTCCACCAGTGCGCCCAGGGGGACAGCCGCCGCCACCCGTACAGGTACACGCCGACGAAGATCGCTTCCAGGAAAAAGAAGATTCCCTCCATCGAGAACGGGAAGCCGATCGCCGCCCCGAACCGGCCCATGAGGCCGGGCCACAGCAGGCCCATCTCATACGACAGCACGGTCCCCGACACTGCGCCGACCGCCACCAGCACCGCCATGACCTTCGACCAGCGGCGCGCCAGCAGTAGCGCTGCGGCGTCGCCGCGCTTGATGCCGATCCATTCTGCGGTCATGGTGACGGCCGCGAACGCGACGCCGAAGCACGCGAGGATGATGTGGAACCCGAGCGATGACCCCATCTGGGAGCGGGCCGGCACAGGATCAACGGCCAGAATGTGCGCCATTGCGCCCATCGCGCGCCCCCGTCCGCTGCACGCCCGGCATCGCGCTACCGAGCTATCGCGCTATGTGTACCGCCACTGCGCTCCGGGTACACGTGGGACCACGCACAACGCTGTCCCAGAGGTGCATCGGGTACATGAGCCGAAAAAATGCAGGAGCGGTTGGCCTGGTTATCCTGCTCGGGCTCATCCTTGGCGTGCTCGGGCTGCTCGCGGCCGACCTGTACACCGTCGGGGTGCTGATTCTTTTCATCGGTGGCGTCGGCGTCGCCGTCCTAGCCGGCGAGTACCTCATTCGGTACCTCGGCAGCCGGCAGCCGCGCCCCTGACCGTACCGGCTACCGGCTGCCAGCCCGGTGGATGCCCGCGATCGAGATAGCGCTGAGCGCAGCGAGCACGATCGCGCATACCAGGACGGCCCGGAAATCGCCCTCGTATTGCGAGGCAACGCCGACCCCGATGACCGGAATGGTGAGCCCCACGTAGGCGAACACGAAGTAGGTGGACACCACCCGACCGCGCATCTCGGCAGGAGCCAGCCGGTTGGCGGTCGACAGGCTGCCGATGAAGACCGCGCCGACGGCGACCCCGCTGACGATGGTCCCAGTCAGGAAGAGGGCCAGTGACGCCTGGGACAGGCCGGCGACGATGAGCGCCAAGGCCGCCAGGAATCCCGTGAGCCCGGAGACAATGACGGTCCGGCTGGGGAAGCGGGCGAGCAGGAGCTGGGTAGCGGCTGCGGTGCCGAGGAGGGCGAACACCACCGCGCCGCCGACGGCGTGGTTCTGCACGTGCAGGACATTGCCGAGGAAGCTCGGGGCCAGCGCGGTGTACATGCCGAGCAGGGAGAACGAGGCAAAACCGGCCACGCCGGCGGCGATGAACTCGCTCCGGCCGGCCCGTGGTATGCCAAGACCAGTGAATCGCAGGCTCAGCTTCTGCCGGTCGCTGACGGTCTCCGGAACGAAGACCAGGCCGATGGCCGCGACGGCCAGCAAGACCAGGTAGACCTCGAACACCAGCACCGTCGGATTGGGGCCGAACTCGGCGAAGAGGCCGGCGATCAACGGACCGAGGCCGAGCCCGCCCATGTTCGCGGCCGTGGCGACCATCGAGGCGTGCCGCGACGACGGGCCACTGTAGGTGTCGGTGAGCGCCGCGGTTGCAGTGCCGGTCACCAGTCCGGCGGAGAACCCGGATAGCACCCGTCCGACGAAGAGCCAGCCGACGCCCGGCGAGACGATGAACACAACGGTGCTGACCGCGCTGAACGCCAGCGCTGCGAACAGCACGGGCCGCCTGCCTACCTGGTCCGAGGAACGCCCGGCCAGCAGCAGCGCCGCGAGGACACCGACCGCGTAAGACGCGAAGACAATGGTGGTGATTCCCGAGGAGAAGTGCCATTGAGCCTGGTAGATGACATACAACGGGGTGGGCAGCGTCGTACCGGTCATGATCGCAGCGAACAGGTAGGTGACAATCCAGAAGGCCACCGGGCGACGGATGGCAAGGCGGCGGCGCGCTGGCGCCCCGGTCTCCTCCAGGCAATCGGCGCAGGGCTGGTCTGCCACCGGCGTGCCTGCCGGACCAGTCAAGGTCGCAGGTGCCCGCGGGTCACGGTTCATGCTGACCTCCAGCAGCCGTACGTGTCCCTGCTGGCTGTCATGCCCCGGCTGGGAGGCCGCCATGAGCCCAGCGCGAGCCGGTGTCGCGGCAGGAGAAGGTGCGCGGGAGGCACAGTGACACGTTCAGCACGTCGCGGGCAGTGTCAGCCAAATCAGCATCTATCCCAATCCGGCCAGCCTGCCCGGTTGCTGGAGCGACGGTGGCGCTAGCCTCGGATTATGGGTCGGCCTGATCCGCTATCGGGGGCTGCGCGGGCCGCGCGTCTGGCCCGTGGCGCGGCGGACTGGCTGGTCGATGGCATCGACGCGGACTCCGGGGACCCGTCCCTCTACCATGGCCTGGCCGGTGTGGTCCTGGCGCTGCACGAAGCGCACCAGCACTTCCGCGACGACCGGTACCGCCAGGCTGCCGCAATGGGCGCGGATGCACTGAGCGCACAGGTCGACGGCCTGGAGGACTGCTCGCTGTACTTCGGGCTCGCCGGCGTCGCGGTCGCGTTGCGTGCACTTGGCAGGGACGCGGCCGCAGACCGGGCGCTGGACCGGGTTCGAGATCGCTTCGACGGGCAGCGATGGAACGAGATGTTCGAGCTGCTCATGGGTAATGCCGGCATCGGACTCGGTGCGCTGCAGGCGGGAGATCTAGACCTGGCCGTGACGGCGGTGACCCCGTACCTGACCACGGCTGACCGGACCCCGTGCGGCGTGAACTGGGCGGTGCGCCCGTCACCGGCCCGGTCGCACCACATCGCACACGGCACGCTCGGCATCGTGTACGCGCTGGCGTCGGTAGGCGACGCCGCTGGCCGCGAGGACATGATCGAGATGGCGCTGGCCGGGGCGGCGGACGTGGTTGGCCGAAACGAGGCCGGTCCGGACGGCTTTCTCGCGCCGCACTCCGATCCACCCCACCGGCCCGACATCATCGAGCGGTACAGCTACGGCTGGTGCAACGGTCCGGTCGGCGACGCCCAGGTCTTCCGGCTGCTCGCCCGGGTAACCAGCGATGAGGCCTGGACCGATCTGGGTGACCGCTGCTGGCGAACCGTCCGGGAGTCCGGGCTTCCGTGTCGGAGCCGGCCGGGATTCTGGGACAACAATGCCCGGTGCTGCGGGACCGCGGGCGTCCTGGCCCTGGCATGCGACCGCATCGTCGAGCGTGGTGATGACTTCGGCTTCTCGAACGTGCTGGTCGACGACCTGACCGCGCGTGCCATCGTCGATGACGCAGGTGTGCGGTGGTCGAACCACGAGCACCGGGCCGCCCCGAGCGACCTGGAGCCACGTTCTGGGTGGGCGATGGGGAACGCCGGGATTATCCGCGAACTGCTGCGGTATGCGCGGCTCAACGACGGCGGCGCCGACGGATACGCGGTGCCCTGGCCCGATCACCCAGTCACACCCGACTTTTATCACCGGGGCTCGGGCGCGCGCCCGCGCCGTCGGCTGACCGCCTGAATAGTCGGTTGCATGCCACGCCGTCGCCTGCCACGGTGAACACTGTGAGCGGCACGCCCGAGCGTTGGACCAGGGCCAGCGTCTATCCCGACATGTGGGCGGACCCAAGCGAGGATCCCCGCAACACTGCGGGCGTCAGTCCGGACGGTGAGCTGGCGACGCTGCAGGACTACGTGAGGGACTACCGGCTGACCCTGCTGATGAAGTGCGAGGGGCTGGAGCCGGGGCAGCTGGCGCGCCGGTCGGTGCCGCCGTCGACGATGTCCTTGCTGGGCCTGCTCCGTCACCTTGCCGAAGCGGAGCGGGCCTGGCGCGACTGGATTGCGCCGGGAGACCCGGCACCGAAGCTGTACGGGGCGGGTGATGCCGCCTTCGACGGAGCGGTTCCGGATCAGGCGCTCGCCGAGGGGGCATTCGCTGACCTTGCTCGCGAGCAGGCGGCAACCGATGCGGTGCTGGCCGGGTACCCGGACCTGGGCACGCGGCTAGGCCGGAAGGGGATCGCTGTCCGTGAGCTGTGGGTTCACCGGGTCGATGAGTACGCCCGCCACTGCGGGCACGCTGATCTGCTGCGCGAATGTATCGACGGCCGGGTAGGGCAATAGCAAACCTGCCATGCCTGGTTCGGGTACGCGCAGCAGCCAGAAAGGTGCGCACTAACCTGATAAAAGTCTGCCCTGGCCCGATCACCCGGTCACGGGCAAGGCTCGTCCTCCGGCCTGCCGCGCAACTCAGTCCGCAATTCATGACTGCCGTACTTAGTCGCGCTTTCATAGTACAGCCGCAGGCCAGCCTGCACCTCAATGGCTGAAACGTAACGCAACGCGCCACCACCGAAAGGGCTGGAAGCCGGGCCTGCTACGGCGACGTAACGTGAGCCGTCCCATTTTGCTATACCAGTCCGTTCTTCAAAGTTCTCTTCTGCCGACGCCCTGCCATCGAAATAAGCATAATCGCCTACCACCGACGTGAGACGGGTGCCGCGGCTATACCAGGTCCCCGGCTCCGGCACCATGACAGACTTGCCGCTGTATGCGTCCACGCTAATCATCTGGTCGGCATTTTCGTCACCCTCAGTCAACGGATGCAGCGTCGCCAAGATACGCAGTTCCTGACGGCGAACCAGCACCGGGTCCTTAATACCGAATGTGGCACTGCCCGGAAATACCGTCTTACGTGTCCGCGGGCTGAAATCCTCTGGACGGTGTGCGCGCAGCCTCTCGATCCGCCAGTGCTTGGAATTGAACGTGGCGCAGCTGAGGTACAGGTCCCAGTCGCCGTCAGGTGTCACGTCCAGAGCGGGACGCTCCAATGACTCTGCGTCCATATCCTCTTTATCGATGGCACACAACGTGTCAAAATGAATACCATTAGAAATTGGCGACCGGGCTACGTAGGCCCGGTTGCCTCGTCCCTTGTCGACCGGGTGCCTGTCCCGATAGGCAAGGTAGATGTAATCACCGTGAATAAGTGCGCTCGCGGCACCGATCCAGTTGCCTGTTCCGTGCGCAGTATGCAGCACCAGCTGACTGTTCTCCCACCGAGGCAGCATGACTCAGCATCCTTGCACGTCCCTCTTCCGGCCACGCCTTCGCCGGACCGGCAACCCTGTCCAGGGAGGCTGGCCCGGGTCGAAGGCGATGCTCCGGCTTACCCCGCGTGTCCGCCGACGTACTGTTCGATGGCGCGGGCCAGCCCGCCAGCGATCACCTGCTGGCCGCGGCTGCTGGCGGCGATTGTGCCCTCGAAGGGGTCGGTGACGAACAGCGGCTCCACCAGCGCTCCGGGCATCATGCTTGGCGTGCTGAAGTAGCCCTTCCTGGCCGGACCAAGCAGCAGGAGGTGCCCGTAGGAATGGCTGGCCTGGCTTAGCGATGACCCCAGGCCCTGATCGGTCTGGACGCCGGCGTCGGGGATCTTCCAGCCCTGCGCGTTCATCGCGGCGAGGACGTCCGACTGCACCAGGTCGGCGAGCCGGAGGTTATCGGCGATGAAGGGGCGGGCTGGGTCGTACGCGGTGACGGAGCCGGCATTGGCGGCGCTAGCGCCGGAGTTGAAGTAGACGCCGACCAGAACCTTCGCGTGCGCCTTGTTGGCGCAGACGTCCCTGGCGGCCACGTCGTCGTGCACGCCCTTGTTGGACAGGGCGCCCCCCGACACGTCGCCCGGCCCGAGCCGCACGACCGATGTCGGGCCGGTTCTGGACACCACGACCGTGAAGCCCGCGTGCCGCAAGATCGTCATGGTGTCCAGCACCACGGGCAGGGTCTCATCAGCCTCGTGGATCACCTGTCCGGACTCAGTGCTGCCCACCGCGCCAGGGTCCAGCCCGCCGTGGCCTGCGTCCAGGAACACCGTCAGATTCCGGTTCCCCTTCGTGGGCGGGAACTCGACGCATGCGCCCTGGCTGAAGTAGGCCGAATCGATGGCGGAACCCGCGCCCTGGCCTTGGACGGTGACCTTTGTGCGGTTCGCCACACTGGTGGCCTGCAGGGACCCGCCGCATGCAGCCAGCCCGATGGCGGCAGCCGCGACCAGAGCCGCGAGCCCGCCCGATCGCCGGTACTTCTTTGTCACAACTACCCTCCGCGACCCATACACCACAAATCGTTGATCGTGGTTCATGGTACGTACACCGGAGTCATGCACCGTCCGTCACAGATCGGCCTCGGGAAGTAGCCGAACTGGCGTTCGATGTTCGCTGGTGGCCTAGAGCGGCTGCTCAGCCGCTGGCCAGGATTGCCGCCGTCGTGATCGCGGACGCGGAGCATCCAGATGTCCGGAGCTTGACCAGGGCCTGCCGTAGCGGCGCTCAGCCCGACTGTGCTTACCGATCTGGCGGATGGCGATGCCGTACAGCGATGGCCGTGCGCTCCCCCGTGACAGGTCATACGCCGCGCGCCCGTGTCCGGACCGGCCTGCTCGGTCATGCCGAGCCGCCCGGTCAGTACGGCTCACATCCATGCGTCGGCTGCGTCTCACTGGCGTGCGAATTCGCTCACCCCTTGTTACCCGCAGCGCCAGAACGAGTTGCGGAAAGGCGCCCGCTCACAATGGCGCAGGAGGCTAGCGGGCGAAGAAATGCAGGCCGACCCATGCCCAGGCCACGACAACGCCGGCCCGTCCGGTTCTGGCCCGCATGACGTGCGACAGCACCCAGCCTAGCGATGGCAGCCGGGTGGGCCGCCGGAACGCGACCGCCTGCAGTGTGATCCGGGCGGCCAGCACGGTCAGGTAACCAATGATCGTCGCGTCGCGGCTGCTCATCCGCTTACCAGGTACCAGCCGGTAAGAAGCCAGCCGCCCAGAACGGCGGACCTGCCCGGAGAGCTGGCAAGCACGGGGTCAGTGAGCGCGCTGATAGTCGGGTGCGCGTGGGAGTCCTTGGTCAGGTGCGGCCCTGGCGGCAGCGCTTGTTCCGCCGCGAGCAGCCTGACGCCGGGAGCGGGCCGCATCGAAGATCAGCGAGGTGGCTACAGAGAGCATGAGGAAACCATCGAACGGCTTACCGCTAATTGAAGTAAATAGGGCAATCAGCAGCAGAACCGCCACGACAGACTGTCGCAACCCAGCCATCGCAGCCCGGCCGACTGACGGCGAAGCGGTGCTCGCATACGCGACGGGCGAGTCATCTGCGGCCTCTCCGGCATCGGTTACAACGCAGAAGCTACCCTCATCGGACAGGTTTACCAGCACGTACTTTGCCATTGGTTGACGGAGTTGAGACGAACGGCTGGCCGCGTGCAGGCACCGCACCGACGGTCGCGCCGAGGGTTCAGCCCGACTCCCAGGCGCGGGCCACTGTTGCCAGGCATCAAGCTGATCATGATTGCCGACTGGGCTACGTTTGCCGCGCCTTTCCGGCGGGGAAGAATGCATTCGGTTATCGGCTTCTAACGCAAGGTAATTGGCGTCTTGCTAATAACTTTGTCGCCTCCCCGCGGGCGTGCAAGGTAGGGGAGCCGGACCTGGTCACATGACAGGCACAACCGGACCAACTCCCCGTGCCGCCGTGTGCCTGCGCCGAATTGCGGAGCCCCAATCCGGGCGTTCCGGTCGACACGGCGCGAGCGCCGGTAGCGCGTCCACCGTCGCCAGCGCCTGGCGCTCGCCGCCTGGCCTGGCGGAGCGTGATGGTCACGCGGTTTGACACGAGGAGGCAGTGCAGATGCGGATCGGCCTGATTGCCCCGCCATGGGTTCCAGTACCGCCGCCCGCCTATGGCGGAACTGAGGTCGTCATCGACAACCTTGCGAGGGGGCTGCAGGAACTCGGTCACGAGGTCCGGCTTTTCACAGTGGGCGAGTCGCAGTGCCCGGTGCCAATCGACTACTTGTACCCAAACTCGATCGCGCCAATCGGTGTGACCGTCCCGGAGACCGCACACGTCCTGGCTGCCTACGAGTCGCTGGCGGATATGGACGTAATCCACGACCACACGTTCCTGGGCCCGCTTATCTCGGGCCTGCGCGGCATGCGCCGCCCGCCAGTGGTGAACACCAATCATGGTCCGTTCAACGGCGAAACGCAGCCGGTACTTGTTCAGATGGCGAAGTACACGTCTCTAGTGGCGATCTCGCACTCGCAGGCGCGCCAGGCTCAGACTTATGGCGGCGTCCCGATCGCCGGGGTTATCCATCACGGCATCGACAACGACGTCTACTCGCCAGGTCCTGGCGGTGGCGGCTACCTGATGTTCGTCGGGCGGATGTCGCCGGACAAGGGAGTCCACCATGCCGTGCGGGTCGCCAAGAAAACCGGCAAGCGACTGTACCTGTCTGTCAAGATGCGCGAGGCCAAGGAGGTCAGCTATTTCGAGTCGGAGGTCAAGCCGCTGCTCGACCCCGGCGACGAAATGCCGTCAGAGATGCCGCTAGAACGCAGGATCGACCTGCTCCGGCACGCCGACGCGTTGCTCAACCCGATCACGTGGCGGGAGCCGTTTGGCTTGGTCATGGCCGAGGCACTGTCGTGCGCGACGCCGGTCCTTGCCTTCCCGAACGGGTCCGCGCCAGAGATCATTGATCCGGGCAGGACCGGGTATCTCTGCCGCGACGAGGGGGAGATGATCAGCGCACTTGACCGGGTGGCCGAGATCGACCGTAACTTGTGCCGCGACGCGGCCGTGCAGCGCTTCTCCCTGCAGCGGATGGCGCGCGACCACGAGAGCCTGTACCGGCGCGTGCTCGAGCGCGAATCCGGCCTCATGCGGCGCATCCCGGCCGCCGGCCGGCGCCTCATCAACGCTTAGCGCGCCCCGCCTGGCTGCGCGCGGCCGGTGGGCCGCGCGCAGCCGGGTCCGTGGCGCAGCCAGCCAATCCGGCCAGCCGGCAGGGACGACAGCCAGGTGACTGAGCCGTGGTCGTCGGGCAACCTCCCGCCCGGCCAGGGTGCCTGCAGCCCTGTGACGCTGATCGAGGGCTCCACTTTCTGCATCAGCGAGCCGGGTGGCGATATCGTGCCGGATCGCTCGCAGGGACTGTTCGTCCGGGACACCCGGATGCTCTCGCGCTGGGAGCTGACGGTGGACGGGATCGAGCCCCAGCCACTATCGGTCCAGCTTGCCGAGCCCTTCGCCGCCTCGTTCCTCGGCAGGATGCCGCCGCGGGCCGGCCTCGCAGACAGCACACTGCTGGTCATCCGGCGGCGCTACGTCGGCGACGGCATGCGCGAGGACATCACGCTCCGCAACACGTCGGGCAGGGCCAAGCGCTTCCGGCTGGTCCTGACCGCGGAAGCTGACTTTGCCGACCTGTTCGAGGTCAAAGGCAGATCGAAGCCCAGGGCAGTGGCCAGCGCGGCGATGAAGGACTCAGGACTCGTCATCACGAGCGGCCGGCGGGAGCGCCGTCAGGAACTCAGGATCACCGGAGACCAGAACCCTGCGGTCACCGATGACGGTGCGCTGGCTTGGCGCCTGTCCGTGCCGGGGCACTCCGAGCTGACCGTGAGCATCGAGGCGGTCCCGATCGATGATGGCGTGCCCATGAAGCTCCGCCATCCGCGCGGCCACGCGGTTGACAGCACTCTCCCGGCAAAGCGACTGCGCAAGTGGCGGCAGCGCGGTCCACAGGTACGCACACCGGACCGGAATCTTTCCGAGGTGCTCGGCCGCAGCATCGAAGACCTCGGCGCGCTGCGCATCTTCGACCCGGAGCATCCGCGCTGGCCGGTGGTGGCTGCCGGCGCGCCCTGGTTCATGGCTCTGTTCGGCCGGGACTCGCTGCTCACTGCGTGGATGCTGCTGCCCTGGGATCCCGGACTCGCGCTCGGTACGCTGCGCACGCTGGCCGCCTGGCAGGGCAGCGACTTCGATGCCGCTTCTGAGGAGGAGCCGGGCAAGATACTGCACGAAGTGCGTTTCGGCCCGGCCGCGTCATTCGCGCTCGGTGGCCGCAGCGCCTATTTCGGGAGCGCCGACGCGACGCCGCTCTTCGTCATGCTGCTCGGCGAGCTACTGCGCTGGGGCGGCAAGGACAACGCCATCGCTAGCTTGCTGCCCCATGCCGACCGTGCGCTTGACTGGATCGCGGCCCACGGGGACGCCGACGGCGACGGCTTTGTGGAGTACTGCCGCAAGACTAGCCACGGCCTGGTCAACCAGGGCTGGAAGGACTCCTGGGACGGGATCAACTTTGCCGACGGAACTATCGCCGAGGCGCCCATCGCACTGGCCGAGGTGCAGGCTTACGTGTACGCGGCCTATCGCGCAAGAGCGCAGCTCGCCAAGCACTCCGCTGACGAGCGCGGCGCAGCGTACTGGCGGAAGAAAGCGAAGCAGCTGAAGCGCGACTTCAACGATCGCTTCTGGCTGCCCGACCGGGGCTGGTACGCGGTCGGGCTGGATGCGGCGAAGCGGCCGATTGACTCGCTTACCTCGAACGTCGGCCATTGCCTGTGGACCGGCATCGCTGACAAGGACAAGGCGTCGTCGGTCGCCAGGCATCTGATGTCCGCTGAGATGTTCAGCGGCTGGGGAATCCGCACACTGGCCAGCTCGATGGGCGCGTACAACCCGATGAGCTACCACAACGGTTCCATCTGGCCGCACGACAACGCCATCTGCGCGGCTGGCTTGATGCGCTACGGCTACGTCGAGCACGCCCAGCGGATCACGGACGCAATCGTCGACGCTGCGGCGGCTTTCGGCTACCGGCTGCCCGAACTTTTCTGCGGCTTCGGCAGGGACGAGTTCGCAAACCCGGTACCCTACCCGACCTCGTGCTCGCCGCAGGCCTGGGCGGCCGGCGCGCCGTTGCTGCTGCTGCACAGCCTGCTCCGGTTCACTCCGGAAGTCCGCAGCGGGCAGCTGTGGTGCGCACCGGAGGTACCTGACCGGTATTTGCCGCTGCGCGTCAGCGGGGTGCGGGTGGGCAAGTCCAGGCTCACCGTCGCTATCGGCGACGGGAAATGGGAAATCACCGGGCTCGAGCCGATCAGCTTCGAGGTGATACCCACGCCTCGGCCAGCCCGGTCAGGATGACCGGGCTGGCCTCGGTTCCAAGCCTTCGGACACGGGGCCGGCCCGGTCAGGATGACCATCGTCAGTCGTCGAGTAGCTCGACGAGCAGCCTGGAGCCTGGCGGCGCGATCTGACCGTAATCCTGGGCAGTCTGCCCGCCTTCGGGTGACCCGAGCGCTGCCTCCATCGCAGCCTGGTCAGCGAAGTACAGTTCGGCCATCCGGTAGTAGGTGTGCTCGCCGCCGTCGAGCGCCGCCGTCACCTTGCCGGTCTCAGCGCGCAGCAGGCCCGGGATCTTGGCTACCAGCGGCATATGCACACCGAGATAGTGGTCGTCGAATCCGGCGGGATCGGCTGGCTGCGTGTAGAGGACTACCACTTTCACCGTCATAGCGATGACGCTATCGCGCGGCACCCCGACTGTCACGGCGCTCTCAGCCAAGACCGCCCGGCCGCCGAGCCCTAAGCCGGGACCCGCCTATAGCTCCGCGCCGAGTTCTGACGTCCAGACCACGACCCTCGTCCGGTCACCGCGGAACAGGTCACGGGCGTACTCGAGCGGCTGCCCCGCCCGCGAGTATGCAGTGCGCTCCACCAGCATGAGCGGAGCCCCCTCGGCAACCTCGAGCGCCTCGGCCTCGCGCACGCCCGCGACGACCGGCTCCAGCGACTCTCTCGCGCGATACGGCCGCTGCCCGTAGTTCTCGGCAAGCAGGTCGTACAGCGAGCCGTCTAGCCGGCACTCAAGCAGGCCGGGGAACAGGCCGGCCGGGAACTGCGAGTGCTCGATCACGATTGGGCGCCCGTCGGCGAGCCGGATACGCCGGACGTCGTGCACCGGGTCTCCCTCGGACATCTCGAGCGCTGCCGCGGCGGCCGAACTCGCCGGGATCCGCGCGGCCGCGAGAACCCTGGCGCCGGCGACCTTACCGTGCCGCCGTAGCTGTTCGGAGAAGCCCGCCAGCGTCGTCAGATCCTGTTCTAGCTTGGGCTCTGCGACGAACGTGCCGCCGCCGCGGCCTACTGTCCTGGTCACCATGCCACGCTGAGCCAGTTCGCTGAGCGCGTGCCGCAGCGTCATCCGGCTCACCCCCAGCCAGGCGGCTAGGTCGTGTTCGGTGGGCAGCCGGTCGCCAGGCTTGAGGTGCCCGACTGCGATCTCATCGGCCAGCCAGTCCTCGATCTGGGCATGCGCGGTAGTACCTGGCTGCCTGACGATCATCGGCGGCTTACGCGGCAGCGTGGCGAGCCTGGCCACCGCCGTGCCGCGCCAGGAGTGCTGCCGTCGCTGCATATCCCTCAGTTTCTCCTCCGCATGCTGCCAGCCGGCCCCGTGCGCCATGCGGACTATAGCTCTGCGGGCGGGAACGCCTGGGCGGCGGACCGCAGATGCCGTCCGGCCGCTGCGGTCCGCCGTCTAGCGGATGGCGCGCCGCCCTCCCCGCCGTCGGCCTGGTCGCTGCCGGCCAGGCCTGGCTCTACGGCACGCCATCCGGCTCTGCGCCGGCTACTAGACCGCTCCGGCAGCCGGCACTGGCTCGTCGTCGGGCACTGTCAACGGAGCGAACTCCTTGGTCCTGCCGGTGATGAGGTAGTAGAGCGCGCCCACGATGAGGATGAAGATCAGCACAGTCCACAGAATCGGGATGTCGTTCAGGAATCCGATGTGGAAGTTCAGCAGCTGTGACTTATTGACGACTTCCTCTTTCGGCTCGGGATTGCTGGCAATCCGCGGCCAGGCGAAGTTCACCAGCATCGCGCCGCCGTACACCAGGCCGATGATGTTGATCACCAGGCCCCAGCGGCCCAGGCGGAACGGCGCCTTGGTGCGCGGCCAGCCGCGAAGCCGGTCGCGAAGGATCGCCAGGTTGCCGAGGAAGTAGCTCAGGTAGATCATCGCGGTCGCCGCGATCGCGATGATGCCGGCGCCAGTGAACTGGATGAACGGGATCGCCGCGAGCACTGCGACCGCGATGCAGGTCCAGACCGGAGTGTGCAGGCCGGGAGAGACCCTGGCCAGCGGCTTTGAGAACGGCAGCTGGTTGTCCCTTGCCATGCCGAACGTCAGCCGGATAGTCGCTGCCATGATCGACAGGCAGCAGACGAAGATTGCCGCGGACACGACGAACAAGTACAGCGTCGCGAAGCCCGAGGAGAAGTTCGCCTCGATGATGTTGGCCGGGCCCCACGCACCGGCGATCGCCGTGTGCAGGTTCGGGATCGACATCAGCGTGGCGAGCAGGAACACACCGCCGATGATGAACGCGCCGATCACGGAGAAGAGGACGGCCTTGGGCGCGGCCCGGCGCGGGTCTTTAGTCTCCTCGGCCAGTGTCGACGCAGTGTCGAAGCCGTAGATGACGAACAGGCTCATGAACATCGCGATCAGGAACGTGTTCGCACCCAGATGGAGTCCGCCGCTGTTCGTGACGACCTTGAACCCCTGATGGTTATGGAAGGCCATCAGCACGATGGCGAATACGAACATGCCGAGGATCTCGAACAGCACGCCGGTGTTGTTGATGATCGCTACCAGCTTGACGCCGTAGATGTTCAGTACGGTGATCACGACCAGCGTGATCAACGCGACGACAAGCTCGGTGTGCAAGGTAAGGCCGAGGGATTTCCAGCCGAGCCCGTTCAGCGCCGGGATCAGCGCCAGGGGAAGCGTGGCCACCACGGAGGTGACCGTCAGGATTCCGGCGAACAAGTAGATCCAGCCGGTGAACCAGGAGTAGGCCCGGTTCGCCATGTACTTCGACCACTGGAACACCGAGCCCGCCAGCGGGTAGTGACTGGTGACCTCGGCAAAGTTCAGCGCGATGATGAACTGACCGAGCGCGACGATCGGCCAGGTCCAGATGAAGACCCCGCCGATCATGGTCAGACCCAGGAAAAACAAGGTGAAGATGCCGGTCGAGGGCGAGATGTAGCTGAACGCGACCGCGAACGAGCTGAACGTGCCAAGCGACCGTTTGAGCTCCTGGTTGTAACCGAACTTAGCCAGGTCAGCAGAGTCCTGGTCGTGACCGGTGCTGACCTCTTGGCTTGCGCTCACGACGGACTCCTGTTCGTCTGGCTTGCCGGCGGACCGGCCTGAGCACTGCTGCGGGCTGAACGCATCTGGGATCGGATGCTCTGCGGAGGTGTGACGGAGGTAACACTGCGCTCGTTGTAAAGCAGGAGCGTAGGGCGTGAGCAAGATATATGTCCAGACCCTAAGACCAGACATTCGCGACAGCGCGCGCGTTCCCGCCCGGCGTCGGTTTACGTCGGTGGTGCTTCGCACAATGACGTCTAGACCTTTGCGCTGATCACCCTTAGTGTGCCATCGTGACCAATCCGCGCCAGGCAGCCAGCGCCGAGGCTGGCGAGGACCTGGGTGCTGTGCTGGCACGAGTGCCGAGCCTGGCCGGGACGCCGCGCGTGGTGACCGCGCTGCCGGGCGGCCTGACCAACCAGAACTTCAAGGTAACGACGCCCGACGGGGTGTTCGTCGCCCGGATGTTCTCCGGTGGCGGCGAACTGCTGGGCATCGATCGCGAGCACGAGTACCGGAACTCGGTGATCGCCGCGGCAGCAGGTGTCGGTGCGCCGGTGATCGAGTACCGGCCGGAGGATCAGGTGCTCGTGCTCGGCTTCGTCGAAGGCAGGACGCTGACTAACGCTGACGTTGCGCAGCCCGCCGTCCTGGCCAGGATCGCGAGGGTCTGTGCCACGCTGCATGGTGCCGGCCGGTTCGCCGGAGACTTCGACATGTTCGAGGTCCAGGCCGCGTACCGGTCGACGCTCAGCAGTCTCGGACTAGCGATCCCGGCCGGGTATGACGAACTGCTGCCAGCTTTCACTGCCGCACGGGGCGCGCTCGCCGTCCGGGCTGAGGGCACGGTGCCGTGTAACAACGACCTGCTTGCGGCCAATCTCATCGACGACGGCGACCGGATCTGGCTGATCGATTACGAGTACTCCGGGAACAACGACCCCTGCTTCGAGCTCGGCAACATCGTCGGCGAGTGCGGCCTGGACGCCGATGCGCTGGCGGCGCTGGTGACGGCCTACTATGGCAGGCCGCGCCGGAGTCGGATCGCCCGCGCGCAGCTGTTCAACCTGGTGTCCCGGTACGGCTGGGCGCTGTGGGGGGCGATCCAGCACGGTACGAGCCAGCTCGATTTCGACTTCTGGTCCTGGGGGATGGAGCGCTTCGAGGCCGCCGCGGCCGGCTTTGGCAGCCCTGAGTTCGACCGCCTGCTCGATGACGTGCAGCACGAGGACTGACGAGGACGGGAACGATGCCTGAGAACTGTCCGGGCAGTACTGGCCCCGCCGAGGTATTGCCGGATCGCGCGCAGGTGGTCATCGTCGGCGGTGGCGTGATCGGTACCAGCGTCGCGTATCACCTGGCCGCGCTGGGCTGGACTGACGTGCTGCTGCTCGAGCAGGGGCAGCTGTCGTGCGGGACAACCTGGCACGCGGCGGGCCTGGTCGGGCAACTCCGCGCGTCCGAAGCCGGGACGCGGCTGGTGCAGTACTCCACCGCGCTCTACGAGAGGCTCGAGGCCGAGACCGGCCAGGCCACCGGTTTCCGCCGGTGCGGGGGCGTGACCGTGGCCCGGACGGCAGACCGGATGACCGCGCTCGCGCGGACCGCCGCGACAGCGCAGGCCTACGACATCGACTGTGAGCTGATCAGCCCGGCTGAGGCGGCGGCGCGCTACCCGCTGCTCAACGCCGCCGACCTGGCCGGAGCGATCTGGCTGCCCGGTGACGGCAGGGCGAACCCGGTCGACCTCACCGCGGCGCTCGCCCGTGGCGCCCGGCAGCGCGGTGTCAGCATCCGCGAGCGAGTCCGGGTCACCGGCGTCATTGTGCGCGATGGCCGCGCCAGTGGTGTCAGGACTGACCACGGCGACGTCCAGGCCGAAGTCGTGGTGAACTGCGCCGGCCAGTGGGCCAAGCAGGTCGGCGCGATGGCCGGGGTGACGGTGCCGCTGCACTCAGCCGAGCATTTCTACGTGGTGACCGAGCAAATCGAGGGCGTGCACCCGGACCTGCCGGTACTGCGCGACCCGGACGGATACACCTACTTCAAGGAAGAGGTCGGCGGCCTGGTGGTTGGCGGCTTTGAGCCCGCCGCAAAACCTTGGGTGTCGCCGGACGAGCTGCCGTACCCGTTCGAATTCCAGCTGCTGGAGGAGGACTGGGAGCACTTCGCGATACTGATGGACAGCGCGCTGCACCGGCTGCCGGTGCTCGCCGACACCGGGATCCGCAAGTTCTACAACGGGCCGGAGAGTTTTACCCCGGACAACCAGTTCATCCTCGGCGAGGCGCCTGAACTGCGCGGCTTCTTCGTCGCGGCCGGGTTCAACTCGGTCGGCATCGCTTCGGCTGGCGGTGCCGGGCTGGCGCTGGCCCAGTGGATCATCGACGGACAGCCGGACAGTGATCTGACCACGGTGGACATCCGCCGGTTCGCGGCCTTCAACGGCAACTCCCGCTGGCTCCGCGACCGTGTCGGCGAGGTGCTCGGCTTGCACTACGCGATCGCCTGGCCTAACCGGGAGCTGGAGACTGCGCGGCCGTTCCGCCGGTCTCCGGCGCACGCGCTGCTGCGTGAGGCCAATGCATGCTTTGGCGCCAAGATGGGCTGGGAACGAGCCAACTTCTTCGCGCCGCCTGGTCAGTCGCCAGTGATCCAGTACTCCTGGGACAAGCAGAACTGGCAGCCCTGGTCCTCGGCCGAGCAGACGGCGGCCCGGCAGCGGGTGGCGGTGTTCGACCAGACCTCGTTCTCCAAGTACCTGGTCAGCGGCGAGGACGCTGAGGAAGCGCTGCAATGGCTGTGCACCAACGACGTGGCCGTGCCACCAGGCCGCACCGTGTACACAGGCCTGCTGAACGACCGCGGTACGTACGAGTCGGATATCACCGTGACCCGGCTGTCGGCAACGGAGTTCCTGCTCGTCGCCAGCGCGGCCACGACCGAGCGGGACGCTGACCACATCCGCAGGCACCTGCCGCCATCCAGCCGTGCCACGCTGACCGACGTGACGTCGGCCTACGCCGTTTACGGCGTCATGGGCCCGGCCTCCAGGCGGCTGCTGTCCCGCCTGACCAGGACCGACCTGAGCGAAGCTGGCTTCCCGTTCGGAACCAGTCGGCTGATCGACCTCGGTTACTCCACCGTCCGGGCCACCCGGATCACCTATGTGGGGGAGCTGGGCTGGGAACTGTACGTTCCGGCGGAGTTCGCGGTGGGTGTCTACCAGGACCTGATGGCCGCTGGAGAGGATCTCGGCGTCGTCAACGCCGGCTACTACGCGATCGAGTCGCTCCGGCTAGAGAAGGCGTACCGGGCGTTCGGCCGTGAGCTGACCCCGGACTACAACCCGGTCGAAGCCGGCCTCACCTTCGCCTGCAAGCTCGGTGGCAGCACCGGGTTCCTGGGCCGGGAGGCCCTAGAGAAGGCCAGGGCGGACGGACCCCGGCGGCGCCTGGTCTCGGTGGTGCTTACCAACCCCGATCCCATGATGTGGGGCGGTGAGCTACTGCTGCGCAACGGCGAGCCGGCTGGTCAGCTCACCGCGGCCGCCTGGGGTGAGACCCTTGGCGCGGCGGTCGGTCTGGCCTACCTGCGCGATCCTGCGGGCGAACCGGTCACAGTCGGCTTCGTCAAGGCGGGGCAGTATGAGGTCAACATCGGCGGCCAGCTGGCCGGCGCGGTCGTTGGGTTGCGTCCGCCCTACGATCCGGCAGGTAAAAAGGTTAAGGATTAGCACTGGACCCGGCGCCGGCCTCGTCCATCAGGACATTGTGGTCCTAGCTGAGGGAGTGACCCGATGACGGTCAGCGTCTTCGATTTGTTCAAGATCGGCATCGGCCCGTCTAGCTCGCACACTGTCGGCCCGATGCGCGCCGCGTTCATGTTCGCCTCCTCGCTGGAGCAGGACGGGCTGCTGCCTGAAGTGCGCGGCGTCAGGGCAGAGCTGTTCGGCTCTCTCGGCGCGACCGGGCACGGGCATGGGAGCGTCAAGGCGGTGGTTCTCGGGCTGTCCGGTGAGCAGCCGGAGAGTACCGACCCGGCCGCGGCCGAGCCGATGGTCGCCCGCCTGCGAACCTCGCGCGAGCTGGTGCTGCTCGGCCGTCAGCCAATCCGGTTCGACGTGGATGAGGATGTCGTGCTGCATCGCCGTAAGCGGCTGGATTTCCACTCCAACGGCATGCGGTTCGCGGCGCTGGACGCAGCCGGAGCAGAGCTGTCGTCGCGCACGTATTACTCGGTCGGAGGCGGGTTCGTACTGGGCGAGGACGAGGCTGGCCGGCCGGCCATCGTGGCAGACCCGACGCCGGTGCCTTATCCGTTCGCGAGCGGGGCCGAGCTTCTTGCCAGCTGCGGCCGGACCGGGCTGCCGGTCAGCGGCGTCATGCTGGCGAACGAGCTAATGCGGCGGGACAAGGCCGAGGTCGAGTCGGGCTTGCTGCAGATCTGGTCGGTCATGCAGGACTGCGTCACTCGTGGTTGCTTGGCCAGCGGGGTGCTGCCCGGCGGGCTAAAGGTCCGGCGGCGGGCCAGGGCGTTGCGGGAGAAGCTCGAGCAGGCCGGCGACACGTCCGACCCGCTCTACGCGATGGAGTGGGTTACGCTCTACGCCCTGGCCGTGAATGAGGAGAACGCGGCCGGCGGCCGGGTTGTCACCGCACCGACGAACGGTGCTGCCGGCATCATCCCCGCCGTGCTGCACTACTACACGCGCTTCGTTCCCGGAGCTGACAGCGCCGGAGTGATCCGCTTCCTGCTGACGGCTGGAGCGATCGGCTCGCTGTTCAAGGAGAACGCGTCGATCTCCGGCGCCGAGGTCGGCTGTCAGGGCGAGGTCGGCTCGGCGTGTTCGATGGCCGCCGCCGGCCTGGCTGAGGTGCTTGGCGGCACGCCCGGCCAGGTGGAGAACGCAGCCGAGATCGGCGTGGAGCATAACCTCGGCCTGACCTGCGACCCGGTCGGCGGCCTGGTTCAGATCCCGTGCATCGAACGGAACGCGATCGGCGCGGTCAAGGCCATCACGGCCGCCCGGATGGCAGTTCGCGGGGACGGCGAGCACAAGGTGTCGCTGGACAAGGCCATTAAGACCATGCGTGAGACCGGCGCAGACATGAAGGTCAAGTACAAGGAGACAGCCCGCGGCGGCTTGGCCGTGAACGTTATTGAGTGTTAGGGGCAGGTAGACGCGCTCCGGAGGCCGGCGGGCGCTCGGCGGGCTGGCTTAGGGGCAGGTAGACGCGCTCCGGAGGCCGGCCGGCGCTCGGCGGGCTGGCACCGGAACGCCGAGACCGCGGCAGCGTCGGCCCGTTGCGGGCGGTCCTAGCGTCAAGGTCGGTGACGTTTACGCCCGCTGCCGCGCCCGCCAGCCTCCGGGGCGCCAACACGGGCGGTGTGGCGGCTTGCGGCAACTCTCAGCTCGAGCGCCAACGCGGCCGCATCTCGGTGCGGCAGCGCTTAGCTTGATTGGGACTGGGAAGCCCGGGCTTTTTCAGCGGGAGTTGGCTCAGCCGTCGAACGCGTGGCCTGTTGCGGCCTCGACTTTGCTGCCCGCCGCTCACGCAGGTAGGTCTCGCCGATGACCCGTGCGTACCGCAGTCCGTAGGCCAGGTTGCGGCCCTTCTTGCTCTCGCCCGACAGCCGCTGGCGCATGATGGTCGGCACTTCAGCGACCCGGTAGCCCTGCAGCAGCGCGCCAATGAGCAATTCGGAGGTCTGGTACTGCGGCTGGGTCTGGGTCACGGTTCCGGTCAGGCCGGCACGCATCAGCCGCAGGCCGCTCGAGGTGTCGGTCAGCCGGCTGCCGGTGAGTAGGCTGATGACCCGCGCGAAGAACTTCACGCCCAGGTTCCTGAACAGGTCGGTGTTCTCGGTCTGGCCGAGCTGGCGCGAGCCGATGACAAAGTCCGCCTCGCCGGACTCTATCTTTGACACCATCGCCGGAAGGTCAGCCGGGTCCCATTGGCCGTCGCCGTCCAGGGTGGCGATGTACTGGGCACCGCCCTCACGGGCGATCCGGTAGCCCAGCCTGAGCGCGACGCCGTGGCCGCGGTTGACCTTGAGCGTGCACACCAGCGCGCCGTGCCGCTGGGCGACCTCTGTGGTCCCGTCCGTGCTGCCGTCATCGATGACCAGCAACGAAACCGGGATATCGGCAATCTGCTGGGGCACCTCGTCCAGGACCGCGCCGATGTTCTCCGCCTCGTTAAGTGCGGCGATCACGACCACCAGCGGCTGCAGCTTGAGGTCCGGGTACGTCTCAGCGAAGTCCTTAAGCGCAGCGGAGGTGACAGCCAACGTGTCCGGCGCCTCTCGCAACCCGTGATATGTAACGTCCGCTGGCTGCTCTCGCCTCGGCATCTACGTCGTATCTCCCAGTCCGGCCGAACGGTTATGACGGTCCACAATAGCCGCAACTTGGACGCGCCGACATCATTCAGTAAATCAAGGTCCCGCACAGTCGTGCCGGGCCGTGCCAGTTACTGACCGTACAACTAGTGGCCAGATCAGGAGTGCTAACCCGCGGGTTCGCTGCGCTAAGTAGTCACACCGGGCGCTCAGGACTTAACCGCATCCCCGCGGGCGACCTGGCTGGTCGGCCTCCGGCAACACATCGGCTCAGTACAGTACCCAAATCTACCCGCTGGTCACCACCGAATCGGCAGACCTGCGGGATTTGGTGACAAATTGGTAACACCATGGGCTCGCCGCCAGGCTCGGGCGCACTTGGCGGGGCGGATAGAATCAGACATCGATCCGCCACTAGTCGGCCGGCCCCCGGCTCTAGCTGCGGACGGCGCCCGAATCCTGGTCGCAGTTCTTTCCGGTAAGCTAGGTCAGCCCTAGGCTATGGCGGGGGTCTGACCTGATGCTCACCTGGTCTGCACCGCGCCTGGCGGGCAGGGCGGCGGAGTAGCTCAGTCAGGCAGAGCAAGCGGCTCATAATCGCTGTGTCGCCGGTTCAAGTCCGGCCTCCGCTACGGAAACATGCTGGCATCGCGGCGCCTCCGGGTTTCAACGCCCGTGGCCGGGGCTGCCCTGGCGGGCTTCCGATGATTAGACGAGAGAAAGGCGCCCCACGTGGCTGCGACTGACGTCAGGCCCAAGATCACTCTGGCCTGCCAGGAATGCAAGCACCGCAACTACATCACGCGGAAGAACCGGCGCAACGACCCCGACCGGCTTGAGCTGAGCAAGTACTGCCCGTTCTGCCGCAAGCACCAGCCGCACCGCGAGACGCGCTAGCGGCAGTTGACCGGCGGGCCGAGCCTGGCTCTGCCCGCCGGTTACCTTGTGTAAGCGGCATGTCCCCGAGCGTGAAGCAGGCATCGTGATCAACCGCGAATACGTCGGGCGCGTGTTCCCGGCCTCGGAGCCGTATGAGGTTGGCCGGGTAAAGATTGCCGAGTTCGCCAATGCGATCGGGGATGCTAATCCGGTCTACCGTGACGTTGCTGCCGCCAGGGCGGCAGGTCACCCCGACGTGATCGCACCGCCCACCTTCGCCATCGTGATCAGCATGGCCGGCTCGGGCGCAGCGCTAGCCGACCCTGGCCTCGGCCTCAATTACGCCATGGTCGTGCACGGTGAAGAGCGATTCGAGTACACCCGGCCGATCATGGCCGGTGACGTCGTGACCGCCCAGGTCACGCTCACTGACATCCGGGACGTCGGCCGTAACGTCATGCTCACCACGAGTACCGAAATCAAGACAGTGGCGGGCGAGCACCTCTGCACCGCGGTTTCCACCATCGTCGAGCGGGGTGCTTAGGCGTGAGCGACCAGATCACCTATGACGGCGTCGAGGCTGGCGCGCAGATCCCCGCTGTCAGCTACCCGGTCACCAGACTCAGCCTGGTCAAGTACTGCGGTGCGTCCGGCGACTTCAACGTGATCCACTGGAACGAGCGCATCGCCAGGGCAGTCGGTCTGCCGGACGTCATCGCGCACGGCATGTTCACCATGGCACAGGCTGGCCGGTTCGTCACTGACTGGGCAGGGCCTGCGGCGATGGTGACCGAGTTCGGCGTACGGTTCTCGTCGATGGTGGTGGTTCCCGACGATGACGCCGGCGCGTCGATCGAGGTCAGCGGCCAGATCGAGGAGAAGCTCGAGGGCAACAGAGTGGCCATCGCTCTGACTGCACGATCGGCAGGTACCAAGGTGCTCACCAGAGCGCGGGCGGTCGTCAGGCTGCCGTGAGCCGATGTGGCTTAGCTGGGCAGCCGGCTAGCGCACACCGTCAGGTAGCCGAATTCGGCAGCTTGACCAGCGTCAGGAAGAAGTCGTCGATCTGACCGATCACGCCGACGAACTTCTCGAAGTCGACCGGCTTGCTGATGTAGGCGTTGGCGTGCAGCGAGTAGCTGCGCAGGATGTCCTCCTGGGCCTGCGATGTGGTCAGCACTACCACCGGGATGGACAGCAGCTCGTTGTCCGCCTTCAGCTCGGCTAGCACCTCAAGTCCGTTGCGGCGGGGCAGATTAAGGTCGAGCAGGATCAGGCCAGGCGTCGGGACCTCGGCATAATCGCCGGTCTTGCGGAGGAAGTGCATGGCCTGCTCGCCGTCACCAACGACGTACAGGTTGTTGCGGATCTGATAATGCTCGAAGGCCTCTCTGGTCATCAGCACATCACCAGGGTCGTCTTCGACCAATAGCACGTCGACAAGCTCAAGCCCGCCACGCTCAGTCATGAGATGTCTCCTCATCGTCAGCGGGCGCGAATGGCAGCGTGAAGTCGAATTTTGCCCCAGGATGGTAGTCAGTGTCCAGCCAGATCCTGCCGCCGTAATGCTCGACGATCTTGCGGCACATGGCCAGGCCGATGCCAGTGCCCGCGTACGCGGTCCGGTCGTGCAGTCGCTGGAAGATAACGAAGATGCGCTCTGCGAATTCGGGCTCGATGCCGATTCCGTTGTCGGCTACTGAGAAGAACCAGTCACCATCGTGCCGGACCGCCGTGAGCGCGATGACCGGCGGCTTGTCGCCACGGAACTTGATCGCATTGCTGAGCAGGTTCTGGAACAGTGACGTCAACAGTGAGAACTCCGCCTTGACCATGGGCAGCTCTGTGGTCTGGATGACAGCGCCCGACTTCCTGATCTCCGTCGTGAGGTTGACTCGTGCCTGGGAGAGCGCGCTGGCGGCAGACACCAGCACTGCTTCGCGCTCGAGCCGGCCGACGCGGCTGAACGCAAGGAGGTCGTCAATCAGCGCCTGCATCCGCTTGGCGCCATCGACCGCGAATTCGATGTACTGGTCAGCCCGTGCATCGAGTTGTCCGACGTAACGCCGCTGCAGCAGCTGGCAGAAGCTGGCCACTTTGCGCAGGGGTTCCTGAAGGTCGTGTGAGGCCACGTAGGCGAACTGCTCAAGCTCCGCGTTTGACCGTTCCAGGTCAAGAGCCCTGGCCTCGAGTGTCACGTTGGCGGCGCGCACCGCCGACAGCTCTCGCAGGATGCGCTGGCGCATTCGGTTGACGTCTACGGCCAGCGTATGTACCTCGCGTGGTCCGCTCGGGTCGACCTCATGGTCAAAGTCACCGCCGGCCACTTGCCGGGCATCGGCGGCGAGCCTGGTGATGGGCCTGATGGCTGCGGCGCGGATACCCACACCGAGAGCGGTGACGACCAGAAGCAGCATGACTGCGCTCGCGATGCCGACGATGTCGAGGATGGCTGCTGAGGTGTGCAGCCTGGTCACGGCCTGCTTGCGTTGTGCGGACAGATAGCCCTGGAACTTGGCTATCGGCAAGCGGCTGCTGTCGAACTCGGCCCTGCCGTTGGTGATGTCGCCGCCGGGCATGGGCTTGCCGGAGGCAGCGACCTGCTTGATTGCCGGCTCCGCGTACGTCGATCGCCAGCGCTCGATGCTGCGAAGCGCGGTATCGAGCTGGGCCCGGGCGACCGGCAGGCTTACCAGCAGCGGCCCGAGGGCCTTGACCTCGCGCTGCTGCGTCGCCAGTCCCAAGTTGTAGGGGCCCAGAAACGGCTGCTGCCCGCTAAGCAGATAGCCGCGCAGCCCCGTCTCCTGGTTGAGCAGCGCCGCGTATAGCTGCGCGCCATCGAGTGCGGCCGGATCCAGGGTGTTCACCACCCGGTCGCGGGCATCCGACAGGGAGTTAAGAGCAAGCGAGCCGACGACGATCGCGGCGATCAGCACCGCACCGACCGCCAGCATGCCGACCGCGATAATCCGGCCCAGCGGCCAGCGGCTGGCGGCTTCTTCCGCAGCGGTAGCGATCCGTCTGCCGGGCGCAACCGTCCCGGTGCTCATGAACCTGCCGGGGCCGCGCAGCTGAGCACCAGGACCGCCAAGTCGTCGTCAAGGTCGCCGCCGTTGAGCTCGCGAGCCCTGGTAATGACAGCATCGATCAGCCGCTCGTTCGATTGCTGGTCGGTCGCCGGCGCGGCGGTGCTCCGCGCTCGCTCTTTCTCGATCAGTCGCATCAGGCCGTCGCTGCCGAGCCGCTCTGGCCCGGAACCGATCTTGCCCTCGATGAGCCCGTCTGTGTACATCAGCACTGACCAGCTCGGCCCGAGCTCCACCGGTGCACTCGGCCATTCGGCAGCCGCGCTGATTCCCGGCGGGAGGCTGACTGGCGCCTGCAGCTCTCGGGCCGAGTCGGTGGTGATGAGCAACGGTTGCGGATGCCCGGCCAGGTGCAGGCGGCCTGATGCCCGGTCGGGCGCGACCGACAGCATGCAGATGGTCGCGAACAGCCGGTCATGCTGCCGCTCATGCTCGAGTACCTGCTGTACGGCGGACAATGTCTCATCCACCGGCCGGCCAGCCAGGATCATGGTGCGCCAGGCCACCCGCAGGCAGACGCCCAGCGCGGCCTCGTCCGGGCCCCGACCGCAGACGTCGCCGACCATCGCGTGGACCCAGCCGTCTGGAGCCTCTACGACGTCGTAGAAGTCGCCGCCCAGCAGGATCTGCTGTCCCCCGGGCCGGTACCGCGCGGCTACTGACAGCCGACGATCGGTCAGCACTGGTGACGGGAGCAGGCCGCGTTCCAGCCGCGCGTTCTCGGCCGCGTACAGCCTGGCTTCATGCAACTGGCGCTGCGTCTCTTCAGCTCGCTGCCGCTCGACTGCGTACCGGACGACACGCTGCAGCAAGAAGCCGTCAACCTGACCTTTGACCAGGTAGTCCTGCGCCCCGCGGCCGACGGCTTCCTCTCCGAGGTGCTCGTCAGCAATGCCGGTGAGGACGACCACGGCGAGGTCGGGCGAGGTCTCGCGCAGCCACCGGACGCCCTGAAGTCCGCGGGCGTCCGGCAGCTCGAGGTCGAGCAAGACGCAGGCCACCTTCGGCAGCGAGCTTCGCGCGTCGGCAAGTGACCGGGCCCGGCGAAGGACGAACGGCACCCCTGCATCGAGCAGCAATTCCTCGACCAGGAGGGCGTCACCGTCGTCGTCCTCAATGAGGAGCACGGTGATTCGCTCCGGCAGCATTGCATCCGCAGCCCCACCCGGGCTGATGTCCTCTGCCACCATGTAGACCTGCTCGCTAATCTTTGCGATGAGTGCGGTAACGCTCGTCGAGTGGAGTCAGCATAGGGCCGATCACGGCTTGGCCTGCCGCTCACTTCAAAAGTACTCAAGCTTGGCCAGGAACCTGGCTCATTCGGCCCTTGCGCTGGCTCCCACCTGGCCTGACCGCCGCCCAGATCACAGCTCGCAACCCGTGTCACTCGGGCGCCGGCAGGCCTGCCCGCCAGGTCGGCACGCCAAGTTACCCGACGATGTGCAATGCAAACGATCCCGGGTAGCTGCCTCTCCGTGCTGGTCTGCCCAGGCGCCGGCCGGCATGACGATCCGACCGGGAATGAGGTTTGGCGTGGTCACTGTCACACGAGAGCTGGCGGAGCGCATAGCCGCGATGGCTGAGCTGTTTCTGGCCGAGGAGGATGCAGGCGCTCCGCTGAGCCAGCTGGCCGAGCTTTCACTGGAACTCATCCCTGGCAGCGCCGCAGCGGGGGTGGTGGTGGCAGGGCCACATGCCTGGACCTACGCAACCTCTGACGCGAGCATCGCCAGCCTGCACCAGATGCAGCTGGACTTGGGAGCCGGGCCCGTGCCAGAGGCACTGCGGTTCGGCGAGGCCAGACGGATCGACGACACGGCGGAGGACGACCGGTGGCCGGCGATCTGCTCGGCGATGGCCGCTGACGGGCTGCGAAGCTGCCTTATCTTGCCGCTGCGAACCGACCGGGAACCCGGTGGCGCGCTCGCCATCTACGGCACAGAACCTGGATGCTTCAGCGGGGCTGGCCACGATGTGGCGCTGCTGTTCGCAGCGCAGGGCGGGGTCGCCATGCGCAACGCCGCCCTTTACCGGAACTGCCGCCGCCTGGTACAGAACCTGCACCTAGCACTTGAGTCGCGAGCCGTCATCGAGCAAGCGAAGGGGATCCTGGTCGCGGAGCACGGCTATCCGCCAGACGAGGCGTTCAAGCGGCTCAGCGTGCTGTCGCAGAACACCAACAGGAAGGTTAAGGACATCGCCGCGGATCTGGTTGCGGGGCGGATTCAGCGCCGTCAATTCGCCGGAGACAGCTGACCGTACCAGGAGCCGGCGCGACGGGGGACGTTCCGTCCGCTGGCGGACGGCATTGCCACGACGTGGCAGCAGTCGGCTCGTGCAACGCGGCCAGGCTGCTCCGATAGACCGGCATCGCGAGCCGCAATCCGGTCAGCTCGAAAATGCGCAGGACAGACTTTGCCCTGGCGGCGATTCGCAGTTGCGCGCCGAGGTTAGCGGCGTAGCTGCCAGCCGAGAGCAGAGCCGCGACACCTGCGCAGTCGCAGAACGAGGTGCGGCTCATGTCGGCGACCACGACCGCATAGCCCTGGTCAATTGCCATTAGCAGGTCCGCGGCAACCTGCTCGGCATTGGCGATGTCTATCTCGGGCGGCAAGAGAATGACTGTGGCACGGCTTACGGGCACGGCGGGGACCCCTCTGGTAACCGGGACGATGGGGGCCGCGTCTTTGACCCGACAGCAGCGCCTTAACCAGGCAACTGCTGCCTAACTGTTAGCACCTCAGCGCCCTGAAGCGCAAGCAGCGCGCCTCAGTCGCGGTGGCCGTTTGGCGCTGCGCCACTGCGCGGCTCCAGGAGGTCATTGAGTGAGCACCGGGCCTCTTGGGGCGCCGCCGGATCCCATTCGAGGAACCTCATGAACTGGTCAAATCTCCGCCGGAGGCGGTCCCGTTTGTCGGGCACTCCAATCCAGAGCCACAGCAGGCCAGTTACCAGCAGGACAAGTCCGGCTCGCTGAATTGCCACGAACGCAACCGTGGCGTGCACCGCGAGCCACAAGATTGCTCCGGCTGCGGTCAGCACGAAGCCAGTCGTGCGGCGCAGGGCTGGTGGCCGCGTGCTGCTGCGGCCGTCCCTGGGTCGGCCCGGGACAGCCGGTGGCAGTGCCGCCCGCGGTGGACCGGATGGGCGGTTCAGTGCCGCGATAGCGCGCAGGGAGGCCCGCTCGGCCGGCGTCAACGCGGCGGAGGTCACCGAAGCCTGCCGCACGCGGACCGCCCGGACTGGCTGCTCACCTGCGGGCAGCGACTTAGCGTGCTCGCGCCTGATGGGCTGAGGCCTGTTGCCCTCTGGCCCCTGTGCCGCCTGCATGGGAACCATTCGCCGCCTAGTCGCCTAGGCTCGGTGAGCGCCCGTGCGTTCCGCCAGGTCCGGCATTGTCCATAGTTCTTCACTATCCCTGGGCTTTCTGCCCGAAACATTGCTCGCTACCAGCCGGGGCAGCCACGGTTAAGACGGCATGCGTCAGGGTGAGGCTGACGACGTGGCCGAGGGCGCCGACTTTGGCGCCGAGGCTGGTGAGGAAGCCGGCGTTGCTGCGGGGCTGCTGCTCGCGGGTGCCGGGCTGCTGCTTGCCGGTGCCGGGCTGCTGCTTGCGGGTGCGGGGCTGCTGCTTGCGGGTGCCGGGGTCTTGCTCGGCGAGCTGGTGGGGGACGGGGAGCTGGTGGGGGACGGCGAGCTGGGAGTCGGTGCCGGGCTGGGCGACGTGTGGTGCGGCTGGCTGGTGTGGCTCGGCGCGGTCACCAGCTGCGGCGGCTGCACCTGGTGAGTGCCGGAGGTGAACAGCAGCGCGACCGCCGCGCCGGCGACGGCAGCGACCGTAACCAGACCGCCGAGGGCCGCGCTGCGCATCACCGCGCGCCGGTGCCTCGATCGTTTCCATTCCATCGTCCGCCATGCGTTCAGATCGGCTGGCAGGGCGGCGCGCTGGGCTGCCCAGCTGTTGAATGGCGCAGCGGCCATGCCGAGTGTCGGGAACAGCAGCAACCCGGCCAGCAGTATGCCGGCGAGTTCGGTTGCCCTGCTCAGCGCGAAGCCGATGCCGATCAGCCCGAGCAGGGCGAGCATAGATTCAGCCCAGTTGGCCCGCAGCGCCTCCCACCACTTCTGCTTTTCGCTGGTCTTCGGAGTACGCAGGAAGGCGGCCTTGCGGGCAAACAGCGCCAGCACCGAAGCGCGTGCTACCACCAGGGAGGTGGATTGCCAGATGAAGAACGCCCCGAGCGCGTCGCGCCAGGAGGCTCCAGTGCCACGGCGAAGCAGCGCGACCGCTCGGACTAGCCCGAGCAAGACCAGCACTGGGACGGTCGCCACCAGGAACGCGGTGAGCTTACGGAACAGCTCGCCGCCTCCAGTGGCCAGGTTCGCTGCTCCGGCCAGCAGGAATACCAGGAACAGCAGGCCGAGCAGGTCGCCATACCATTGCAGGCCGCCAGAGAGGTAGGACCAGCGCTGTCCGATGCTCATTCGGTTTGCGGGCGTTTCCCGGCCCGGTAGCAGCGAGCGCCAGTGCATGCGGAGGATCTGGATGCCGCCGAAGCACCACCGGTACCGCTGGCCCTTGAGCGCCTCGAAGGTGAGCGGCATGATGCCCTTGCCCCAGGACTCGTCTACGTGCAGCCCGGACCAGCCTGCGCGCGCCAGCCGAAGCGATAGTTCTGCATCTTCGGTGATGCACCACTCGTCCCAGCCGCCAAGTTGCTCTAGCGCTACCCGGCGGATCAGGCCCATGGTGCCGGCGAAGATCGCTCCGTCGCGCTCGTTCCTGGAGGGCTGTGAGACGGCGAAGAAGTACGAGTATGAGTAATAGAGCCGACGGTAGTAGCGCGCCCGTTGCCAGCCTCGGTAGTCCTGCGGGGCCTGGGTAAAGCCGACCCATGGATCGGAAAACAGCGCAGCACACCGGCGCAGGAAGCCGGGTGCAAGCTGGTAGTCGGAGTCGATCACGCCGATTATCTCGGCACGCGGGTCGGTCATCTCGCGCAGCGCGTAGTTCAGCGCCCCGGATTTGTAGCCGGGCCAGTTTTCCAGGTGCTTGAACTTCGCGCCGTGCCGCGCACACCACGCCTCGAGTGGTCGCCAGAGCGCCTCCTCATCGGTGTTGTCGTCGATCACGATCACTTCGTAATTCGGGTAATCAAGCAGCAGCAGGGCGCGGAGCGTGTCCAGCACCATGTCGGGTGGCTCATTGTGGGCAGGCACGTGCAGGCTGATGAACGGCAGGTCAGCGTCGCGAACGCTACCCGGATCGGCCCTGCTCAGCCGTCTGCGCCAGTGTTCCGAGCCCAGCGCGTCGCAGATTTCCCACAGGTACGCGCAGGCCAGAACCGCAGCGAACACCTCGAACAGCCAGAGCAGCAGCCCGCCGGCCGTGCTAGCGGCGCCGAGATGGCTGTCGAAGGTCCACTGGAGCACGAACGCGAGGTAGACCACGAACAGGAAGATCGTCGATGACCAGCACAAGTGACCGCGAGCGTTCCACCGCCTCGTGACCGGCAGCCAGACCAGGCTTGATATGGCGAGCCCGGCTGCGCCCTCAATCGCGAGGTGCTGGGAATCGCCCAGCAGACGGAGCACGGCGACGACTATCGCCGCGAGGACGACCGTGCCGATGATGGCAAGGCTGAAACGCCGGACAGCCGGCCATGAGCCGGACGTGCGGGCGCGGCGGTGGGCCTGGACAAGCAGTCCGGCGGTACCGATCGGAGCGGCGATGATTCCGGCCAGAACAAGCGCAGCGAGCACTGCGTCCTCTCCGTGTTCTCGAACCCGTCTGGGTCCTGCGGGCTGCCTGGGCATCGGCGGTGCCTAACCGGGCGTGCCCGGGCTATGACCCCGCGTACTGCCCAGTTAAACCGACGCTATGCACCACTTTTGCCGGGCAAGCCGCTGACCTGCATGTTTTCCGCCAAGGACTTGGGCGCGGCGACATCTTGTGGTAAACGAGACGCAAGCTGGCAAGACGCCTGATGGGGCCGCCAGGAGGAATCAGCCGACCGAAGATCAGCTGGACGGAGCCGTGATCGTGATCGGAGACCCGCGATGACGGAAGGTCCTGTCTTCACGTCGCGGCTTGCCGGCCGCCGCCTGCTCGGCAGCGACGGCTTGTCCTTCGGCCGGGTGCGTGATGTGGTGATCTTGCAGTCAGTGCCAGGCGAGCCGCCGCGGGCGCTCGGTCTGGTCGTGACAGTGCGGCAGCGGCGCATCTTCATCAGCCTTGGTCGGGTCGCGGAGATTTCCGTCGACGGCGTCACCCTGGACGGCAGCAACGTGGACCTCGGCAGATTCAGCCGGCGGGCAGGGGAGATCCTGGCCTCTCAGCTCTACGACAAGCCGGCTGGCGACGGCGTGATCCTCGACGTGGGGATCGCCCAGACCGCTGACGGGCGCGGCGGCTGGGAAGTCAGCGTCCTGGCTGTCGGGCGCCGCCACGCGTTGCTGCGGCACTCCGGCGCCATCGTGCCGTGGGACAAGTACCCGGAGCTATTCGACTCAGGCGGCGCGGGCGAGCAACTGGCCGGGCTCCGCGACCTGCACCCGACCGATCTGGCCAACGTGGTGGAGTCGCTGCCGGCTGCCGGCCGGCGCCAGGTCGCCGAGGCGCTGCACGACGAGGAACTAGCCGACGTGCTGCAGGAGATGCCTGAGCGCGACCAGATCCGTTTCCTGGCCGGCCTCGGCACTGAGCGCATTGCCGACATCATCGAGGCGATGGAGCCAGATGATGCAGCCGACCTGCTCGCGGAGATGCCACGCGAAGATCGCGCTGCTCTGCTCGCGGCGATGCCCGGAGAGCGCGCCGATGATCTGCGCCGGCTACTCAGTTATGGCGCGGCCACAGCAGGCGGGCTGATGACGTCCAGGCCACTGATCGTGACGCCGGAGGCACCAGTGGCCGAGGTGCTGGCACGCATCCGCCGGCCAGCCAACGGCGCGACACAGGCCGCGCAGGTCTACGTCTGCGAGCCTCCTGCCGTCACGCCGACCGGCCGCTACCTCGGCACCGTCGGCTTCCAACGGCTGCTGCGGGAGCCCCCGTCCGCGCCGGTAGGCCAGTGCATCGAGGACCCTAGCTTCGTGCGGCCTGACCTAGCGGAGCGGGAGGTGGCCACCAAGATGGCCGCCTACAACCTGGTCGGTGTCGCGGTCTGCGACGACGCCGGCCGGCTTGTCGGCGCCGTCACCATCGACGACGTGATTGACCGCCTGCTGCCAGCTGGCTGGCGGAACCGAGGAGCGTGAGATGAACCCGACCCGGCGCCTCATCGAGCGAGGCGAACTCGAGGTACCGCGCGGCAGCGCTCCGCGGATGGGGTCGCGCTACGACGCGGACGCATTCGCCCGCTTCTCCGAGGCGATCGCGAGATTCCTCGGTACGGGCCGGTTCCTGGCGGGCCAGACAGTGGTTGTGGTGGGCTGGATCATCCTCAACACCGTGGCCCTCGCGCACCACTGGGACCCCTACCCGTTCATCCTCCTGAATCTCGCGTTCTCGCTGCAGGCCGCATATGCTGCGCCGTTGATCCTGCTTGCACAGAACCGGCAAGACGACCGGGATCGCGCCAGCGTTGAGCGCGACCGGCAAGTGGCGGCCCGCACCCAGGACGACACGGAGTACCTGGCCCGCGAACTGGCGTCGGTACGGCTGGCTCTGGCCGACGTGGTCACTACCGCCGACTTGGCTCACCGGCTCGACCGGCTGGAGAAGCTGATCACTGACAGGTGACCGGTCACCGACCTGGTTCGTGCCGACGGGCACTTGCCCCGCTCGTGAGGCTAGGTCAGACGTGGCGCCGGTGACCGCGTCAGTTGTCGGAGGCGGTGGATTCCCAGCGGAACATGCATGCGGTGGCGATTACCGTGCCAAGCGGGAGCAGCGTCAGCGCTGGCAGCCATCCCGGCGCCAGGCGGATCAGAGCGGCTCCGGCGGACGCGCCCGCCACGAAGGCGACGAGCACGCTCACGTCACGCCATCGTCCGGCCGAACTTCCGGCGCCGACCAGCCCGGCCAGCACCCCGGCCAGCACCCCGGTCAAGTGAGTGGACGACATATCGCCTAGCCGCCTGACGGCCGCACTCTGCAGGCCCATCGCCGCCGCGAGCAGCACGAGCAGCACGAGCTGCCAGCCTTGCCGCTGGCGGTCTGCCTCCCAGCCCGCGGTGAACCCGAGCAGCAGGCAGAGCTCGGCGCAGAGGGCCGCAGTTACCGCCGGTGACCAGGTCTTGACTAGGCCCCGCGCGGCGATCGGGGCGCCGATGAACACTCCCGCCGAGTAACCGACCAGCGCAAGCCCGCTCCGCAGCGCTGGGCCATGCTGCGTGCTAGCCGCCGCCAGGCCGAGCAGCACCAAGTTGCCCGTGATCACGCTGCTGAAAACCGTCCCGAGGGCCAGGAATGAGGTGACATTGACCGCCCCGGATCCGACGGCGAGCAGTACCACGAGGCCGTCCCGGATTCGCTGCCCGGCCGGCCAGGAGCGGGTGCCGGCCCCGGCATAATCGCCGCTCATCGCCCGCCTCTCCGGTCGCTGCCTGCTAGCCGGACTTTCCTTCCTCAGGACCTGCTCGGAGCTGGACCGATCGCGGTCACCTGGCCACTCCGGGCCGCCTTTCTCGCGTCGATCCAGGAGTCCACGATGGCCCAGTGCAGCCGCAGCCATTCCCGCCGGTCCTCATCGGCGTCGGGGACCGTCCCGGCGGGCTCGTACCACCACCTGACGGTCATCGGCCGGCCAGCCACCGGCAGGGCTCGCCAGACAGCGCCCGGGCTTACCAGGTCTTCGAGGCCCGTGTGGGCGACGATCGCAACACCCAGGTCCGGCCGCCCGGCCAGACAAGCAAGGACGCCGGATGGCCGCGGCGGCAGCACGTTCGGGTTGCTCTCGGCATCGGCTGCCGCCTGCCGCCTGCCAGCCCGGCTGAGCCTCACGATGGCACGCCGGTGCCTGACGGGCGTCCAGTTGCCGCCTTCGGGAAACAGCAGGATCGCATCGTCGGAGTCCAGGTCACGGGCAAGCTCGGTCAGGGTACTGGCCATCGCGGCACCGTCACCTTGCCTGATGAAACAGCACGGCAGCCGGCCGAGGATCACATCAAGCCCTGGATCCCACCGGAGCTCCTCCCTCAGCACGATGGCCGGGCGCCGCTGATAGCGCGACATCAGCAAGTGGACGAGCGCAACCGAGTCGCCGGGCCCGCCATGCCTGGCCAGGACCAGAAGCGGGCATCCGGCGATCAGCTCCTGGTCGGGTGGCTCCTGTACCTCAACAGCGAACCCGAGCAGTGGTCCCGCTGAGCCGACCAGCACCGACAGGACCCGGCTCAGCAGCTTCTGGTGCGACCGCGACCAGCTAGCCTGATCTCGCCGCGCCGGTATCGGGTGCCGCAGCCAGAGGATCGCGCAGCTGATCACCAGGCCGACATCGATGACGAGGTACAGCACGCCGAACAAGGCGAGCCGCAGCAACCTGCGACGGCGGGTCAGCGGCGCGGCAAGCCCAGCGACGGCAGCCGCCGCCAGCAACAGCAAGGCCGCCGCGATTCCCAGCGGCAGCCAGACCGGGTCGATCGCAGTTCGCCGGAGCGCCCTCGGCGGCGGTCTCAAGCGATTTCCGGCAGGCTGGACAGGTACTCCGAGGCAGCCTGATAGCCGCGCTCGATGCGGCTGGCCACAGCCTTGGAGTGCCGGTAGCGCATCGACATCAGCGGCAGTTTCTCCTCGCCGCTCGGCAGCACGTGCACTCGGACGTCGCCGGGCAGGTCCCCCATCTCCTCAACGAACCGGTGCCGTCGGGCTAGCTCGAAAGAGGTCAGGCAGACGTCCCAGAGCGAGCGGGGCGGCGTGAGCGGCTGCTCGATGCGACCGACATGCAGCACGTAGATCTCGGTCGCCCCGAGTGCCAGCGCGCGGCCGACTGGAATGGAGTGGACCAGCCCGCCGTCCAGAAAATGCTCTCCGTCGACCACAGCCGGCGGCAGCAGGCCCGGTACCGCAGCCGACGCCATGACCGCGTCGGCAAGGTTGCCGTGGCTGAACCAGTGCGCGCCCGCCTTCTCGATGCTGGCGGCAACGCACTGGAATTCGACCAGGAGTTCGGAGAACGTGGCTGGCAGATGAGTTGCCAGCAGCTTGCGCAGCGGAGCAGGCGAGTACAGATGGGTCCGGTACTTGGCAAGGGTCCCCGCCCGGGCGAGCACGTTGTCAGTGAACATCCCGGCCTCGGTGAGAGAGCCCCACAGGTCCGCGAGAACCGCAACGCCCGCCGAGGTCGGGTTGGCAGCGATCGCGGCGCCGTTGATCGCGCCGACGCTGGCTCCGACAACCAAGCTTGGCTGAATGCCGGTCTCCAGCAGGGCGCGCAGCATGCCGACCTGGGTAGCACCCAGTACTCCGCCGCCGCCGAGCACTATCGCCATGCGGCCAGCTGGCGGCGGCGTGTCAGCGTCCATCTGCCTCACCATCGAGTCCGGGCCGCCGATAGCTTTCCCGGCGCCGTCAGGCGTAAACCGGCACGCTGCGGGCAGTTGGCGGCATCCGGGCAGGAAGGTATGGCGAACGCAACGATGATCGCTACCAGCAGTTGGTGGGAGCAAGCTGCATGCCGGTCCGCCGATCCCGACCTCTTCTTCCCTGTTTCTGCCGCCAGAGCCGGGCTTTCGGATGTGGCCAGCGCGAAGGCGGTCTGCGCGTCCTGTGCCATCCGGCGGCGATGCCTGGAGTACGCGCTGGATACCAGGCAGGAGCATGGAGTGTGGGGCGGTACCAGCGAGGACGAGCGGCGCGCAATCGCGGCGAGCCGAACGCGGGATCGGCTTAGCCGAGTCGGCTGAGTTGGTCAGAGAGCGTCAGCGGGGGGCGGACCGCCGATTCTGAGGACGAGCATCGTCAGGTCATCGGCAAGCACGCCGTCGCAGAAGTCGAGGACGGCGGCACGGATGTCAGCGACGATGTCTGCGGCAGGCCGGCCTGGCATCTGGGCGAGGCAGTCGCCGAGACTGTCCTCGAAATAGGTCGACTGAGAGCTGCGCGCGTCGGTGAGGCCATCGGTAAAGAAAAACAGCACGTCTCCGGCGGACATGTCGAGCTTCAGTGTCGCCGGCTCTGGATCCGGGAAAATCCCGAGAGGAACGCCGCCGCCTGGCAGCACCTGTACGCTGCCGTCTGGCTTGACCAGGATCGGCGCCGGATGACCGGCCGTGGCAAGTACGACGCGCAGGCTGTCCTGCTGCCAGCTGAGGTGTGCTGCGCTGGCCGTCACGAATCGCCCGCCGAATTCCTCAGCGAGCATGATGTCGTTAGCGCGACGCAGCACGTCTGCCGGGTCGCCGTTCCAGTGCGCGAGCACCCGGATAGCGTGCCGGGCTGCCGCGGTAGCCGCCGCCGCGTCCTCGCCCTTCCCGCATACGTCCCCGATGGCGACACCCCAGCCGCCGGGCGTCGGATACGCGTCGTAGAAGTCGCCGCCTACCTCGCGGCCCCGAGTCGGCGACAGGTGCGCCGAGGCGATCTCGACTCCCGGCACTGGCTTGAGAACTGGGGGCAGCAAGCTTGCCCGCAAGGCGTCGGCCGCCTCGGTTCGCCGTCTGAGCATCCTGCGACCGGACATAGCGCGGCCAAGCAGCGCGCCGACTTCCTCGGCTAGCGCGGCGTCGGCGAGCCCGAACTGGCCGTCGCCTGCGCGCCGTACCATGGTGAGAACGCCATAGCGGCGAGCGCCGTCGGTTATCGGCACGCACATCAGCGAAGTCGCACCGAGGAGGGTCAGGAACGGCGGGCCGTGCTCGCTCACGCCGAGCGCCAGCTCGTCGGCCACGTGGGTGAGCAGCAGCATCTGACCGGATTCCTGCACCTGCTCGGGCACTGAGCCAGGCGCGGGATCAGATGTCGCCATCGCGTGCGCCACGCCGGATGACTCGGGATCGTCGGGACCCGCGACGTAGTGCCGCCGGAGCTGGCCCCGGCGGCGCAGGTCAACGATGACCCAGGTGGACACACTGGCCGACAGCAGCCGGGCGCATCGCTGCAGCAACACCGATTCGCTGATACTGGCGCCCTCAAGCAGCAACCTTGCGGCGGCAGCAAGCAGGTCAAGCCGTGCGGCTGCAGTAGCGACTGCAGCTGTGTCGCCGGCCTCGCTAGCATCGACCGCCTCGCTCACATCGCCAGCTTCGGCCGCTCTGGCATCGTTGGCGGCCGGGGCATCTGGGTGACTCTCCGGGCTGAGGGCAACAAGCAGCCGGTCGGCGTCGCCGCGCACGCGGACCGGCCCGATAACCAGCTCGCTGCGGACTACACCCGTGGCACCAGCCATGCCACACGTCAGCCTGGCAGGCTTACCGGTACGCCCGACAGCGGCCAGCTGAGAACGCAGGGCCGCCCTGGCGGCTGGCTCGGCCAGCGCCACCAGCGCTTTGCCGGTGGCATAGCCGGGTCCTACTCCGAGTACTTCGCATGCGGCCGAGTTAGCCCGCAGCACAGTGCCTTCGCTGTCCACGACGTACATCGGCAGCGGGGCAGCGGTGAAAAGCGCGTGGAGCAGCCGGCGTTCGGAGTGCAAGCCGTTCAGCGCACGGCCATCGTTGCCGGATCCGGCTGTTGCGCCATTCGCTTCGGCGAGCGCCGCGATGGCGCCATCGAGGTCCGCGAGCGCCGCGTCGATCAGCGTCCCTGGATCAGCTCGTGGCAGGCTTGCCGCCTGTCGCAGCGCGGCTGCCCGGTCCCTGAACTCAGCAACCGTGCCGACGGACGCTGGTCGGTCAGGCACCGGCATTCTGCACCAATCGTTGCGGTCGGTATTCCATCGTACCCGTCCGTCCAGTTCAGCCGGCGGTTCGGCGCTTCCGGCTGGCCAGCGCTGCTAGCTGGCCGAGTTCGCCCCGGCCGCCAGGCCGGGTATGCGCGTCAATGACCCGTCTGGCCACCTCGGTGGCGCGCAAGTTGCTCCGCTGGGACACTCCGCGCATCCGGTCGAGCGCCTCATCTGCGGTGCAGCCCAGGGCGTGCATGAGGATGCCTTTAGCCTGGTCGACGACCGTGCGGGCGTCCGCGGCGTCCCGGAGCTGCGCCGCCACCCGCCGGGATTCGTCGTAGTCCGAGACCGCACCGACCAGGGCACCGCCATAGGCCACGAGCAGCTCGGCTAGCTGGAGCTGGTTCGCTTCGACGGCACGCGGCCGCAAACCGAACAGCGAGAGCGCGACGACCGTTTCGCCGCGACGGCTCAGCGTGACCGTGCTGCGCACGCCGATGCGCAGTGCGGCGATGGCGAACTCCGGCCAGCGCGTCTCGGTCAGAGTGTCCGCGCAGCAGATTTGACTTCCGTCGGTGACGGCGTCGATCAGCGGCCCGCGTCCGCTAGCGACCTGCAGTGCTATCAGGCGCGCTGGCTCAGGATGGCTGGACGCCTGGCTAACCATCTCGCCGTCGCGCCAGACCGTGATATTCGCGGCGGCGCAGCCGGGTACCTCAGCGGCTGCGAGCGCCGTGAGCTGGCTGAGTGATCGCTCCTGCGTTGCCGCGGCGAGGCTGAGGAGCGCGGCGGCGCGATCGGGAAGATCAGAGCCGGGCACCGGCAGCACCTCCAGTTACGGGCGAGGCTGATCGCCCGCCTTCGCCTGGCCAGCCGCTTTGGCCTGGGCAAGGACGCCCTCGTCCACTGTTTCGTACAGCGTGAGCTTGTCGGCAAGCCCGGTAATCCACAGCGTCTTGGTGTAGCGATACCGCGCCCCGGCCAGCGCCAGGGTCCCGCCTGCCGCCTCAGCTGTCTTCCAGTGGCCGACAATAACTGCGAGGGCGCTGGTGTCGAGGAAGTCAACCTGCGACAGGTCGAGAATAATCCGGGTATGACTGCTCTCAGCCGCGCTCAGGCACTCGTCGAGTTGCGGGCTCGTGACGATGTCCAGGTCGCCGCGAATCGTGATGACCATGCAATCACCACGACTGCGCGAGGAGAGCCAGGCCTCTTCCACGCTTTCCACGCTCCACCCCCCGGGCAGTTTACTCTCGCATTAACGGTATACCGGGTCATCGTAAAACCGCGCGCCCGCTATGGCCCGCCGCATAGACCGTAATCCGGCGGGCACGTACGAAGCGGGCTGGCAGCGGCAGGCGCGGCAAGGGGCAGGAGAGCAGGTGTGAGCAACCAGGCCGGGAGTGGTGCGGGGCTCCGCCATGTGTCCTGGCTCTACCGGACGCAAACTGACTACCTCGCCGCGATCGAGGAGTTCGTCCGGGCCGGGCAGGCCTGCGGCGAGCCGGTGCTCGTGGCCGTTCCCGCTGTCCAGCTGCCACGAGATTGGGTCCTGCCTACGGGGCCGCACGTGGTGTTGACAGACATGGCGGCCTTGGGAAGTAACCCGGCGCGGATAATCCCAGCGCTGAACGCCTTCTGCGCGCGCTACCAGGGACAACGCGTCAGGTACCTCGGTGAGCCTGCCTGGCCTGGCCGCTCCGATGCAGAACAGCAGGAAACGGCACGGCATGAGGCGCTACTCAACATGGCGTTCGCGGACGCTGAGATCAGCATCTTCTGCCCTTACAGCGCGTTGCTGCCGAAGTCGGTAATCGCCGAAGCTAGCAACACCCACCCGATGACGCGCACCGACGGGACTGAATCCGCCAGCGTGGACTATCTGGGACCCGCGGAGTATCTGGCGAAACTGGACAGGCCGCTGAGAGTCCCTGCTGCCGCGCAGGCGCTGGAGTACCGGCGCGACCTGCGGCCGGTGCGCGCACTCGTTGCCGTAGTCGCGCAGCGCGCGGGCCTCCCGCCAGCGCGCTGCACAGATCTGGTCATCGCCGCGAGTGAAGTGGCGGCCAACACGCTCCGGCACACCCGCAGTCCGGGCACGGTCCGGCTGTGGGCCACCGACAGCGAGGTGATCTGCCAGTTCGAGGACTCCGGCTTTATCGCCGATCCGCTGGCCGGCCACTGCCGGCCAACTGGCGATCTTCCCGGTGGCCAGGGCCTATGGCTCGTGAACCAGCTCTGCGATCTAGCCGAAATCAGGACTAGCGAACTTGGCACGACCGTCCGGCTGCACATGTACTGCCGGCAGTAGGAGCGGTCGGGCCGGTCCGGCATCCTTGCCGCCGCGCGTTTGCCGTCAGCGGGCCGGGTAGCTGTCCAGCAGCACGCGCGAGCAGCTTGGAGTCCAGATGAGTTTGCCGGCAGGGCAGCAGCGGATACTTGACGGCATTGCCGAGACCTTGCGGCTGACCGAACCGCGGCTGACGGTCATGTTCGCTATCTTCACGCGGCTGGCCAAGAACGAGCCCCCGCCGTGTCGTGAGCAGATATCAGCTCGCAGGCGCGGCGCCTTGCCGGGAGGGTCTTGGCAGCCCTTGCTGGCATGGCGCCGCGGCCGCCTCAGCCTGGCCTGGCGGCGCCTGCTGATCGTCAGCCAGGTGGCGATTGCGGCCATCGCGCTCCTCGTGCTGACTTGCTTCACCTCACATGACGCGGGCGGGTGCGGCGTACTCCAGCAGTCACGTGCGCGCACCAGCTACGCTCCGCGCGCTCCGGTTTGCACGGCGCCCGGCTCATCCGGCGTCCGCCTGGCCGGAAAATAGACCAGCGTTCGCGGCCTCAGGGCTTCAGCGGCGGATTCGCCGGATCAAGGAGCCCCCGTTCCTTCAGCCAGCCGTACAGCGGGGTGGCCTCCGGATAGTGGCCCCATGCGTGATCCCCGTCCTTGCCGTCGATGCCGCCCAGCAACTGCTGCCGGACGGGCGTCAGGTGGCCGAACCAGCCGCTCATCCGCATCGAAGCGATGTCATCGCGGATGGCGGTCCACCGGTAGGTGTAGCCGAAGAACACCGCCTTGCGGGTGTGCTCCGAGTAGTTACGTGACCGGGCATGCCATATCCGGCGGTCGAAGAACACGACGTCACCGGGCTCGGCAGTCACCTCTACAGCGCCTTCGGGATCCGGCCAATCGATGTCGCGCCGTGGCGGGCCGTCGATCCGGTTCGTCAGGTGGCTGCCTGGCACGACTTTGAGGTTGCCGCGGCCGGGCTCGGAGACGTCGGAAAGCCAGTACGCCAGCTTCACCGATAGCCGCGGCCGCGGGGTCGTCTCGATCTCGCGGTTTTGCCTGCCTCCGTCCTGGTGCCAGTCAAACCGGAACGGCAGGTGGGGTCGGAGCGGCGGATGGACATCGAGGTGCGAGTGGTAGATGTGGATGTTCCAGCCGAGTACCGACCACACATAAGGAAACGTGGCCGGGTGGTCGATCAAGCGGACGAGATCTGGACAGTTCGTGACTGCGCTGAGCAAGTGCATCGAGCCGTCCGGCCGGAGCGAGCCGGCCTTGGCTGCGGTGACGTATACCTGGTCGAGTGCGTCGCGGGCGGCCGCGACCTCATCCGGACGAAGCGCACCCGGGATCATCAGGTAACCATCGCGCTCGAACCTGGCCCGTTGCTCAGCTGTCACCGGCTCGGCTGGCGCTGCGATCACCGGCATTTTCGGGCATTGTGTCATTGGCCGCGTCATTGCTGCTTCTTTCACCCTCGGATCTTGGGCCCCGAAGGGGTGATGTGCACCGCGGGCTGATGGGACGTGCTGCCGCATGAAAGGCGAGTACCGTCCTTGATGAGCAGCATCCTGACGTAGTTCGGGAAGTAGCCGATGCTCAGCCGAGTACCGGACGGCATCGTCGATCCGTTTATCACCACCGCGTCCGATCCGTCAGCCAAGGTCTTTGGGTGGATGACCGGGCCGAGGCTGACCGACGCGCCACGCGCAGGGCGGCAGAACGTGCCGACGGTGACCAGGGCCGGTATGCCGTGCCGCTTCAGGGCCTGGCGTAGCGCGCTGGGATCCAGCTGGTACTGCTGGCCTTTGCGCAGGATCAGCGTGGTGCTGTCGCCCGGGCCGCTGGTCAGCGAGAACGCGGTGAGCTTAACCGGACCAGAACTCGGTGGCGGCAGGTTGCCGGAGATGGCTGGCGCGACGGGCCCGCCGGAGGTCAGCGTGATGGCCGCGGTTGCTCCCACACTTGCGCAGGCAGCGGCCGTCAGCCCCGACCGCCGCCGGCGCCGGCGGACGCGGCTCGTGGCAAAGACTGTCTCCACCGGCATGTCCATGCGTAGCCCGGAGAAAGACTCGCGCACCTGGTACATGACGTCGTCGTGCTCGTTCATCGCATGACCTCCGTTGCGTTGGAATCGGTGTTGGCGTGTGGAAGATCTCGGCGCAGCGCCGAGACGGCGCGGGACAGGTGCGCTGTCACAGTCCCCGGTGCGATACCGATGACCTTCGCGGTGGTCTCGGTGTCCAGATCGAGGAAGATCCGCAGCGCGAGCACCTCGCGCTGGCGGGCAGGCAGCCGCCGCAGCGCCGCGATCAGCGCGGGATCCACGCCGTCGCCGAGGCCAGCCGTAGTGGCGGCATCGTGATCGGCGAGGGGCACCTCGCGGTGCCGGCGTCGCCACCATGACACCCCGAGGTTCAGCGCGGTCCGCACAACCCACGCCTGCGGGGCGGCATGCCGGCGCACCTTTCCCCAGGACATCCAAGCCCTGGTGAAGGCTTCGGCGACCTGCTCCTGGGCCAGCTCGCGGTCACCGACGACCGCGGTCACCGCTTTCAGGCAGGAATCCCTGCTGGCCCGGTAAAAGTCCGCGAACTCGTCGTGTTCGTGCCCCATACCCTGCAAACGCGCCGGGCAGCCGATTCACTTACCGGCGATCAGATTCGCACGACGGCGAAGGACGACGGCGGCAGCACGGCGGCATCGCCGTCGACCGCGAGATCGGCTGTCGACGCCGCGAGCAGGTGCCCGCCGACTGTGCCAATCGGCAACCGGGTGGCGGACGGCCCGAAATTTGCGAATACCCGCAGCCGGCCACGGCTGATCATCAGCCAGCGTGCCGCCTCATCACAGCTGACGTCCACCCGGTCTAGACGCGGGTCAGTGAGCTCCGGCCAGCGCCGCCGCAGCGCTATCAGCTCTCGGTACCAGGTCAGCAGATCTCGGTGCGGCTCGGCATCGAGCTGCGACCAGTCCAGCTTGGAGCGCAAGTAGCTGGCTTCGTCCTGCGGGTCGGGTACCTCAGCGGGAGCCCAGCCGTGCCTGGCGAACTCGGCCCGTCGCCCGTCAGCCACTGCCTGGCCAAGCCGAGGGTCAGAGTGGTCGGTGAAGTACTGCCACGGTGTTGTCGCTCCCCATTCTTCGCCCATGAACAGCATCGGCGTGAACGGCGCGGTCAGCACGATGCCTGCCGCGACCTTGAGCAGTCCGGGCGGCAGTGTGGCAGAGATCCGGTCCCCGGTCGCCCGGTTGCCGATCTGATCATGGTCCTGGAGGTAGCAGACGAAGCGGTCGGCAGACAACCGGGCCACTTCTACCGGACGACCATGCGAACGGCCGCGGAAGGACGACCAGCTGCCGTCATGGAAGAAGACTCTGCGCAGCGTCTTGGCCAGCGCGGCCATGGAACCGAAGTCCTGGTAATAGCCCTGCCGCTCCCCGGTCAGGGCGGCATGCAGGGCATGGTGGAAGTCATCGTTCCATTGCCCGGTCAGTCCGTAGCCACCTGCCTGGCCGGACGTCACCAGCCGCGGGTCGTTCGCGTCGGATTCGGCGATCAGCACAAGCTCGCGGTTCAGCGACGCTGACACCGCACGCACCTCGGCCGCTAGCTGCTCGAGCAGATGCACCGCACGGTTGTCGGAAAGCGCGTGTACTGCGTCCAGCCGCAAGCCGTCCAGGTGATAATCGCGCAGCCACATGATCGCGTTGTCCACGATGAACGCTCGCACTTCATCGGAACCCGGCTGGTCGAGGTTGACGGCCGGGCCCCAGGGCGTACTGTGCGCGTCGGTGAAATACGGGCCGAATTCGGCGAGCCGGTTTCCGATGCCGATGTGGTTGTAGACCACGTCAAGCACAACGGCCAGTCGCCGGGCGTGACAGGCGTCGGTGAACCTCTTGAGCCCGTTTGGCCCGCCGTATGGCTCGTGCACGGCCCACAGGCTGATCCCGTCGTAGCCCCAGCCGTGCCGGCCAGGGAAGGCGGCCACTGGCATCAGTTCTATCGTGTCGACCCCGAGGTCAGCCAGGTGATCGAGGCGCTTGATCGCGGCATCGAACGTGCCCTCGGGGGTGAAAGTGCCGACGTGCATCTCGTAAAGCACAGCGCCGCCGAGGGGGACGCCGCGCCAGCCCTGGTCGGTCCAGCCGAATGCCGCCTGGTCGTAACACTGGCTCAAGCCGGCTGGACCGTCGGGCTGCCGGGGCGAGCGCGGGTCGGCGAGCCAGTCTCCGCCGCCGAGCCGGAACGCGTACCGGGCATCGGGTGCCGCACCCGGTACCGTTGCGCTCCACCAGCCGCTGGCTGAGCCCGACTGGCGCTCTGCCGACATGGCCTGCGTCCTGCCTGCTACCTGCACCTCCACCACTCGTGCGGCCGGAGCCCAGACCCTGAACTCGGTCATGGCTCGCTCGCTTGAGTCTGGCTGGCCCGGCGGGGGTCCTCATCGGCCTCGGCGCGGATCAGCAATGCCACCGGCAGCTGCCGCGTCAGGTCGCTGAGCATGAGCCGGGTGCTAGCCATGACTGTGCTGGCCGTAGGGGGCGTTGTGCTTGGGGCGGGCGGCGAGCTGGTAACCAGGTATTCGGTGCCAGTGAGCGCGTCGCACCAGCGGCCAGCCGGCACGGCGAGCACGGTATCCCGCCAGCCGCCGGACCGGCGCAGGCGCGCGGGAAGCCTGGTCGCCACGGTAATAGCTTGCCCGCCGCGGCAGAATGCCACCACATGCGCCGCCGCCGCACCGCTCACGGTCAGCGGCTGGTAATCACCGGCGAACCAGCCGGGATGATCGCGGCGCAGCTGCAGCGCCCGAGACGTCACCAGGAGCTTCGCCGCGTCCAGGAACTCCCGGTCGGCCGGGTCACCAGGATTGCCCGGGCTGACCGATCCGGCCGGGCTAGTTGGGCAAGACTGCCCGAGTCCCGACAGCATCGACCGCCGGAGCTCGAAGTCGACCGGTCTGCGGTTGTCCGGGTCCACCAGCGCCAGCCCGGTGAGCTCACAGCCTTGATAGACGTCGGGCACGCCGGGCATAGTGAGCTGAACCAGCTTGGCGCCGAGGCTGTTCACCGCGGCGTCCGGCCCGATCCGCGCGACGAACGCGGCGAGCCGCCCGGCGATCTCGCTGTCGGCGATGGCGGTCCTGAAGAAGTTGATAGCCGCCGACTCATATCCGGAATCCGGGTCCGTCCACGAAGTTGTGAGCTTTGCTTCGCGCATCGCCTTGCGCATGTAGGCAGTCAGCCGGTTGTCATCGATCGGCCCTGCACCGACGACGGTCTGCCACATCAGGTACTCAGTGGGCGGATCGGGCGGCCTGGCGCCGGGCAGCCCGGAGGCGCGGGCGTGCCAGGCAGTGACCTCCGCTGCCCAGGCAGTAGTGGACTCGGCAAGAACCGCCAGCCGGGCCCGCACGTCCTCCTGGCGCTTGGTGTCGTGCGTTGACAGCGTGGTCATGGTTGCAGGCCAGTCCTCGCTGAGCCGCCTGGCGAAGTCGTGGAAGTCTGCCACGGTTCGGCCAGGCTGATCTGGATCCGCGCCGACTTCGTTTGCGCTGACCAGCCGGGCCCACCGGTAGGCAGCAGTGTCCTCGACACCCTTCGCCTGAACTGCCGCGCAGGTTTGCTGGAACCGCACGATCAGCTCGTCTCTGGTTGCTCGTGAGGCTGCGGGCACGCCGCGGCCGAGCAGCAGGGCAACTATCAGGTCAGCCGTCGCGCGCAGCCGGACGGGCAACCGGCGCGTCGCCTCCGCCGCCGCAGCAGCAAAACGTTCGAGACTGGCACGTGGCGGGGCCTCGCCAGGCACCACGTACGCGCGGTAGACGTCGAATGCGGCCAGCAGTTCCGCCATAATGCTCGCCAGGTCGTCGGCTGGCGTGCGAACAAGAGCGGGCTCGCTTAGCCTGCCGAGCAGTCGGACAAGCCTGCTGAGCTCCGCGTTCAGCTGCTGTCCTGCGGTCTCGCGGCGGGCAGCCCAGGCCGCTGACGCGAAATCGGCGGGGCCGTCGGCGAACTTTGCGTACTGCGCGGCAAGTGGCTGCGCGCCAGTGCCGTCGGTGAACAGCTGGCCCACGGTCGCGAGCGCGTCGTAGCCCGTCGTTCCCGCGCACAACCAGTCGGCGGGCAGTTCTTCGCCGGCCGCGAGGATTTTCTCGGCCACGATCCAGCTGCCGCTCGCAGCGGTGGCCAGCTGCTTGAGGTAGTCACGCGGATCTGCGAGCCCGTCAGGGTGGTCGATCCGCAGGCCGTCGATCAGGCCTTCGGCAACCAGCCCGAGCAGTAGGCCATGCGTTGCCGCGAACACGTCGGGTTCCTCGACCCTGATAGCGATCAGTGAGTTGATGTCGAAGAACCGCCGCCAGTTCAGCTCTGTTGCGGCAGCCCGCCAGCTGTCGAGGCGGTAGTACTGCGCCGCCAGCAGTTCCGGCATCGGCAGCCGCTCAGTTCCAGGCCGGACCGGCAGCACGTGCCCCTGGTAGCGCAGCACTGGCACATCGGCGTCGGCCTCCCGTTCCCCGCCAACACGGCCGCTGCTAGCGCCGGATTCGCCGTGGCCGGATTGTTCCCCGAGCCGGGACAGGCGCATTTCGTCGATACACTGCCCCAGCGGCCTGGACAGGATCGGTAGCAGCATCCGGCCACCCTGAGCATCCCAGTCGACGTCGAACCAGTGCGCGTGCCCGGAGTCCTGGCCGCCGGACAGCACCGACCAGAGCGGGCGGTTGAGGTATGCCGCCGCCGGAATGCCCATGTGGTTCGGCACTACGTCGACGACCAGGCCGATACCGTTACGCGCGAACCTGGCGGCAAGGTACCGGAATGCTTCTTCGCCGCCCAGCTCGGCTGAGATGCTCGAGTGATCGACGACGTCGTAACCGTGCCGCGAGCCAGGCGCCGCCTGCAGGATCGGTGACAGGTAGGCGTGCGAGATTCCCAGCTCCGACAGGTACCCGGCCAGGTCGGCCGCCTCCATGAAGCCGAACTCGGGCGTCAGTTGCAGCCGGTACGTTGAGGTCGGCCGCCGGTACGCGCGGCGGGATTCAGGGTGGGCAGACGGGGCAGCTGACGGCACGACTGGCTGATCAGTCACGGCACTGCAGCCAGGAGCGACCCGTTGGTCAGCGTCACGGTGTGGCCCGGCCTGAGGACCTGTTCGTCGCTGGCCCGGTGGGAGACAGCACAGTGGTAGACGGCACGGTCGATCAAACATAGCTCGACACTGCTAGCAGCTTCCAGGTAAATCGTGAGGCTCCTTCCCTGCCCGTCATAGGTCGCGCCAAGCGGCTAGCTGAGTGTGCTTGCCAGGCGGTCCGGGTCTCGGGCAGTTTGCCAGCGAACAGAACTTCCCACCGCCGATGCCCCAAACGGGAAGGGCGGGGATCCGGGGCCAGTGGCCAGCTACGCGCGCCCGTCCAGGCGGTTTAGCGCGGCGCTGCGTCCGGTAACGGCTGGGCCTTCAGTAATCGTGACGGCTGTCTTTGATTGGCTCAGGCCAGCGGGATGGCCGTCCGGCCTGCTCACGACTAGGTCACCCGGCGCGCGGTGCCCGTCACCGGGATCGAGGCCGGCGCGCTGGCCGGCCTCGTCGCGCCGCGGCGATGGCTGATCGCCGGCGAAGCCGTCGCTCGCATCTGCGCCGTCGACGCAGTGGTCCGGGTCAGGCTCGTAGGGCTCCAGGGCGAGTTCAGCGCTCTTGTCATGCCTCGGGCTGTGCCCCACTGGATAGTGCAGCCGTTCGAGAGCTGCGTGCGGCAGCTGCGCGACATGCAGATCCCGGAACACCGGCGCCCTGGCCACGAGGATCACCCCGCAAACCATCGCAGCGATGCCAGCGACCTGCAGCGCTAGTAGCGGCGGGCTGACATGTACGACGTCGCCGAACACCACGATGCCAAGAACTATGCCAGCCGCCGGCTCGGCGGCGGTCACGGCCGGCAGCGAGGCGTGCAGCTGCGCGGCGTTGAACGCATTCTGCATGAGCCACAGGCCGATGATGCTGGCCAGGATCGTCGCGTAACCGGGCCAATGGTCGAGCAGGCCGAGCGGTTGCTTGCCGTCGATCTCCTGGACGCTGAGCCGGGTGAAGGCGTCTGCGATGCCAAGGAACAAGCCGGCTGCGGTACCGGTGAGGGTGGCGCGCACGGTGCCCGATCGCCGGCGGCCGAGCTGGACCAGCGCCACAGCGATCACGGCGATGAGGCCGGCTGCCGGCCAGTGCGAGAAGGAGCCGAACGAGAGGACTGGCGCGTGGACGGAGCGAGTCAGCGAGAGCGCGGCGACGCCCGTGGTCAGCAGGAGGGCACCGACTATCTCGGTCCGGCGGAGCGCCTGCCCGGACAGCGGCACTGCAAGGAACAGAGCGAAGATGAGGTTCGTACTGAGCAGGGGTTCGGTCACCGACAGGTCGAGATGGCCGAGCGTCCAGGCAGCCACAAGGTAGCCGGCGACCATTACCGCGAACCCCGCCAGCCAGCGACGATTATGCACTAGCCGGGCAATCAGCCCGAGCCCGAGGAACTGGCTACTGCGGACCTGCTCTGCCGCGTGCTGCTGCAGCACGAAGCCGACCCCTGACAGCATCGCTGCCACTAGGGTGACCGCAATGTACACCGGGTTCCTCTCATCTCGACGGGAGCGCCAACTCCGCTGCCCCATCCTGTCCAACGAGCTAAGCGGCGCCGAGGTTCTCCGGCGCACTGGCAGGTACAAGAACAATGCCAGATGTTGACAGAGTGCAACGTGCAGAAGATAACTGACGCATCAACTCGAAAGCAGAAGATTAGCCCGATATAGGGCAGCTGCTGGCCGGCAATCCGGTGTTGCCCCATCAAGTCATGGTCTCGCATCTGTCCCCGCTACGGTGGTGAGGACTGGCGAGTTGGGTAGGTCTAAATCCAGTGCGGCCCCATGGCGCAGGCCACGCCGTCGAGCTTTAGCTACTTGCTCGGCTGTGGAATGGTGCAGTGGACCTTCGGATTCGCGCCAACATAGTTCAGCGGGCCTGCCGCAATCGTGGCTGCCACGGTGCCGGCTTTCGCGCAGCTGACATTGCCGTCGTAGTAGTGCCGCTGCAATCCAGCGAATGTGCCGATGACTAGCCATACAACAAACAAGATCCCGATGATCCGCATTGATGCCTCCGGTGACGGGGGCGATCGCCGTGACCGCCTGCCGGGAGCTACCGTGACGGCCCGGACTTAAACCCGGCACCAGGACGGGTGCTGTTCGCCGGCGCGGTGGCTAGGCTTTCGAGTGGCCAGCAGCCGGGCATCCGGGAGCAGCAGCCTTAGCCTCCCGCTTCGCGGCGGTCTCATGCTTGAGATGCCTGGCCAGAGCAGAACGCCGCGCGTAAGACTGGTTCGAGATCGCGGTGACCAGGGTGTTGGTCATCCAGGAAAGCATCGGCGGCACCTCAGCGTGCCACGTGACCATGGTGTGCCCGTCACCTGGCGTAAGGACGAGCGGCACGCTGGCCTGGTGCAACTGGAGCTCTTGCCAGAAGAAGTTAGCGTTCGCCACATCCAGGTTGTTGCCTTTGCCGGCGCCAAGCCAGAACTGTGGCAACCTGGCGCCTGGTGCCAGCGCTCGAACCTCGTCGATCGGGGTGTTCTCGGCCCGGAGCTTGGCGTTGTTCCCGAACGGGCTCACCGCCCTAGCCGGATTCGCCAGCTTGTTCCTGTACGGGGTGAAATAGCCGCTCAGGGACGCTGCGGCTCCGTACCGGTACCTGAATCGCAAGGCCATATTCGCAGCGCAGAACCCGCCCTCGGAATAGCCTGCGACGCCCCAGCCGACGCCCGGCGGCTCGACCCGGAGCAGGTGCGAGACGGCGGCCGGCACGTCCTGCGCCAGGTAGGTCAGGTCCTGCGGACCGCCGACCTGGTTGAGGCATTGCAGCGAGATCGTGTTGCCGCCGTTGGCGTCAGGCATGACTAGCACTGCAGGCTTGGCACGCCCTCGATTGACCAGATTGTCAAGCGAGACCTGGACGCCGACGACGTTGATCCAGTCTTGCGGCCGGCCAGGCTGGCCGTGAATCAGTTCGATCACCGGGAACCTGTAGCCCTTGTACTGCGGCTCGAAGTACTGCGGCGGCAGGTAGATGTACACCGACCGGGTGATGTGGCTGAGCTTCCCGGCGATGTTCATATGCACGGTGTAACCCTGCCGGAGCGCTAGCTTCAGGTAGACCGAATGCGCGTCGAAGGCCGGGCTGTGATCGCCGATAAGCAGGTGGCCTACCGGTACGCGCGGGCCGGAGTTCGGGCTCGTGTTGGAAAAGTCGGCGATCGCCGCGCCCCAGGTCTGGTAGTAGCTGAAATACCTGTTTACCACCAGAATGCCGAATTGAGCCGCTACCACGAAGGCCAGGCAGGCCGCGATGACGCGGAAGGCTACCCGCCTTGCTATGACCAGCCACCAGACAAGGCCGCCGAAGATCAGGACCAGCAGCACGAAGAGGAATGTGCTCTCCGGCTCTAGCATTCAGGCCTCCCGGTCGCTGAGCATCCTGGTCTCGCGGCGGTTTGAGACGACTCAGGCCGCGAACGGGGGAGTTCCGGTACCTGCACTTGACGTCGTGGAGGCCGCGACTCCGGCCGCATCACCTTCTTGATGCTCGGCATTCTCAGCGGGCCGCCAGGGCGGGATCAGCTAGTCCCGGTCGCTCGCCGAGTCCCACGGCGGGAGGTTTCAGCGGAGGCACTACGCGGCCCTCACCAGCCGGATCAGACGAGCCAACTAACTAACCCCGTTCGAGTACAGCGTTGCCACTTTACCGGCGCTGCAATCTCGGCGGACGACCTGCCCCGTGATGGATCGCAGCCGGATGAGCACGGGCCGTAATCAGAGTCCGCGGGTGCCACCTACCCCACTCTGCGCCGAGGCCTGGCCCCCGGCTGGCAAGAACCAGGCAAATCCCGGCCTGCGATCAAGGCTGGATGTTTGAGTCCTGCAGAGCGGGCACAACGAACCGCGAGCGGGTACCCCTCACCCGCCGCCCAGGGAGTGAATATGAACACGGCAGCGTCGCCAATGACGGCGACACGGGTCCGCGATCTCGACGAACTGCAGGACGCGGAGCTGCTCACCATGATCCAGTCGATGCCCCGCGGCAGCGCCATGCGTGACGCCGCATGCGAGGTACTCGTGACCAGGTACCGTCCGCTCGTCAGGTCGTGCGTGCTGCGATACAAGAACAGCGTCGAATCACACGAAGAACTGATGCAGGTCGGCTACGTCGGATTGCTCAAGGCAATCAACAACTTCGATCCCGCCGTCGGCAGCAGTCTGGCCGGCTACGCGCAACCTTGCGTCAGCGGTGAGATCAAGCGGCACTTCCGGGACAAGCGCTGGCAGGTGCACGTTAAGCGGTCGCTTCAGGAGCTACGTCTCGAGCTGCGGAATGCGGCCGGCCAGCTGACCGGAGAGCTAGGCCGGACGCCGACCGACGCTGAGCTCGCCAGGCACCTGTCGGTCAGCGACGCTGACGTGCGCGAAGCGAGGCAGGCTGATCTGGCTTTCCAGGCGGCTTCGCTCGACTCACCGGTCACCACCCAGGAGGGTTCGGCCAGCCTGTCTGACCTGCTCGGAGACGATGACCCCCAGCTGGAGCACGTGCTCGACATGCAAGCGGTCTGGTCCCACTGGAACGAGTTGCCCGACCGTGAGCAGCAACTGCTCCTCATGCGCTTCTACGGCAACATGACCCAGTCCGAGATCGGCGAGCAGCTCGGCATCTCCCAGATGCACGTATCCAGGCTGCTTGCCGGGGCGCTCTCATATCTGCGGGCGCATCTAACCGAGCCGGTGCCAGCATGAGCGCGCGCGCCAGGCAAGTGACGTTAGCGAAAGGACCGCGCCGGTGAAGACCGCGACAGCGCTCACAGTAGCGGCGATTGGCGCCATCCTCGCTTTCGCCGTGACCGCTGAGCCATCTTTCTTCAACTTCCACGCGGCTGGCTGGGTGCTCATGCTGACCGGCGTTGCCGGCGCAGTCATCCCGCGCCGGAGCTACGGCTGGCTGCGCCGCAGGCTGGTGCTGGATGCTGGCGGCAAGCAGCGCAAGGAGATCGATCTCAGGCAGCGGCACTTCTCCAGGCTGCTGGTCCCCGGCGGCCTGATCACGGAAGGCCGCGACGCGAGAAGTGCGAGAAGTGCGAGGAGTGCGAGGAGTGACAGCGCTCCTGTCGAGAGCGACACCATCGAGGAATTCATCGAGGAATGACACCACCTGACCCTTGGTGCGTGCGCCATTGTTTGTGCGCAGGCGCCGCGGGGCATATGCTTTGTTAGCGGTGTCTACGAAGCAGGCACGCCCTCACGTCAGTCATGACGTATGCACGTCACAGTGCAGCACGAGGGTGTGCCTTTCTCATATCGGGCCCCTGGTGCGTGCGCTGTGATCCCAGCGACATCCCCCAGGAGGCACCCCCATGCGGATCGCGATGATTACCGCGCACAGCCCCCTTACGCCCATAGCCGGCCACGGTAGACAGCAACACGCAGCCGTGCTCGCTCGCGCCCTGGCCGGGCACGGGCACCGCGTCACCCTGTATGCGCGCACGCAGGACCCGGTCGCGCCTGGCACCGCGATCCTCGGTGCCGGGGTATCGGTAGAGCACATTAAGGCCGGACCGGCCCGGCGCCTTTCTGCCGAAGAGTGCGCCAGGCACATGCCGGACGTTGCTGCCGACCTTGCGGACCGCTGGCGCACCAAGGCGCCAGACGTCGTGCACGCCTTCTCCTGGACGGCCGGGCTCGCTGCCATCGGCGCAGTCCGGGGCACCGGCATCCCGGTCGTGCAGAGCTTCGAGTCACTCGGTTCGATCGAACGACGGCAGGCCGGCCTCGATGTGTGCGGCGCCAGGGTGCGGCTCGAGGCGGCCATCGGCCGCACCGCTGCCGCAGTGCTTGCCAGCTCCGAGGAAGAGGCAGACGAGCTTGCCAGGCTTGCCGTGCCCAAGTCCGTCATCCGGGTAATACCGGCAGGCATCGATACCATCAGCGTCAGGCCGGACGACGTCCGGGCCAAGTCCAACGACAAGCCGCGCCTGCTCGCATTCGCCGATGACCAGGCCCGCGGGCTTGCCACCGTGATCAGGGCACTCGCGCAACTGCCTGCTGTCAGGCTGACGATCATCGGCGGCCCGGACGCCAGGCACCTGCCCAGGTCAGGACCGTTCCGGGAGGTTGCTCAGCTCGCCACCGAACTTCGCGTCCGGAGCCGCGTCACCTTCGCGGGCGAGGTTGCCGAGGCGGAGGAGTCGGCACTGCTGCGCTCAGCCGATGTCATGGTCAGCGCGACGAGTTACGACCCGACTGGTCTGGCCGCTATCCGGGCAATGTCCTGCGGGCTGCCTGTCATCGCCTCCGCGGTCGGGGGCCAGCGGGACGCGGTGATCGACGGCATCACCGGCTTCCTGGTCGCGCCGGAACACCCGGCCATGCTGGTGCAACGGCTGCGTGCGCTGCTGGCGCGGCCCGTCATGATGCAGGCTTACGGGATCTCGGCCGCCGACCGTGCGCGGTCGCGCTACTGCATTGGCCGCATCGGCGAGGAGACTGCCGCGGCCTATAAGCGGTGCCTGCCTCGCACCGCCCCGGGCGAGGACGAGCTCGCGGACACCGAGGAAGCGGAAGACCTGCTCGGGGTCGCGGCTTTCGCCTAGACCCCAGGTTGCGGGTTACCAGGCAGTGGCCGGGCGCGGATGCCCGGCCACTGCCTTACCGTAAGCACCGTCTTCCCGTAAGCGCCGTGTTGCGCGGGTACTGCCGGGCGCCTGCGCCCGGTCGTGATCACCGCACGCCTGCGGCTGCGGCATGCTTGACTTGCACACTTCAGGGCCGGAACGCCCTCTTGTGAGCTGCTGTCTTAACTCACCGGGCCGCCAAGAGCCCGTTCCCGCCGTGGAGATCGCCGTCGTGATGACTACAGAGCAGGTCCGGCTAGCCGAGTACACCACCTTGCGCCTGGGCGGGCCGGCTGCGCGGTACGTCAGGGCGGCCAGCCAGGACGAGCTCATCGCCACGGTCCGGGCGGCAGACGCCGAGGCTGAGCCGGTGCTCGTGCTCGGTGGCGGGAGCAACCTGGTCGTCGCCGACGAGGGCTTTCCCGGCGTAGTGGTGCAATCGACCGCGCGGGGCGAGGAATTCGCCGCCGCGGGCGACGCGGTTGACGTGACCGTCCAGGCTGGGCAGGACTGGGACGAGTTCGTGCAGGAGTGCCTGGATCAGGGCCTGTCCGGGGTGGAATGCCTGTCCGGCATTCCGGGCCGGGCCGGGGCCACGCCGATCCAGAACGTGAATGCCTATGGTCAGGATGTCGCGGACACGATCACCTCGGTCCGGGTCTATGACCGGCTCAGTGATCAGGTCGTCGTGATGGCCGCTGCCGACTGCGGCTTCGGCTACCGGAGCAGCGTGTTCAAGCGGCAGGCAGCCGCGGCCGGGCGCGGTGCCACACTGAACCCGGCATCAGTGACTGGCCGGTTCGTGATACTGGCAGTGACGTTCCGGCTGCCGGTCAGCCCGCTGTCGGCGCCGGTTCGTTATGGCGAGCTCAGCCGGGTGCTCGGCGTCGCTGAGGGTGACCGGGTCCCGCTGGCGGCCGCGCGCCAGGCTGTGCTCGAGCTGCGCCGCGGCAAGGGCATGGTGCTGGCGGAGGCCGACCCGGACACGCGCAGCGCGGGCTCGTTCTTCACCAACCCAGTCGTCAGTGCCGCGCAGTACGGTGAACTGGCCGCCCGGCGAGCGACCGGTGACGAACCAGGCCGTGCCGGGGCGAGCGGCAGGGAACTGGACGCTAGGGCAGGCATCCCGCACTGGCCGGCTTCAGACGGACAGGTCAAGGTTTCGGCGGCCTGGCTGATCGAGCATGCGGGATTCAGCAAGGGCTGGCGGCTGCCCGGCGATCCGGATGGTGCGCGGATCTCGACCAAGCATGCGCTGGCGCTGACCAATCCGGGCCGGGCCACTACTGCCGGCTTGATCCGGCTTGCTAGAGAGATCCAGGCTGGCGTACGTGCCGCGTTCGGCGTGACGCTGACGAACGAGCCGGTCCTCGTCGGGGTCGAGCTCTGACTCCTACGCGGCTGTCCCGGCCTAGGGCGCGGCTGTCCCGGCCTAGGGCGCGGCTGGCCCGGCCTAGGACGCCGCAAGCCCGGCCTCGGCCGCTCCGTGCCCGGGCTCGGCTGCGGGGCTCGCCAGCCAGTCATCGATCCCGGCTAGCAACCGGGCCCGTACGTGGTCCCGGGCCGCGGAGCCGAGTACGGACATCCGCGCGAGGTGCGCCAGCTCGACGTCCGACAGTCCGTGCACGGTACGCGCGAGTTCATACTGCGCGGCCAGCCGCGGCCCGAACAGCAGCGGATCGTCGGCGGCAAGCGCCACCTGAACCCCGGCGTCGAGCAGCTGCAGGAGCGGCACGTCGCGCGCGGTGGCAGCGACCCCCAGCGCCACGTTTGACGTCGGGCAGACCTCCAGCGTCGTCCGGGTGTGCGCGAGCCTGCGCAGCAGGTCCGGATCTTCCGCGGCCGACACGCCGTGCCCGATGCGGTCGGCGTGCAACTCGTCCAGGCAGGCCCGGACGCTGGCCGGACCGACCAGCTCGCCGCCGTGCGGCACCGAGCGCAGGCCCGCCCTCGCGGCGATCCGGAACGCCGGGATGAAGTCCGCGACCGTTCCCCGGCGCTCGTCGTTACTGAGGCCGAACCCGATCACCCCGCGTCCGGCGTACCGGGCTGCGAGCCTGGCCAGCGTGCGGGCGTCCAGCGGGTGCCTGGTGCGGTTCGCGGCGACGATGATGCCGATGCCCACATCCGTGCGCCGGGCCGCGGCTGCCGCCGCGTCGAGGACGAGTTCCAGTACCGGCGTCAGTCCGCCGAACCGGGCGGCATAGCCGGACAGGTCAATCTGCAGTTCCAGCCACCCAGAGCCGTCGGCGCGCTCGTCCTGCGCGGCCTCCAGGATCAGCCGCCTGACGTCAGCCTCCGACCTGACGACGGACCTGGCGATGTCGTAGAGCCGCTGGAAGCGGAACCAGCCGCGCTCGTCGGCCGCGCTGAGCTGAGGTGGCCACTCCTCGGCGAGCGCCTCGGGCAAGTGCACGCCGTGCTGCTCGGCCAGTTCGACGAGCGTGGCGTGCCGCATCGATCCGGTGAAATGCAGGTGCAGGTGCGCCTTCGGCAGGGCGGCAATCAGCCGTGGCATCCCGCAAGTCTGCCAGCCTGCGAGCCTGCCGGGGCTGGCGGACGCCTGCGGCTAATGCCCGGCTCGCCGCTAGCGCGCTGAACTCAGCAGCTTCGCCAGCCGGGAGACGCCCTCTTCCAGGTCAGCGTCCCCCAGCGCACAGGAAAGACGGAAGTAGCCGTCGGTCCCGAACGCCTCACCCGGCACGACAGCTACGTCTATCTCGTCCAGCAGCAGTTCCGCGAGCTGACCTGACGTCGTCGGCCGCTGACCGGCGATCTGCTTGCCGAGGATGCCCTTGACGGACGGGTAGCAGTAGAACGCCCCTTCCGGCAGCGGGCAGACCACGCCGGGCACCTCGTTGAGCATCGCGGTCATGACCTGCCGCCGCCGGTCGAACGCCGAGCGCATCCGCGCCACCGCCGACAGGTCGCCGGAGACGGCGGTCAGTGCGGCCGCTTGGGCGACGTTGCACACGTTGGAAGTCGCATGCGACTGCAGGTTGATCGCGGCCTTGATGACGTCGGCCGGGCCGGCCATCCAGCCCACCCGCCAGCCGGTCATCGCGTACGTCTTGGCGACACCGTTCAGGACGACGCAGCGGTCGGCGATCTCGGGCGCCACCACCGGCATCGACACGAACCGCGCGTCGCCGTAGACCAGGTGCTCGTAGATTTCGTCGGTGACGACCCAGATCCCTCGTTCGGCCGCCCACCTGCCGATCTCGGCTACCTGCTCGGGCGGGTAGACCGCGCCGGTCGGGTTCGACGGCGACACGAACAGCAGCAGCTTGGTCCGGTCGCTCAGGTGGGCTTCGAGTTGCTCGATGCTGACCAGGTAGCCGCTCGTCTCGTCCGTCGGTACGAGCACGGGAACGCCCCCTGCCAGGGCGATTGACTCCGGATAGCTTGTCCAGTACGGCGTTGGCAGCAAGACCTCGTCGCCCGGGTCGAGCAAGGTGGCAAACGCCTGGTACACGGCGTGCTTGCCGCCGTTGGTCACGAGCACCTGGCTGGCGGAGAGCACGAGGCCAGAGTCGCGGGCCGTCTTGGCCGCGATCGCCTCGCGCAGCTCGGGCAGCCCGGCGGCCGGCGTGTACTTGTGGAACTTCGGCTCGGTGCAGGCGCGTTGGGCTGCCTCGACGATGTAGCCGGGGGTCGGGAAGTCGGGTTCCCCGGCGCCGAAGCCGATGACCGGGCGCCCGGCGGCCTTCAGCGCTTTGGCCTTGGCGTCAACCGCGAGCGTCGCCGACTCGGAAATCGAAGCGATCCGGGCTGAGATTCTGGTCGGTGCGTGAGCCATGTGATCTATGCTCCCACCCCGGCGGGCTGGCGGGTGCGCGGCCGGCGGAGTTGCGCGCCTACGTAAGCGGCGCGGTTCTCCGCGGCGCCGTTGCTAATCTGCGTCCGGCGGAGTGCGGGCATCCTGGTACCTCAACTGGGCGGTTCGACGTCGGGCCGCTAGCCACGTACACTTCTGAAGCTGGTGGTGGTCCGCCAGTGGCCCGTGCATGCCTGTACGAGCCGTCACAGGGCAGTAGCTCAATTGGCTAGAGTTCCGGTCTCCAAAACCGGCGGTTGGGGGTTCGAGTCCCTCCTGCCCTGCGAGTACGGTCCGTGCATGCTGCGGGCAAATGGCGGCGCCAGCCGACAAGAATCTGCTCAGGTGAGGACATGGCGACTCAGACACGTGGCCCGGCCCCGGACAGGGCCGCGAAGCCGAACCGCCCTGCGAAACAGGACAAGACCAGCCCGGCTGAGTTCGTCTCCGAGGTGCGAGACGAGCTTCGCAAGGTGGTC
>DASXIA010000151.1:0-4638 GCA_036488155.1 Streptosporangiaceae bacterium | reverse complement strand
GAGCCGTCATAACCCCGTTCCCGTAACGATGGTCATGGCCTCCTCGAACTGCGCGAGCCGGTGCGCCGCCTCGTCGGCGCTCATCGCGGGCGCCACGACCTGCTGGACGCTGGCGGGGCCGACCGCGTCGGCCAGGCCCGTCGCCTCGCCCAGCCCGAGCCGGGCCAGGGCGGCAACTCCGAGGGCGGTCGCGTCGGGCACGCGGCACACTTCCACCGGCACCTGCAGCAGGTCGGCCTGCGCTTGCAGCAGCACGGCGGACCTGGTCAGGCCGCCGTCCACGCGCAGGGTCGTCAGCGGTGCGCCCAAGTCGAGGGCGACGGAGCGGGCAAGCAGCGCGACGGACGCGGCCAGGCCGTCGATCGCCGCGCGAATCAGATGGGCCCGGCTGGCACCGAGTGTCAGGCCGAGGAAGGCGCCGCGGGCATCCGGGCGCCAGTGCGGTGCGCCCAGGCCGGCCAGGGCCGGCACGAAGATGACGCCGCCGCCGTCGGGCACGCTGCCACCGAGCGCGTCTAGTTCTTGCGGATTTGTCAGGATGCCAGCTGATTTTAGCCAGTCGACTGCCGCGCCTGCCGTGTAGACCTGGCCGTCGAGGCAATACGAGGTGGCTCCGGCCAGCCGCCACGCGACCGACGCGGACAGCCCCGCTGACGACCTGACCGGGCTAGAGCCGGTAGCCGCGAGCAGGAACGCGCCGGTGCCGTAGGTGCACTTGGCCTCGCCGGCGATGAAGCACCGCTCCGCGAGCAGTGCCGCCTGCTGGTCCACGGCCAGGCCCGCTACCGGGACCGGGTAACCGAACTGCGATGTCTCGCCCGAGATGCCGGCGCAGTCGACCACTTTTGGCAGGTCAGCCGGTTCGAGGCCGAACGCCTCGCAGGCTGTGGGCGACCAGTCCGCCGCATCCAGGTCCAGCAACATCGTGCGGGACGCGGTGGACGCGTCGGTGACGAACTGGCCGCTCAGCTTCGCCACTAGCCAGGTGTCGGTCGTGGTGACCACGCCGTCGCGGGTCAGGTTTTCCCGCAGCCAGGTCATCTTTGGCGCGGCGAAATACGGGTCAAGAGGCAGGCCGGTGATCTGGGTAAGCCGGCCGGAGTCTGCACGCATACGGTCACAGACCGTTGCCGACCGCCGGTCCTGCCAGCTGATGGCGCGGGTAAGCGGACGGCCGGTGCGGGAGTCCCAGGCCAGCACGGTCTCGCCCTGGTTGGCCAGGGCCATCGCGTCGGCTGGGGCGCCGCCCGCTGCTGTGAGTGCCGCCTGCCCGGCGGCGAGCACCGACGAGTACAGCTCGTCCGGATCGACCTCGACCGCGTCGCCTGATGCCTCGTTGCGGACTGGCGCTTCGCCGGTCCCGAGCACCTGCTGCCCGGGACCGACGAGAAGCGCTTTGGTGGCCGAGGTTCCCTGGTCTATTGCCAGAATGTTCACGCAGGCGGACCGCCGGGTTGCGAGGCCGTCGACGTGGTGTACGCATCGAGCGCCTCGAGGCCATGAGCGCCTTGCTCGGTCCGCATCGCTCCGGGCTCAAGCAGCCACTGGACGAGGTAGAACACCAAGCCGACGCCGAGCGCGCCGAGCACGTAGTACTGGGCGTCGCGGAACATGCTCGGGCCGATCAGCACGATCAGTTCGTAGGCGAGCCAGATCAGAGCGCCCGCGATGACCGGGACTTCGAACCTGCCGAGGGAGAAGTGCCCGGACGCGCCGCGCCGCCGCCGGCCCGCGAACAGGTACAGGAGCACGGTGCTCGCGTACAGGAGGGCGGGCATGATCGTGGACGCGGTGAACAACGTGGCCAGCGCGCCAGCGTGGGTGCGGAGGACAAGCGTGATGGCAGCCCCGATTACGGCGGCCAGGATTGTTGCCCAGGACGGGCCACCGGTGGCCTTCGGGACCTGCTGCCAGAGCTGGTAGCCAGGCAGGCGCTTGTCCCTGGCCATCGACCAGATGAGCCGGCTGTTAGTGACCATGATGATCAGACCGCAGGCGAAGATCGAGATGCAGACGAAGATCAGGAAGATCTTCTGCACCGGCCCGCCAAGCACGTCGCGGACGATCAGCGCCACCGGCGCGGTGCTAGCGGTGGCCGCCTTGATCGAGTTCGTCGCATAGCTCAATGCGATCAGGAAGGCCATACCGACCGCGCCAGAGAGCAGCACCGCGCGCAGCATCGCCCGCGGGATGGTCTTATGCGGCTCGTGCGTCTCCTCGGCCAGGTTGCTGGCCGACTCGAAGCCTACGATCGTGTACGCGCCGAGGAGGGTGGCCAGCATGAACGGTCCAAGCCAGCCGTAGTACCCGGCCGAGGGCACCACGCCGCTTGAGCCAAGGTTCCCCCAGTGCCCCTGGTGCCGAATTGCCGCGACCACGATCAGCAGCACGGTCAATCCGACAACCCCGATCACCTCGGTGGCGACCGCGGTGTTATTCACCCTGGTGGTGATGCGCGTCGACCAGATGATCAGGGCCGCCTGGATGGCGAGCACGACGATGGTCTCCAGGGCGGCACTGGTCGGCGTGTAGACCTCGCCGATCAGCGGCTGGAACGCGACCTGGACCAGGCCGTAGTCGACCGACACTGTGACGATCGACAGGAAGGCGAAGGACATCCAGCCGAGCCACCAGCCCACGTGCACGTTGGCCAGCCTGGACGCCCACTGGTAGGAGTACCCGGACAGTGGCACCCTGGCCGCGAGCGCGCCGTAGACGAGGGCTACCAGTGCCTGCCCGGCGACCACGATGATCCAGGTCCAGATGGCCCGCGGGCCGCCGAAAGTGAGCGCGAAGCCGAACGTGGTGAAGATTCCGGTCGTGATGGAGATGAACGAGAACGCGACCGCGAACGACTCGAACTGCTTGAGCGAGCGGGCGAATTGCTGCTTGTAACCGAATTGGGGGAGCAGAGCGTCGTCTTCGGGCCTTGTAACTGTGGTCATGTGGTGCATCACCTTCTCGGCCGCCGCCGCTCGTCGCTGGCGACCGCAGATCCTGGCCGCCTATCCGGCCACGTTCAGGGACATGGGGTTGCTCTGGGCGCACAGCACTGTGACGCCCGCGTTCTGGAGAGTGGTGACGGCGTCCCGGTCATGGTCGTCGGTGACCACGGCAGTGATCTGGTCGAGCGCGCACACCCGGTGCACGGCGATCGTGCCGAGCTTGCTGGAGTCGGCCAGCACGTAACTCGACGCGGTGTGAGCGATGATCGTCCGCCGGATCACGACCTCCGGCGGGTAGTAGTCGGTCAGCCCGGCTTCCGGATGCACGCCGCCGGAGCCGAGGAAGGCTTTGTCGGCGTAGAACTCTCCGAAGAAGGCTTCCGCGTGTGCTCCCGAGCACGCGGCATCGCCGGGCCGCACCTGACCGCCGCAGAGCATCAGGTCCATGCCGCTGCGCTCGGCCAGGGCCATCGCGACGGGCACGGAGTTCGTGAGCACCCGGCCGTGGAAGTTTGGCGGCAACGCCCGTGCGACCTCGAGTGCGGTGGTGCCGACATCGATGACCACGGTGTCGTTTGGCTCGATCAGGCTCGCGGCGAGCGCGGCGACCGCCCGTTTGCGGTCGACATTACGACGGCTGCGCGCGCTGAAACTGCCCTCAGTCGACCTGCCGGACGGCCGGGTCGCCCCGCCGTACACACGCACTAGCAGGCCGTCGGAGTGCAGCGCGCGCAGGTCGCGCCTGATGGTTTCGACGGAAACGTCGAACTGCCGGGCGAGTGCCTCGGCCGATGCGGCGTCTTCTGCCCGGACGGCCGCGAGGATTGCCTGACGGCGCTGGCTCGGCAACACTCGGTGACCCTTCTTGACCGTTGTTGCCTGATCTTGTATCAGTTATGTAGAAGTCGTCAAGATGTGAATGGCTGGTTTCGAGGAATCGAGGAGAAGTCCGGTGCGTGCGTAGCGGACCGCGGGTAACCGTAACTAGCGGACGAACGTTCCCAAGCCCGCTATTCCGTAGATAAGCCCCTCGTCCTTCAGCACCTTAAGAGCAGCGCCAACTGTCATGTCAGACACGCGGTAAGACTCCGCAAGCTGCGCCCTAGTCGGTAGCTGACCAGTGAGCTCGCCCGATTTGATCTGGTCCCGTAGGTCGTCTGCAATCCGGCGATAAGGGAATTTCGGCTCGTCCATCGCCGCACCAAAGTACGACCCAGTCCGACCGACAGCTAGCGAACCTTACCTGGTCAAACAAGGGCTTACCTAACCTTCCCTGCCCTAACATATATGCACGTTGAGCCTGCCCGGTCGCTTCCACCTCAATCCTCAGTCTGGCCGGACCTAGGAAAGTAAGGGCTATGCATATCCGGCAGGTTTACGAGATCCAGCTGACGCCGCGCGACACGCCTGGGATGACCTGGCAAGACATCGGCTCCATGCGCCCATCCGAGGTGGTGCTTGAGTTCCGCTTAGACCGGGGTCCCGTCCTGAACGGGGGAAGGATCATCGGTCGCCGCGTGCTGAGGCGCGGCAGGCTCGGCGCCCGCTTCGCCGCGACTGTACGGCCTACAGATCGGCTGGATTGGCCGGACTGGCTGATTGAAGCGGTGAACTTGGCCGCTACCCAGTTGGTTACCAAAGTGGGCCGGAGCAAGCCTGCCTAACTCTTCCAATACCTACCTAACCCAGTCTT
>DASXIA010000140.1:0-8936 GCA_036488155.1 Streptosporangiaceae bacterium | reverse complement strand
CTAGATGCCCATGAGGTCGGCCATCAGCTCCATCTGCTGGTCGAAGAACTCAGCTCGGGCGTCGATGACGTTGTTGAACTGGCCGAACAGCTCGAAGCTGACCACGCCGAACAGCTGCAGCCAGCTGGTCAGTCCGGCGTGCAGAAGCTCTTCGGGCAGGCCGGGCGCGATCCCGTCGCGGGTACGAGCCAAGTCGGCGCGCACCGCCTCAGGCCCGGCCCCTGACGGCGCGAAGCCAGGTCCGGTGACCGTGCCGGACGCGTACCCGTCGGTCAGGATGCCGGCCAGCACCACCGGGGTCCTGGCGGCGGCGGCGATCGTGTCTTGCGGGGCGGCATATCCCGGCACCGGACTGCCGTACAGCAGCGCGTACTCGGCCGGATTCGCCAGCGCCCAGTCGCGCACCGCGCGAGTCGCACTCAGCCATCGGGCACGAAGCTGACCTCGGTCGGTCACCGCGGCGTCAGCCGATTCCACCGCGTCCCCCAGCGCGTTGTAGCCGTCGAGTATGAGCGCCGTCAGCAGGTCGTCCCGGCTGGCGAAGTACCGGTAGAGGGCGGACGAAACCATGCCCATGTCGCGGGCGACGGCGCGCAACGACAGGTTCGCCCCCTCGGCCGCCAGATGGCGGCGCGCGACCGCCTTGATCTCGTCGATCATCTCTGCCCGGATCCGGGCCCGGATGGATGGTGCCGGCATAGCCGAGATTATTGCACACATGCGAGAGCAGTGCTCTTGCATCTGTCGGGGCACTATGCCAAACTGGCGCTTACAGCAGAGAGCACTGCTCTCGATAAGGAGAACTGCTCGCATTGCGCTTGGCCAGTCGGCCAGCGGTACGCGCAGCACAGCTCCCGGGCCAGAACAGGAGAAGAAAATGTCCGAGCACGTCATTGTCGGAGCAGGGGCGGTTGGATCAGCGGTCGCCGGGCTACTCGCTGACCGCGGCGAGCATGTCCGCGTCATCAGCCGCCGCGGCACCGGGCCAGAGCATCCCGCGATTGAGCGAGTCGCCGCCGACGCCACCGACGCGGAGCGGCTGACTGAGCTATCGGCCGGTGCCGCCGCCCTTTATAACTGCGCAAACCCGCAGTACCACCAGTGGTTCACTGACTGGCCGCCGCTGGCAGCCGCGTTGCTCACCGCCGCGGAGCGTAGCGGAGCTGTGCTAGCCACGATGAGTAACGTGTACGGCTACGGGCCGGTCGACGGCCCGATCAGCCAGAAGACGCCGCTCGCCGCCACTCATCCCAAGCTCCGGCTGCGGACGCAGATGTGGCAAGACGCGCTCGATGCGCACCAGGCCGGCCGGATCCGGACGACGGAGGTGCGCGCCAGCGACTACATCGAACAGAACTCGCTGTTGTCCACCGCGATCGGCAAGCAGCTGCTGGCTGGCTCACGGGCGTACTCACCCTGGCCGCTCGACGTACCGCACAGCTGGACATCGATCAGCGACTGTGCCCGTGCCCTGGTGACAGTGGCAGCCGACGAGCGCTCTTTCGGCCAGGCGTGGCTCGTTCCCACCAATCCGGCGCTGACGGTGCGACAGCTGGCGACCCGGTTTGCCGAAGTAAACGGCGCCCCGGCCGCCAGGCTGACGGCTATCCCTTACCCGGTGATGTGGTCAGCCGGCCTGTTCTCGCCGCTCATCAGGGAACTGCGGACCACCCGGTATCAGTTCACTGCCCCGTTCGTGCTCGACTCAAGTGCCACCACGCAGATGTTCGGCCTGGTACCGACTCCGCTCGATGACGCGCTGCGGGAAACCGCGGCCGGGCTGCAGGGCTAGCCTGCCGGACGCCGGTTGTCAGCCCGGGACGGTGAGCTCGGGTTGCTCCGGACCCGGCAGGATGTCGAGACGCTCCTCGCCGGTGCGCAGCGCCCGGAGGATGACCTTGCCGACGTACTCCGGGCTATGCGCTGCCGGGCCGGGACGGTTATCCCGGCCCGGCAGGAACCGGCCGCCGGCGAACTCGGTCGCGGTAATGAACGGAAGTACTAGCGAGACGTCGATGCCGTCGCCGGCAAGTTCCTGCCTGGCTACCACGGTCAGCATGTTGACGGCTGCTTTGGTCGCTGCGTAGGCGCCGACGCCCGGCATCACCATCCGGGTGGTGCCCGAGCTGATGTTCACAATGCGCCCGGAGCCCTGCGCGCGCATGGCCGGGAGCACTGCCTGCGTCATTGCGACGACGCTGATCACGTTGACATCCAGCACGCTGGCGAACTCGTCCAGGTCGAGCACGTCAAGCGGCTGGTGCAGGGCAACGCCGGCGTTGTTCACCAGCCCGTCGATCCGGCCATGGCGGTCCAGCGTCAGGTCGACCAGGCGTGAGATGTCCGCCAGGTCGGTGACGTCGGTTCGCACGGCGAGTGCGCCGCCGAGAGCCCGGCCAAGCTCGGTGATCCGGTCGGCTCGCCGTGCCGCCAGGACGGGATTCGCGCCGGAGTCGTGCAGCAGCCGGGCGGTTGCCGCCCCGATGCCGGACGAGGCGCCGGTCACGATCACTACCTTGCCGCTGAGGTCAGAAGGGTTCATGCGGCTCAGTCTGAAGCTATGACGGCCCGGTCTTGCAACGGGGCGGGGCAATGGCACTCATCGTGGCTGTCCGAGCCAGATACCGCACGAAGTGTCACAGTGTGGTTAAACCTGGCCGCCGCCTCTCCACAAATCAGACTGAACAGTCGTATAAAAAGTGCAAGAAGTCGAGACTTTCTCTCGCTGCAAGCGCCCGGGGCCGAAGGAGTTGTCGCATGCGCAGGACTCATCGACTGGCGGCGGCAGCCGCCGCGCTAGCACTGACAACCCTCGTGGCGGCCTGCGCGGCTGGTGGCGGAGGCACGGTCGGCGGCGGCTCCGTGGTGAAAGGGCAGAAGATCAAGGGCGGAACGGTCACCATTGCCGAGGTGGGCGCGTCACCGAACGACATCTTCCCGCTGCTGCCGGCGACGAACTCCAACGGCTATAACGGGACCTTCACCTTTGGCATGTGGCCTTGGCTGGTCTACTCGGGCGATGGCGCGAAATCAGTCCCTAACCCGCAGGAGAGCCTGTATAGCTCGCTGAAGTACTCCGACGGCGACAAGGTCATCACGATTGTGCTCAAGCCGTGGAAGTGGTCCGACGGCGTGCCGATCACCAGCCGGGACTTCACCTTCGTCTACAACATGCTCAAGGTCGAGTACAACGACTGGTTCGACTACGTCTCAGGCCTGTTCCCGGTAGACGTGGCGAAAGTGGAAACGCCCAACACCCACACGGTGGTGCTCGACCTCACCCGGTCGTACAACCCCGAGTTCTATACCGACAACGTGCTCGCCACGATCCCGCTGCTGCCACAGCACGCCTGGGACAAGACCTCCGCCTCCGGCAAGGTCGGTAACTATGACGAGACCAAAGCCGGCGCCAAGGCAGTCTGGAACTTCCTGCAAGGCCAGGGCACGAAGATGGGCACCTTCGCCACGAACCCGCTCTGGAAAGTCGTCGACGGGCCGTGGAGGCTCGCCGCATTCCAGAGTTCCGGTTACTACGCCTGGGTGCCGAACAAGAACTACTCGGGCCCGGACAAGCCGGTGCTGAACAAGGTGATCTGGACACCGTTCACCACCGACACGTCCGAGATGAACACGCTCCGCTCCGGCACGTCACTCGACGTGGCGAGCGTGCCACTGAACGACATCCGGCAGCTTCCGGCACTGAAGGCCGAGGGCTACTCGGTGGCGCAGGTGCCCGCGCCCGGCGTAGCCGAGATTCTGCCGAACTTCTACGCTCCGGTAGCGGGACTGCTGTTGCGCCAGCTGTACATCAGGCAGGCGATGGAGTACCTGATCAACCGGAAGCAGATCGTGCAGAAGGCGTTCGCTGGCTACGCCGACCCCGGCAACGGCCCGGTCCCTGTGCTGTACGGCCAGCAATGGGACTCGCCGCTGGAGAAGGCCGGCGGCCCGTATCAGTACGCTCCGGGTAAGGCCATTGCACTGCTCAAGGCACACGGCTGGAAAGTGGTGCCCGGCGGCACAGACACGTGCGTAAAGCCAGGGACGGCTCCGGACGAGTGTGGCGCTGGCATCACGGCGGGCGAGCCGCTGACTTTCCAACTGTTGTTCGCTTCCGGGACCGAGTCGTTCAACGAGCAGAACGCCGCGATCCAGTCCTCCGAGTCGCTGGGCGGCATCAAGATCACCCTGAAGTCCGAGCCGTTCAACACGCTGGTGTCCACCACCGGTACCTGTAACGCCCAGTCGCATCCCGCATCCATCTGCAACGACTGGCAGATCCAGCAGTACGGCTACAACTCCTACCTGATGGACCCGAGCGGGGCCGGGCAGTTCAACACCGACGCCAACGGCAACTACGGCGGCTACTCCACCCCGGAGATGGACAACCTCATCAACGCCACCGAGTACGGGTCCAGCGACTCCGCGTTCTTCGCCTACGAGGACTACGCCGCCAAGCAACTGCCGCTGCTCTGGTTGCCGAACGAATCCACGGTCTTCGTGTACAAGAAAAACCTTGCCGGGGTCACCCCGCTCAACCCGTTCAGCGGGCTCTACAACCCAGAGGTGTGGTACTACACCAAGTCAGCTTCATGACTTGGTACCTCGTCCGCAGGATCGGGCAGTCGGTCGCCGTCATCATCGGCGTGATGGTACTGACGTTCATCCTGGTGCACCTGGAGCCCGGCAGCACGGCCCGCGCCGTGCTCGGGCTGAAGGCGACCCCCGCCCGGGTGGCGATATTCAACGACACCTACGGGCTCAACCGGCCGCTGCCGGTGCAGTTCTGGCTGTACTGCACCCACGTGCTGCATGGCAACTTCGGGGTCTCCTACGCCGCCGGCCAGCCGGTGTCGACGCTGATCGCGCAGCGGCTGCCGCGCGATGCCGTGCTGATCGGCATATCGACAGTCCTCGCGCTGATCATCGGCATTCCGGTGGGCCTGTACCAGGCCATCCACCACGGGACAGTGCGGGACGACATCGTGGCAGGTACCTGGTTCACGCTCTACTCCGCGCCGGACTTCATGGAAGCTCTGCTCCTCATCGCGGTCTTCAGCGTGCACTTCCACGTGCTTCAGCCGAGTTTCACTGGCGGCATCACTTCGGTCGGCGGGCTGTTCGCCGATCCGAACGCGCTGATACTGCCGGTGCTCGTGCTGTCGATTAACAGCGTGGCGGGCTTTAGCCAGTACATGCGCTCATCGGCGATCGAGGAACTGGGCCAGGAATACATCCGCACGGCGCGCGCTAAGGGCATGGCCGAGCGGCTGATCCTCACCAGGCACCTGCTCCGCAACGCGGTACTGCCGATCATCACCATTCTCGGCTTGTCACTGCCGAATATCGTGGCCGGCGCGGTAATCGCGGAGGCGATCTTCAACTTCCCGGGCATGGGCCTACTGTTCTGGCAGTCGGCGCTGGCCCACGACTTCCCCGTGATGCTCGGGGCGACGCTGATCATCGGCGTCGCGACAGTGGCCGGCAATCTCGCCGCGGACATTGCCTACGGCGTTCTCGATCCGAGGATCCGGCATGCAGTCTGACAGCGCGGCGGTTGCCGGGCCGCTGGGGATCGTGCCGGAAGGCGGCGAGGTAACCAGCAGGACCGGCGGCAGGAACCTGGCGCTCGACGAGTTCTTGCACAGCAAGCGCGCGATTGGCGGCTGCGCGGTCGTGCTGCTGCTGGTCCTGTTCTGCTTCGTCGGGCCGCTGATCTACCGGACGAACCAGACTGCTGTGAACCTGAACCTGGCCAACCTGCCGCCCGGGAACGGCCACCCGCTTGGCACCGACGAGTACGGGATCGACGTCCTCGGCAGGCTGATGGTTGGCGGCCAGTCGTCGCTGGAACTCGGGTTCGCCGTTGCCATTGCCAGCACGGTGATCGGTGCTCTCTACGGTGCGATCTCCGGCATGGTTGGCGGCGTCGTGGACGCGTTCCTGATGCGCATTGTCGATACCTTGCTCGCAGTACCCACGTTCATCCTGCTGCTGATCGTGGCCAGCATGTTCTCGCTGAACCTGGCCACGATCATCCTGCTGCTGACGCTGCTGTCCTGGCCGTATGTCTGCAGGCTGGTCCGAGCGCAAGTGCTGGCCCTGCGGAGCCGGGAGTTCGTGCAGGCATCGACGGCGATGGGCTCGACGCGCACGCGCATCCTGTTCCGGCACATGGTGCCGAACACGTTCAACATCTTCATCGTCACCGCCACGTTCGCGGTCGCCGATTCGATCTACGCTCTCTCCGCACTCAGTTTCCTCGGCCTCGGGCCGCCGCCGCCGTTCGCCGACTGGGGCACCATGCTGACCAACGGGGTGAACGACCTGTTCGACAGCTACCCGTGGGAGGTGTACCCGGCGCTGATCGTCCTGGTCATCACCGTGCTGGCATTCAGGCAGATCGGCGACGCGCTCAATGACATCGCCTCGTCGCGGTCATCTGTCAGGTAAGTGCTCAGAACACTGTCGGCATCTCGGTCTAGCCTGGTGACCGTGACAGCCACGGACCCGATCCGGGATCGGTACGAGGACTTGGTCGACGAACTGATGGGGATCGATGGCGTGACCCCGCCGCGTGGCGGGGGCGGGTTTGGCCGCAGCGCCTTGCGGTACGAGGGCAAGATTTTCGCGATGCTGGTTCGCGGCAGGCTTGTGCTCAAGTTGCCAGCGAGCCGGGTGACCGCGCTGATCCGATCCGGTAATGGCATCGCCTTCGACGCCAACAAGGGCACCCCGATGCGAGAGTGGCTCAGCCTGGATCCTGACTCCAGCCTGAGCTGGCCGTCGCTCGCCACCGAGGCGCTGGACTTTGCCCGCGGACCGGCCCCCAGCGCTAGGCCGGTCTGAGGAAGGCGGTCAGCGCAGCGATGAGCATCGCGGCGTCGGCAGTTCCGGTCAGCTCGCGCGCGGAGTGCATGGCCAGGGCCGGGTTGCCGATGTCCACAGTCGGCATGGCCAGGCCGCCCGCGACAATCGGACCGATCGTTGATCCGCTGCGGACGCCGCTCTTGTTCACGAAGTACTGCACCGGGACGCCTGCTTGCTCGGCTGCGAGCATGAAGGCCGCCTGAGTCGGCGCTGTCGTGCTGTAGAAGACGTTCGCGCTGACCTTTACCACCGGGCCGCCGCCGAGAGCCACCCAGTGCCGCGGCTCGTGCCGGTCGGGATAGTTCGGATGCGTGGCGTGCGTCATGTCCGCGGACACGTGAAGTGACGAGGTAACCGCACGCAGGAAGTCATCGCGGTTCCCGCCGCGGGCGAGCACGGTGCGCTCAAGCTGCCTGCCCAGCCAGGCGCCGTCCGCCCCGGTGGCCGATCGGCTGCCGATCTCCTCGTTGTCGAACAGCACAATCGCGGTGACATGCTGCGGAGCCGGCTGCGCAGCGACCGCGCACAGTGCCGACACACACGCATGGGAGCAGGCCAGGTCATCCTGCCGGCCTGAGCTGACGAACTCCTCGTTGACTCCGGCCAGCGTGCCGCCCGCGAGGTCATAAGTGACAATGTCGTAGCTCAGCACATCGTCCGAGCCGACGCCCAGTTCGCGGGCCAGGAACCGGCCGAACTCGCCCGGCTCCGGGTCGCCGAGCGCCCAGATGGGTACCACGTGTTGCTGCGCATCCAGCTTGAGGCCGGAGGTGCGGATCTCGGGATCCAGGTGAATGGCGAGTTGCGGCACCCGCAGCACCGGCCGGTGCACCCGGATGAGCCGCACTTGCGGGCCGCCTTCCGCGCGCACGACCACGCGTCCGGCGAGACCGAGGTCGCGGTCCAGCCACGAATTGAGCAGTGCGCCGCCGTAGATCTCGACGCCAAGCTGGCGGAAACCGGCCTGGCCAGTGTCCGGCCGCGGCTTCACCCGGAGCGTCGGGCTGTCGGTGTGCGCGCCCAGCAGCCGGAACGGCGCGTCGGGAGCGGTGTCTTCTGGCACTATCCAGGCGAACAGCGATCCGCCGTCCACCACGACGTAACGCCCCGGACCTGACGGCCAGACGCCGGCCTGCGGGAGCTCAGCGAAGCCTGCCGCGGTCAGCCGCCGGAGCGCCTCGACGGCGGCGTGGTACGGCGACGGTGATGCGTCGAGGAAGGCGATCAGGTCGAGCGCGATGTCGCGGGGGCTGCTCATCGCTACATCTTGGCATGGCGCTGCCGTCTGCTACCTGGTAGGTGGAGCCCGGCGCACCGCGCTGACGGCATCGGCGAACTGCGCATTCACTAGCGTCCGCGAGCGGCGGCGCGACTCGGAGTGCATGCCGAGATTCCGGGTACTTCGGGCGCCTGAGATTCGGAGTAACCAAGGAGCTGAGAGTCGTGCTTGCACTTATTGCCGCAGTACTGTTCGCGATCGCGTTCATCATTAACGCCGCGGGAATCGCCACCGAGGCTGTGTTCGCACCATTCAGCCTGATGTTTGCAGGCCTCGCGTTGCTGGCATTCCATCTCACCGGCAACGGCCCGGCGATGCCGGCCTACAAGCGCCGGCGCCGCTGAGTACCGGCGTCCTCGGATGGCCGGGCGACTCCGGGCGGCAGTTGCGGCCCGCCGGGTTCGTCGATGGGAAGTGTGATGTCCAGCGTGGTGCCTTCGCCGGGCGGGCTGTGCAGATCGAGCTGGCCGCCGAGTGCTTCGGCCCTGTCCTTGAGCCCGACCAGGCCGGAGCCATGGCTGAAGTCCGCGCCGCCGCGTCCGTTGTCCCGGACACGCAGGTGCAGGACGCGGTCGCTGGCGGTGACCTGGATGTCGGCAGAGCTGGCGCGGGCGTGCTTGGCGGTGTTGGTTAGTGCTTCGGCGACGGTGTAGTAGGCGGCGATCTCGGCCGGCTCAGGCAGCCGCCTACCGACCTGGTTGTCGAGGTCCACGGGGACGGCGGAGCGGCGGGCCAGCATCTTCAGCGCCGGGCGCAGGCCGCCCTCGGCCAGGACGGCCGGGTGCAG
>DASXIA010000103.1:0-8350 GCA_036488155.1 Streptosporangiaceae bacterium | reverse complement strand
TGCGGCGTCGTCTACACCGGCGTGGGCACCGCGGCACGGCGAGTATTGCGGACGCGTCCTGCCGCCGCCAGGGCAGTGACCAGGTTCGCGGGAGCCGCGATGATCGTCGTAGCCGCCCTGCTGCTAGCCGAGCGCCTACTCACCTAGCCGGGACTAGTGCGCCATCCTCCGGCACAGCGGGTCGGAGCACCGAGCGCGCAGAGGCAGCGCCCTGACCTGAACCTTCACGAGGAACGCGGCACCCGAGTAACAAGAGTTTCCGACCGGTCGTTCGGTGCGTTACGTTGTCCCCATGGCCCATGGTCCGGCCCGGGGCGTTCACTCGGTCTCGCCCGCAGCGCCGCGTCGCGGGCGTCCAGGCTACGACCTGGAGTCCCTGCTCGCGGTGGCTGTCACAGTGTTCAACGAGCGGGGGTACGACGGGACCAGCATGGAGGACCTGTCACGCCGGCTGGGCATCGCCAAGTCTTCGATCTACTACCACGTGAACAGCAAGGAAGACCTGCTGGCGATGGCACTGGACCGGGCGCTCGACGGCCTGTTCACCGTGGCTGAGCAAGTCACTGCCAGCGGCGGGCCGGCCATCGAGCGGCTCGAGCGACTGGTCCGCGGAAGCGTGCAAGTGCTAGCCGACCGGCTGCCGTACGTCACTCTGCTGCTACGAGCCCGCGGTAACACCGCCACCGAACGGCGGGCGCTGGCCCGGCGTCGTGAGTTCGACCAGATCGTGGCAGAACTAGTCGCCGATGCCGAGCGCGATGGCGATATCCGGCCGGACGTCGACCCGGCCATCACCGCCCGGCTGCTGTTCGGCCTCGTTAACTCGCTCGTCGAGTGGTACCGGCCGGGCCGGCGCTCGAGCCCGCCAACCACAGCCGGCGACCTGGCGGATGCGGTCTGCGTCGTCGCATTCGACGGGCTGCGCATCCGGGGTTCCGCCGCCACTGCGCAGCCGGCCCCTGGGCAGCCCGCCACTGGAGAGCAGGACCGCGACATGGGGGCGGTACGACAGTGAACCTGAGCATCACCAACGACCCGCGCCCGATCTTGCTCGTGGATGTCGACGGCGTGCTCAATCCGTGGGAAGCCGAAAGCTGCCCGGACGGGTTCGCCGAATACGAGTTCTTCCCCGGCGAGCGCGTGCTTCTGTCACCGGCCCACGGCGATTTGCTGAACTCGCTGGCCGCCGCCTACGAGCTCGTCTGGGCCACCGCGTGGGAGCACAGGGCGAACCGGTTCATCGCCCCGGTGCTCGCCCTGCCGGCCCTCCCGGTTATCGAGTTCCCGCTCAGCGGCCGCCATCTGCTCTTCCGCAAACTGCCCGCGGTAGCTGAGGCAGTCGGCGACCGGCCCTGCGCGTGGATCGATGACGTGCACCCGCCTGACCACTATGAATGGGCCGCGGCACGGGGCGTGCCGACGCTGATCGTCGATATCAACCCTGCCGAGGGCCTCACTAGTGCGGTAGCCGAACGGCTGGCGCAGTGGGCTGCCAGGCTCTGACAGCCGCGATCGCGCACCGTCGTGGTTTGCTGGCCTCCCGGAACCTATTCGCGACTTTCGTCCCTGGCAAACAACTACGGTGTGGTCAGGGAGGAGTGTCCAGTTGATTCTTAGCCAACTTCATATCCCGATCGTGCTAGCGCCGCTGGCCGGCGGCCCGACCACGCCGCAGCTCGCTGCTGCCGTGAGCAACGCGGGCGGCCTCGGTTTCCTGGCGGCTGGCTATCTGTCCGCTGATCAGCTGCGCGGCCAACTCGACCAGGCCCGTGAGCTGACCGGTGCCCCGCTCGGGGTCAACGTCTTCGTCCCCGGCAGCCCGTCGTCGCCAGACGCGGTTGCCGAGTACGCCGCGGCAATCGCCGCCGACGCTCGCGCCGCCGGTGTCGAGCTCGGCCTGGCCAGGTTCAGCGACGACGACTGGGCGGCAAAGCTAGCCCTGCTGACAGCGGATCCGCCTCCGGTCACCTCGTTCACCTTCGGCTGCCCGGATCCCGGAGTGGTCGAGGCCCTGCAGGCAGGCGGCAGTGAGGTCTGGGTCACCGTGACAACGCCGGCCGAAGCCGCCCTGGCGGCCGCTGCCGGGGCTGACGCTTTGGTCGTGCAAGGCAGCGAAGCTGGCGGGCACCGAGGCAGCTTCACCGACGACCCTGCAGATGACGCCGGCGGCGCGTTCGGCCTGCTGTCGCTGCTTCAGCTCGTACGCAGTCGTGCAAGCCTGCCAGTGGTCGCCGCGGGCGGCATCAGCACCGGCGAGGGCATCGCCGCCGTACTCGCGGCAGGCGCTGCCGCGGCTCAGCTCGGCACGGCATTTCTGCGCTGCCCCGAAGCAGGGACGACACCGCTGCAGCGGACGGCAGTGGCCAGCGGTACGGCGACGGCGCTGACGCGGGCTTTCACCGGCCGGCTTGCCCGCGGCATCCGCAACCAGTTCCTTGACGACCACGGTCATCACGCTCCGGTTGCCTATCCCGAAGTGCACTACCTGACCAGCCCGGTGCGCGCCGCGGGGCGCAGTAGCGGCAACCCTGACCTGGTCAATTTGTGGGCAGGGCAGACCCACGAGCTCAGCCGTGACCTCCCGGCGGCGGACCTTGTCGCCAGCCTGATCGGCGACGCACGCGCGGCGCTGCGGGCGGCAGCCAGTCGCTACGCGACTAAGGAAAACGACCTCGACCAAGGGAACGCGCAGTGACCAACAGCAGTACCGACGCAGGCTCGCAGCCCGGTGGCGACCTGTTTGCGGTAGCGGGGAAAGTCGCGGTCGTCACCGGCGGTTCGCGCGGGATCGGCGCGATGATCGCCCGCGGTCTTGTCCAGGCGGGCTGCCGGGTCTACATCACCGCCCGTAAGGCAGCGGCATGCGACGCCAAGGCCGCAGAGCTTGCAGCGTTCGGTGAGTGCATCTCGGTCCCGCTGGACCTGGCAACGCCTGGCTCAGCCGACGAGCTCGTCCGGGTCATCGGCGAGCGCGAGGACCGGCTGCACATCCTGGTCAACAACGCCGGAGCGACCTGGGGCGCGCCGCTCGCGGAGTACCCACTGGAGGCGTTCGACAAGCTCTTCAACGTCAACATCAAGGCGATGTTCGAGGTCACAGTGCGCAGCCTGCCGCTGCTTCGGGCTGCGGCTAGCCCACAGGACCCGGCGCGGGTGATCAACATAGGGTCGATCGACGGCCTCCGGGTGCCGGCCATGGAGACCTACGCCTACAGCACGACCAAGGCTGGCGTGCACATGCTGACCAGGCACCTGGCCGGCACGCTGGCTGCGGAGTCGATTACGGTCAACGCCATCGCGCCCGGCCCGTTCGACAGCAAGATGATGGCGTTCGCCCTCGACGACCCGCAGACCCGCGCGGCGATCGCAGCCAGGGTGCCGCTAGGCCGGATCGGCGAGCCCGATGACATGGCCGGCGCTGCCCTGTTCCTGGCGTCGCGAGCCGGGCGGTACCTCACCGGCGCAGTCATCCCGGTCGACGGCGGCCTGTCGACGATCCTCGGTTAGTTACGCCAGACCGGTTAGCCGGCTGCCAGAACGGCGCCGATCCGGCGAAGCTGCGCCGTCGCGCCGCCGAGCGCGAACTCGTTGTGCTTGGCGGCCGCGAAGTAGCGGTGCACCGCACCGTCGATGTCGATGCCGACGCCGCCGTGAACGTGCACCGCGGTGTGCGCGACCCGGTGACCGCCGTCGGCCGCCCAGAACTTTGCCGTCGCTATCTCGGTCTCGGCTGACAGCCCGGCTGAAAGCCGCCAGGCCGCCTGCCAGAGAGTGAGCCGGATGCCCTCAACGTCGATGTAGCTATCCGCCAGGCGCTGCGAGACGGCCTGGAAGCTACCGATCGGCTTGCCGAACTGCTCGCGGCTGCGCGCGTAGGCGGCCGTCAGTTCCAGCGCGCGCTCGGTGACGCCTAGCTGCAGCGCGCACAAGCCCACCGTCGCGCGGGCCGACAGCCAGCCAGCGATCTCGCGGCCAGCCGCGGCGCTGCCCAGGACGCGGTCGTCCGGAACGGCTGCGCCGGCGAGTTCGACCAGTGCGGTCGCGTCCCCGCCGGTGACTTGCTGCGGCCGTATCGTGACGCCAGGGTCGCCAGGGGTGACGAGGAAGACCACCACGCCAAACGGCGTACTTGCGGGAACGAGCAGCACGTCAGCGGTCGTTCCCGCCAGGACGCTGGTCTTGGTGCCGGTCAGCCTCCAGCCGCCGTCGAACTGGCTCGCGGTGGTCGCCGGGGCGGACGGGTCCTCGCTGTCATCCTCGGCCAGTGCGGGCGCCAGGATCACCGATCCGCGGGCGGCCGGCTCAGCCCAGCGCGTCAGCTGGGCTGAGCTTCCGAACTCAGCTACTGCCGCCGCGCCGAGGACGATCGAGGCGAGGTAGGGAGCGGGCGCTACTGCCCTGCCGATCTCGATGAGCACGCTGCACTGCTCCAGCAGGCCAAATCCGGCGCCGCCGGCCGCTTCCGGCAGCGCCGCCGACAGAACGCCAGCTTTGGCCAGCTCGGACCACAGATCGCGGTCGAAACGCTCCCCGCCGGCCTCGATCTGCCGTAGCCGCTCCGGCGTGAGCCGGTCGGTCAGAATCTGGCGGGTCAGAGCGCCGAGTTCGTCCTGGGCAGTCGTAGCCGAGAAATCCATCGTTTCCTCTCGAATGCGGGCCTGGAACTGTGCTGGCTTGAACTGTGCTAGCTAGGTGGGGGCGCGACTACCGGCGGCTGAGCGGCAGGCCTAGCGCGACAGCGCCGATGATGTCCCGCTGAACCTCGTTCGTACCGCCGCCGAACGTGAGGATCAGCGCAGAGCGCTGCATTCGCTCGATCCGCCCGGCCAGCACGGCGCCGGGCGAGCCGGTCCGGACTTCCGCGCTTGGCCCGAGCACTTCCAGGAGCAGGCGGCAAGCCTCGATGGTCAGCTCGGTGCCGTACACCTTTGTCGCGGAGGCAGAGGCCGGGCCGGGCGAGCCCGCCGCTGCCGCGATCCGCCAGTTGACCAGCTTCAGGAACTCGATCTTCGCGTGTACCCGTGCCAGGTTGAGCTGGACCCACTCCTGGTCGATGACGCGGCGGCCGTCGGCCAGCTTGGCCAACCTGGCCCAGTCGGTCACCGCCGCGAGGGCGGACTGCACGGGCGCGGCGGACGTCAACGCGACCCGCTCATGATTGAGCTGGTTGGTGATGAGCGGCCAGCCCCTGTTCTCCTCGCCGACGAGATTGGTCACTGGCACCCGGACGTCGGAGTAGTACGTCGCGCTTGTGGTCACGCCGGCCAGCGTGCTGACAGGCGTCCAGGAGAACCCGTCCGCGGCGGTCGGCACGATGATGATCGACAAGCCCTTGTGCCTGGGTGCGTCGGGATCTGTGCGGCAAGCGAGCCAGACGTAATCGGCGTACTGGATCAGGCTGGTCCACATCTTCTGACCGCTGATCACGTAGCTGTCGCCGTCGCGGACCGCCCTCGTCCGCAGCGATGCCAGATCGGTACCCGCGCCCGGCTCGGAGTAGCCGATCGAGAAATGCAGTTCGCCGGCCGCGATCGCGGGCAGGAAACGCTGTTTCTGTTCGGGCGTGCCGAAGCGCATGATCGTCGGGCCGACCGTGTTGATCGTCAGGAACGGCACTGGCACCCCAGCGATGGCCGCTTCGTCGGTGAAGATCAACTGGTCGAGGACCGACAGGTCCCGGCCGCCGTATTCGGCCGGCCAGCCGATCGCCAGCCAGCCGTCCCGGCCGAGCTGGCGAACGACCTGCTTATAGGCGTCCCCGTCGCCGTACTCGCCGTCAGAGCTGGCAAGCGCCATACGCAGGTCAGGGGTCATCAGCTCGGCGAAGTAGTCCCGCAGTCGCTGGCGAAGCTGCTCTTGCTCAGCAGTGAAGCTGATGTGCATTCAGTCCCCTGCGCCTTAAGTAGAACGTGTTCTAGCAAGATGCTAACGGTCAGCGCAGTAGCCAGCCAGAGCACCGGCCAGACTCGATGTGACCGCGAGCATCGAGCATGCCCGCGGGCTAGTCGGTGATCGCCGGATAAACGAGCGTCTTGAGCTGCCCGCGGAAGTTGAATGTGCCGGACGGCAGGAGCTGCGTCATGAAGACCACAGTCATGTCTTCGGCGGGATCGACCCAGAAGATCGTCGACGCGGCACCTCCCCACATGTACTCCCCGGCGGAGCCGATGACCTGGGTGGCCGCGGGTGACTTGGCAACAGCGACGGTAAGCCCGAACCCCATGCCGTCGAATCCCACCTCGCCGTATCCGCCCGGCATCGCGACGGACTGAAGGTCCCCGTCGCCGGGGAGATAGTTGGCGGTCATCAGCTCGACGGTCTTGCGCCCCAGGATGCGCACGCCCTCCAGCTCGCCTTTTCCGAGCAGCATCTGGCAGAACCGCAAGTAGTCAGTTGTGGTGGAGACCAGGCCGCCACCTCCGGACAGGAACGACTGCTCCTTCCGGTAGGCGCTCCGCTCCGGGTCGTCTACCAGGACGAGCCGCTTACCGGCGTCCCGGCGGTAACACGCGGCGAACCGGTCCACCTTCTCATCGGGCACCATGAAGCTCGTGTCGGCCATGCCGAGTGGTTCGAAGATCGTCTCGCGCAGATAGTCGTCGAAGCGCTGACCGGAGATGATCTCGACGAGCCGGCCGCAGATGTCTGTCGACACCGAGTACAGCCACTGCGTGCCGGGATGGAACTCCAGCGGATATCCGGCGTAGTGGTCCACCATGGACGCCAGCGTGGCGTTCGGGCCACGCCGCACACCGGGCGCGAAACCCTGGCCACGCTCGGCGTTGTCGGCCGAGAACAGCTCCTGCAGGGTCTTGCCGCCGCCGAAGCCGAGACCGGACATGTGCATCATCAGGTCACGCACGGTCATCGGCCGGTGCGGTTCGACAAGCCGCTCCGTGCCGTCCGCCGCGCGCTCGCGGACCTGCAGGTCGCGCCACTGCGGGATGTAGCGCGTCACCGGGTCGCTCAACTGGAACATCCCGCGTTCGTACAGCGACAACAGCGCTACGCCGGTGATCGGCTTGGTCATCGAGTAAATGCGCCAGATGGTGTCCTCTTCGACGGGCAGCGACCGTTCGAGGTCCCGAAGGCCGAGCGACCGGAAAAAGCCCAGCTGTCCATGACGAGCGACGGCGACCTGGCAGCCCGCAATCCGTCCGGCGTCGATGTAGCGCTGCTGCAGGTGCTCGGTGATGCGTTCGAGCCGACGCTCGTCAAATCCTGCCCCGGTCGGGTCGACTTTCATGCGTGTCCTCCTAATAAGAGCAGCCGGGCATCCGTGGCACGTCAGGAAATACGCTAACTACTGCCCCTCCGACTGGGAAGTCCCCCGGCTGACCAGGCACAATGCCGACCCTGGATAGAATCGAGAAGATGGCGGGCCTGCCAGGGCGAGCCGGCGATGACCGGATCTCGGGGGAACAGGCGGCGCTGCGGCGGGTGGCGACGCTGGTCGCCCGCGGTGCGCCGCCGGACGAGGTGTTCGCGGCGATTGCCGAGGAAGCCGGGCGGCTGCTGCACACCGATTACGCGACCATGAACCGGTACGACCCCCACGGCACCATCACGATAGTTGCCTCCTGGAGCAGCACCGGCGCCGCCTATCCCGCCGGCACCCAGTGGAGCATCGGCGGGCGGAACGTGAACACGCTGGTGTTCCAGTCCGGCCGGGCAACGCGGATCGATGACTACGCCAGCGCCTCAGGCCCGGCCGCCGAGCTCTCCCGCGAGCGGGGCCTGCGCGCGGGGGTCGGCGTGCCGGTCAGCGTCGAGGGGCAGCCGTGGGGCTGCATGTTCGTAGCCTCTACCGTAGGGCCGCTACCGGTCGGTACCGAGGCGCGACTGGCCGGGTTCACCGAACTGGCCGCCACTGCGATCGCGAACGCCCAGGCCCGCGTGGACCTGCGCGGGTTCGCCGAGGAGCAGGCGGCGCTGCGACGGGTGGCGACGCTGGTCGCCCACGCGGCTCCGCCAGCGGAGGTGCTCACCGCTGTCACCGCGGAAGCCGGGCGGCTGCTGCACACCGATCACGCGACGATGGCCCGGTATGACCCCGGCGGAGCGATAACGGTGGCTGCCACGTGGAGTAGCAGCACCGGCGCTGTCTTCCCCGTCGGCACCCGGTGGAGCATCGGCGGACAGAACCTGCACACGCTGGTGTTCCAGACCCGCCGGCCGGCGCGGATTGACGATTACTCCGGCGCCTCGGGCCGGTTCGCCGAGGCCGTCCGCGAGCTGGGCCTCCGCGCTGGGGTCGGCGTGCCGGTCAGCGTCGAGGGCCGACTGTGGGGCGTCATGGCCGTGACATCCCAGGCGGGACCGCTGGCGGCGAGAACCGAGGCCCGGCTGG
>DASXIA010000088.1:0-3181 GCA_036488155.1 Streptosporangiaceae bacterium | reverse complement strand
CGCAGCGTTGATGCCCGTCCGTCTTGCCAGCTCATCAAGTGACCAGCCGTGAGCTAGCCGCTCTTTCTTCAGTTGCCTGCCGAAATGCATCGCAGGATTGCCAGCCATGGCACACATCTTGCCAGGCTCTCTCGCGACAGTCACGGACTGCTGCAATGTGGTCACACGTTCCGCCGGCGTCACGGCGTGCTAACCGAACCCAATGGGAGCGTCGGCGGAACGCACCAAGCCGCCACCCGAGAGCAACAAGGGCCATGACCAGTGACGAAGACTTCACGCAACTAGACGATCAAGCGTTCCTGGCCGAGCGGAGACGCGTCCGCGAGGAACTCGAGCACACGCCGGAGCACGAAATAAGTGCCATCCTGACGGACCGATACAAGAGGCTCAATGACGAGTTCCTGCGGCGGGCGCGGCTCGCGTGGACACACGTCAGCTAGGGAAAGGGGCAGACCATGAGCAAGGCACCAGGGCCGGACACCATGCACTCGCAGGCGGCGCGGCTGCTGGCGGTGGAAATGCTGCTTGCCGACCCCGAGGCTCTCGGCAATGACGCGCTTGAAGGCGACCTCTACATATTGCGCGACAAACTCCAGGGCGCGGCAAGCGACGCTGAGTGAAGCAGGCTGCCTGTCAGTCGCAAGCGCGCAGCGCAGCGAGCAACCATGCACTTGCAGGCACATGGGACGGGAACGGCGGCCATCCGTTGATGGTGGCCGTGAGCTGCCAGTACCGCTCGATCCGGGGGTCGGTGAACACCTCAAGGTCGGCGATCAGTTCCTCCCGGCTTATGAGGTGACTTCCCACGGCAGGCTCTAGGATCCGGTTCACTATCCCAGCAGCTTCGGGCGAGTCCGGCGGGCATCCCCGCAGCACCGCCGCCACCGCGTTCTCCTGCGCCCAGCCAAGCCAGTCCTGCAGCCCCTCGCTGGCGCTGATCTGGACGCCGATGCCGCCCATCTGCCGGATTCGCTGCCGGAAGTCCGGGGCACTGACCAGCTCGGCGATCTCCACCCAGGCATCGACCTGCTCGGGCGAGGGGTCATCGGGCAGGTTCGGGGCCGCGTTCCAGCGGCGGGCGAGGGCCGGGCTGGGCTCCAGGCCCTCAAACACCTCAGCCAGGAAGTCATCGATCATCCGCCTGCGCTCGGCCACCGACATCCGGGCAAGCTTGCTCATCAGCGTCATCTCCTCATTGCGGGCCGCGCGCTTGACCACGACGGCCAAGACCGAGCGGTGCACCCGCAGCGCGCGGATCTGCGCGTCAACCGCCTCCAGGTGGACGGCGGCGACCTCGGCGATGCTCGCCTGGCCATCCAGCACCCGGCGCACGTCGGGCAGGCTCAGCCCCAGGTCGCGCAGCGTGGCGACCAGTTCCAGCCGCGCCAGCCCAGCCGGGTCATACAGCCGCCGGCCGCTGCCGGTGCGCGCCGCCGGGGGCAGCACGCCGACATCAGACCAGAACCGGATCGTGCGGACCGGCAGCCCCGTGCGCCTGGCCAGCTCGCCAATCGAGAGCACCGGCTCGTTGTCCTCCACGCTCTCCAGTCTGCTTCCTCCACCCACTGGAGAATCAACCCCGCTAGTGTCAGCAACCCCGACAAGGGCCGGCCTCCGTGAGCTGGCCTGTCCGGGAGACTCGCGACGACAAGGCAGGCAGGTGGCGATGCCGCCAGAAGGCGCCTACCCTCGGCCGCATGCACGCCCTGACCACTGTCCGGCTAGCGCTGATGCCCTGGCAGGACGCCTTCGGGGAAGACCTCGCCCGGCTCGCCTCCGACGAACGCGTCATGCAGTACATCGGCAACGGCCGGCCCTGGAAACGGGAACAAGCCCGCCAGCGGCATCAGGCATGCCTCAGGCATTGGGAAGACCACCGCTTCGGCTGGCGCGCGATACTAGACCGCCCCGGGAGCCGCTTCCTCGGCCTCGCCGCCTTGAATTACCTCGGCGCGCTGGTCCCCGGCATCGAAGAATCCGCGATCGAGATCGGTTGGTGGCTCGACCCCGCCGCCTGGGGCCGCGGCATCGCCACCGAGGCCGCGGCCGCGATCCGCGACGAGGCATTCAGCCGTCTGTCGGCCAGGCGGATCGTGGCCCGGCTCCAGCCGGGCAACCACGCCTCCGCACGAGTCGCAGCCAGGCTGGGAATGCGGCTTCACGGCGACGCGGCCGGCCGGACCGGCGAGCGGGTCAGCGTCTACATCCTTGAACGCCCAGACTGGCGGGCCGGAATGAGTGACAAACCACTCCGGAATCCCGGCACGGGCCAACTTTGATGGCAAACCGCGGACCCGACCCTTGCCACTTAAAGGCCCGCCCAGCTCAAGGGCACCCTACCGGGCCGAGATGCGTGTCACCGGACAACACGTTCGCGAGCCAGGGGTGTCCCGGGTGTACGCGGGCCAGGAGCCCGGCGAGCGTCTCGCGCTGGCCCGGGGTCATGTGCGGGACGGTTGCGTCGAAGTCTGCCTGGTCCTTCTGGCGGGCGTGCTTGGCCTTGAACAGCAGGACCAGTTCGGGTGCCAGGTACGGGATGCCGTCGTGGGTGTGGTGGATGATGTCGCGGTAGGGAAGCCGGATCGTCTCGTCCCTCCGGCAGATCCAGGTGTCGCCGTCATGCGGTTCACGGAACACGTCGAGTAGGTAGTTGCCAGTGGCCGGGTCGCGCAGCCAGGTCTGGTGCACGGCGGCCAGCACGTCCGGTGTGGCGTCCTCCCAGATCCGGCCGCTGCCGACCCCGTCGAAGACGTATCCGGGGAAGCGGCGGCGCACTTCGGGAAAGCTCGCGGCGGGGATCGCGATCTCGATGTCCCCGTGCTCGCGCGTCTGCCTGCCGCGGAACAGGTCCAGCGCCCATCCCGCGGCCACGCACCAGGGAGTGGCGATCCCGGCCAGCTGGCGTGTCACCTCGCCCGGGGTCCAGCACGATGACCACCTGGCGTCGAGGGCTTCGATCTCGGCCGGTGACAGCTCGATGCCGCCGCCCGGCAGTTCCTTGCTCACCGCAGGAAACTACCAGTGGGCTCAACGGCGCCAGGGCAGGTGCCGATCGGCGTAGAGCGCGCGGTTAGCTCGCCTTGCGATAGCGGTCCAGGATCGCGGCGCGCACCGATGCGGGCTGGACGCCAAGAGCCGCCAGGATCCGCGGTACCGTGCCGTCTCTTGGGGTGAGGAGAGC
>DASXIA010000049.1:0-13993 GCA_036488155.1 Streptosporangiaceae bacterium | reverse complement strand
TGATCAGCTGGATGGTCGCGTAACTAGCGCGGCGCAACGTGCCGCAGCGGGCCGGTCCGACGGCCAGATATGAGCGGTCCGGTCCAGCCGGTTCAGCCGGAGACCCGTGCCAGACTCCACCGGCCGGGATGGCCTGGCCCTCGAGCAGCGCAGAGGAGTGCCCGAGCTGTGCACCAGACCCGATCCCGGTATCGATGTCGAGTACTGTCTGCTCTCCGACGAACGAGCCAGCGCCGATGGCGATCAGGCCGGTCTCGACGTGGCCTGCCCGGGCCCGGTATCCGTTCAGGTAGCTGTCTTTGCGGATGACGCTGCCAGCGCCGATCGTGACCAGGTCGGTGCAGACCGGCACGTGTTTGGTGAGTATCAGCGCGCCTGGCCCGACTTTCGCGCCGAGAGCCCGCAGGTACAACCCGTACAGCGGGGTGCCGGTGCACAGGCGCACCGGACTGGTAATGATCAAGGTCTTGACCATCCAGAACCGGAAGTAAGCCAGGCTCCACACCGGGATGCGCTGCGGCTTCCAGCGCCCGACCAGCACCCACTTCGCGGCGATCGGCACTGATCCGGCGGCCAGTAGCAGGCAGGCCGCGACCACGGTCAGCCGGACGTACGCGCTCAGCGCGCCGTGACCGCCGGTCGCCCAGCTGAAGCCTGTGACCAGCACCAGCGCCTCCAGGCTGGCGTAGCCGACGAAGGCTGCCAGCTGAAGCAGCCCGCACAGGAAGAATCTCTGGCTGGCGGCCGGACCGGTGAGTGTCACGCGGCCCGATCGGGGCCGGCCGGCGCTGACGGTGCCGGGAGCGCCGCCAGATGCCTGCTCGCTCTCCGCGCCATGCGTAGCCACCGTCGTCCGCGCGTCAACGGCGGCCGCCAGGAGCTCTACCGTCGGATAGCGGTAGACGTCCCTGATCGACAGCGGGGCCACCTCTGGCTGCCGCCGGGCTGCCGCGTTGAAGCGTGCCATGAGCAGCGAGTTCGCGCCCAGGTCGGCGAAGAAGTTGCTGTCCGCTGACACCCGCTCGACGCCGAGCGTGTCCGCCAGCAGGCTGGCCAGCAACGACTGCGTCCCGGCTGCAGGAGCCTGGAACTGCTCGCCGCCCGCCAGCATCCTCCTGCCCTGCGGTGCGGGCAGGCTCGCGCGGTCAGCCTTGTCACTGACGAGCATCGGGATCGCCGTGAGGTGTTCCAGGTAGGCAGGAACCATATAGCCCGGCAGTACGTCGCGCAGGTGCTGGTAGATGGCGCGGTCGTCGACCTCCCTGGGGTCGCACCTCGTCGTGTAATACCCGGCCAGCTCGACCACGCCTGGTGCCGGCTCATAGGTGCTGACCACTGCCTGCGCGATCTCCGGTATCTGGCGCAGAGCGGACTCGACCTCGGTCAACTCGACGCGGTAGCCGCGGATCTTGACCTGAGCGTCGATCCGGCCGTGGTGCTCTATCTCGCCGTCCGCGTTGATCCGGCCGAGGTCGCCGGTGCGGTAGATGCGCCCGGAGGGATTCTCCGCCAGGCCGATGAAGTCCGTTACGAAGGCGCGCTCGGTGAGGTCCTTGCGGTTCAGGTACCCCAGTGCCAGGCCGATCCCGGCGATGCCGATCTCGCCGAGTGCGCCGGCCGGGAGCGCAACCTCCTCCTCGGGGTCAAGTACGACGATCGAGTACGTCGGCAGCGGGTGCCCGATCGTCACCGGCCGCTCAGGATGCAGGACCGTCCAGGTCGCGGTCACGGTCGCCTCGGTCGGCCCGTAAACGTTGAGGAACCGCCGGCCCGGCCGGTGCCACCGCGATACCAGATCCTGCGGGCACGACTCACCCGACACCAGCAGGAACCGCAGGCCGGGCAGGTCGTCGTTCAGAGTGGCTAGCAGGGTCGGGACGCAGCACAGCGCCGTCACTCGTCGGCTCGCCAGGAAGGCATGCAGCTCCTCGCCGAGCATGCTGGGACCAACTGGCCGCGGGACGAGCGTCGCGCCGACCATCCAGGGCACCCAGATTTCCTCGACCGAGAAGTCAAAAGCGATGGTCATGCCCTGGTAGACGCGATCGTCGGGGGCGATGCCGTAGACCTCGGCGGCAACCTGAACGAAATTGCAGATGCTGGCGTGCGCGATGGCAACGCCCTTAGGGCGCCCGGTGCTGCCGGAGGTGTAGATGACGTAGCAGAGATCGTCTGCAGTGCTGCCAGGCTGCCAGGTCAGCCGGTCTTCGCTTTCCAGCCGGACCAGATGCTCAACTTCATCGAGGTACATCACCGCGCGATGGGCAGTCGGCGGTTCCAGCCGGCCGGCCTGGCGGAAACGCGCGAGCACCACCTCGACCGCGGCATCATCGATGATGTAGGCCAGCCGGTCCCGCGGGAAGGCGGGATCCAGCGGAACATAGACGGCGTGCGCCTTCAGCACGGCAAGCATCCCGACATAACCGTCGAGCGGCTGGTCAAGCAACAAGCCGACCCGGTCGCCGGGCCGTATGCCGGAGCGGACGAGGAACCGCGCAAGCTGGTTGGCACGAGCGTCTAGTTCCGGGTAGGTCATCGTGACAGCGCCTGCATCGACGGCTAGCTGGCTACCGTCACCCGCCCGCAGCATGCGGTCACACTGGTACTCGAACAGGTGCTCTAGGCGTTGACCCGGTTGCCACCGCACTCAGTTGTCGTACCCAGGCCCGGCACGCACGTGCCAGGTTCTGCCGGCGCGGCTGGCGTCAGGCTCGAGCCAGCCACACGAAACGGCTGACTTGACCTCACGCCACCCGCGGCTAGTCAGTTGCGCCGCAAGTGATGTGCCTTTGAGAGAGCAGACGCCGACATTTCACGGCTGCTGTGCGCCTATACCTTCACGAAACGAGCATCTGATCGTCCCAGTCATGAAACGTCGGAATGACAGTCGCGGCAGTCCGATATAGACGGCATTTCCGACGCGCGAGCAAGTTCAGCCGGCCAGCAATGTACTTGCCTCATGGGTGCTGAAGGTAACCGGCCATGCGGTCAGCACGGCGACCGCGGCGCGGTATCCGTCGCCCGCCAGGATGTCGGCCATCTGGCAGGCGGGCGCAGAATCGCTGCCGAGGGCCAGCAGCACCGGCGCACTGCGGGGCGCCGTGATGCTGAGCTCGGTCATTGGCCTGAGCAAGCCATCGCCGGTGGCCTTAAGGACGGCCTCTTTCCTGGTCCAGTAGGCGTAGAAGTCGCCCGGACCGCCCACGCATTCTCGTTCAGCCGGGGTGCAGACCGAATCGGTTACGGCGCTGAAATCAATTGCCCGCTCCGCCTCGACGTCGACGCCAACCTGGCCGGCGCGGGTGATCGCGACAGCTACGACGTCGCCAGAGTGCGACACCGACGCGTGCAGCCCGGTCCCGGCCAGCACCGGGCGCCCGTGCTGACTCTCGCACCACGGGCAGGTCCGGTCGACGGGAACATCAGCAGGCCGGACGCCTAGGTGATGACCGGCGACGGCGCGCAGCAGAGCCGCGCCGAGCAGGCACCGGTCACGGTCGTCAGCCAGCCGGTAACGCTGTGCTCGGGCCTGCTCCGACCTGTCGAGCATGCCGAGGTCCAGACTTCGCAGGCTGTGCAGCTGACCCAGGTAAATGTCGCACGGGGCCGGGATGTGATCCATGATGACGACCGCGGTGACCTCTCTGCGCTCCGGCTTGTCTTCCCTCAGCTACGGAGGACGAGACATGTGAGCAAGGTCTCAGTAATAATTCCTAGAAGAACATTCTAATATCGGCTGCGTAACCTCACAAAGGATCGGGTGAGCTGTATGGGCAGCTTGGACGGGCGAGTCGCGATCGTCACCGGGGCAGGACGCGGCATCGGCAGGTCCACTGCCCTGCTGCTGGCTCGCGAAGGCGCCAGCGTCGTGGTCAACGACCTCGGCGGCGCAGTAGACGGTTCGGGCAACGACGCAGGGCCGGCGCATGACGTGGTCAGCGAGATCACGAACAACGGCGGCAAGGCGATCGCCAACGGAGCTGATGTCTCCGATCACGGTGCCGCCGAAGAGCTGATCAAGACCGCAATTGCCGAATTCGGCAGGCTAGACGTGCTGGTGAACGTAGCCGGCATCCTCCGCGACCGGATGATCTTCAATATGTCCGAGCAGGAGTGGGACGATGTCATCCGGGTGCACTTGAAGGGCACGTTCAACACCTCCAAGTTCGCCGCCGCGCACTGGCGATCGCTGCGCGAGGAGACGGCGCAGAACCGCATCATCAACTTCACCTCGGTGTCCGGCCTGCACGGAGCGCCGGGCCAGCCGAACTACGCTGCCGCGAAGATGGGCATCGTTGGCCTGACCTGGTCGTGCGCCAACTCGCTCGGCAAGTACGGCGTCACTTGCAACGCGGTGTCTCCGGCGGCCGCGACGCGGATGACTGACTCCATCCCTACCGAGCGGCGGCGCACCGACCGCCCGTCCGATGAGGACCAGAGGCGTTCGCCGGACAACGTTGCGACCGTGGTCGCCTATCTGGCCAGCGAGCGGTCCGGCTGGCTGACGGGCCGCATCGTGCACTCCTCCGGCTTCGAGGTCTCGCTCTACAACAACATGGCGCCGGTCGTGCGGCTGATCGGGAACGAACCGTGGCAGGTCGACGAACTTGCCGAGCAGGTCGAGCGGTCGTTCCGGCCGACGCCGGGCAGGCCGGCTTGAGCGCGCCAGCATCCGCCAAGCCGCTGCCGGAGCCGACTCCGGACACGCAGCCATTCTGGGACGGCTGCGCAGCCGGCGAACTTCGGATCCAGCGCTGCCGGGAGTGCGGCAAGCCGTACTTCTACCCGCGGCCGGTGTGTCCGGAGTGCGGGTCGACGGACGTTGAGTGGTTCACCGCCAGCGGGCGGGCGACGCTCTATTCCTATGTGATCAACCACCGGCCCGCGCGCGGGTTCGAGGACGACGGACCGTACGCGATCGCTGTCGTGCAGCTCGCCGAAGGTCCGCGGATGATGACCAACCTGGTCGGCGTACCGAACACGCCCGAGGACCTGATCCTCGACATGGAGCTGCAAGTGACGTTCGAGCAGCGCGGCGACATCAACCTTCCGGTTTTCACGCCTGCAGGAGGAGAGCATTGAGCCGGGACCATGGCGTGATCATCGCCGGTGCCGCCGAGACCAACTCGGTCGGCAAGCTGCCGGACTACTCGACGCTGCAACTGCATGTCGAGGCTGCGGTCAACGCGGTCGCCGACGCCGGTCTGACGATGCGCGACATCGACGGCATCGCCACGGTCAACGCGCCGGGACCGGTCCAGGTCGCGCACGCACTGGGTATCACGCCCGCCTACATGGACGGCACTGCGGTGGGTGGCACGTCGTTCCTGCTGCATGTGCGCCACGCGGCGGCAGCGATCAGGGCGGGCTACGCCAGCACAGTTCTCATTACCCACGGCGAATCGGGCCGATCCCGAGTCGGCGCCAGCCCGTTCCCGCGCGGAGCGTCGTCTATTCCCGGTCAGTTCGAGGCACCCTACGGGACGGCGGGGCCTACCTCGGCGTTCACGATCCCGGTGCTGCGCTACATGAAGGAGTACGGCCTAACTCACGAGCAGCTCGCGTACGTCGCGGTGGCGCAGCGGAAGTGGGCGGCGCGCAACCCGCGGGCGATGTTCCGCGACCTGATCACGGTCGATGACGTGCTGGCATCCAGGGTGGTCGCCTGGCCGTTCCACCTGCTGGAATGCTGCCTGGTCACAGACGGCGGCGGCGCGCTAGTTGTCACGTCGGCTGAGCGCGCGGCCGACTTCGGCAAGCCCGCCGTGCACGTCCTCGGCACCGGGGAGTCGATGGATGCGCCAATGATCTCGCAGATGGCGGACTTCACCGAGTCCAAGGCGTTCCGGCTGGCCGGCGAGGCGGCGTTCGCCGAGGCAGGCATCACCACCGCGGATGTCAACCACCTGATGATTTACGACGCGTTCGCGCACGTGCCGATCTACGGGCTCGAGGCGCTCGGCTTCACCGCTAAAGGGGAGGCCGGTCCCTTCATCGCGGACGGCAACACCGAGCCAGGCGGCCGGCTGCCGTTGAACACTAACGGCGGCGGCTTGTCGTACACGCACACCGGCATGTACGGCATGTTCGCGATCCAGGAGGGCGTGCGGCAGGTGCGGGGCGAGGCAGCCGCCCAAGTGCCCGGCGTCGACATCAGCGTCGTGGTCGGGAACGGCGGCATGTTCGCAACCTCTGGCGTGCTCGTGCTCGGTAGACAGGCGGGCTGAGAACAGGCGTTCGCCTGGTGAACCGCTACGGCACCGAGTGCGTCATATGTGTAGGCGGTTCCCGTCGATGCGGCCACGGCGGTGTTCCTTTATACCGCCGGTTTTACTGCATTCCGTTGTCGCACCCGGCGGAGGATCGCATGAGCATGTTCGCGCTCGCCACCTGGATTATCGCTGCTGCTGGCGGCCTTTATCTGCTGTCTATCTGGCTGATCGAGTACGACAAGGAATTCCAGGCCGCGGCCGCGACTCGGCTGCCGCCGCCGGTATTGGCCGGACATGTGTTGTTAGCCCTGGGCGGTCTGGCCGTCTGGATTACTTATCTCATCTACGACGCAGACCGACTTGTCTGGGTCGCGCTTGTCGCGCTGGTGCTAGCGGCGACGCTGGGCCTTGTGATGGCAGTGCGCTGGATCGGCGTTTACCGTGCTGGTCGCGCGGCTGTTCGGGACCGGAAGGCCAGGCAGGCAAGCCACCTGACACTCGTGGGCGGGCAGGCTAGAGTCGCTGTGCTCGAGCCGGCCGGCGAGCTGGGACCGCCAGAACGCAATTTCCCGCTGCCGGTGGTCATCGCGCATGGCGCCTTCGCAGCCGCGACGATTACGCTGGTTCTGCTAACCGCCCTGGGTGTCGGCGGCGGTTGAGGCGTGCTGCGCGATTAGCTCGGGTCATCTGGTCCGGCCTGCCAGCTCAGGACGGTCAGGCCCGAGCGCGGGCTCAGGACGTCCGGCCGCTAGACGTCAGCAGGCCCATCTCGCGGGCAAGCAGCTCGTCCGGCGTCTCACGACGGACTCCCAGCCGTGCCATGCCACCTGAGCAGTAGATCACCGGCGGCCGCAGCGCGCCGTTGTAGTTGTTCAGCATGGTGAAGCAGTAGGCACCTGTCACCGGCACCACGACCAGGTCGCCGACCTGCGGGTTACGGAGTTCGACGTCGGGGGTGACGATATCGCCCGACTCGCAGTGCCGGCCGACCAGATCGGCGAGCACTTCGGGCTCCTCCCATCTGCCGACGACCATCGGGGCGAACCGCTGCCCGTAAAGCGAGTACTCCAGGTTGTCGCCCATGCCACCGTCGGTCGCGACATGCAGCTTGCCTGCTAGCTTCAGCGTGAGCACGCGGTAGAGCGTGATGCCGACCGGTGCCACTAGTGACCGGCCAGGCTCGATCATGATCTCCGCGGCATCGCCGAGATGCGCTCGCGCGGCCGCAGTGAGTCGCTGCAGGTAGCTGTCGATATCCGGCGCAACGTCATCGCTCTCGTAGCGCACCCCGAGGCCACCGCCGAGGTCGTAGACGTCGAATGTGCCGAGCGACGCAAGCGCCTCGACCTCGGCCTCGAACTGCTCCAGGTTAAGGATCTGTGAGCCGATATGAGCGTGCAGGCCATGCATCTCGATCATCGGCGCTGCATTCATGCGGGCTAGCGCCTCGGGAACCTGTTCCACCGGAACGCCGAATTTCGCCGACTTCCCGCCGGTCGCGAGCGCAAGGTGCGTCTTGGACTCGATGCCAGGGCTGACCCGGAGCAGAACCGGCGCGGGACGTGTCGCCAGGCGCTTGATGCGGTCGATGTCGTCAAAGCCGTCCACGACGATATAGCCGATCCCGGCTTCGAGGGCAGCCGCGATGTCCTGGTCGGACTTAGCATTGCCGTGCATCACGATCGACGCGGGATCGGCCCCGCCGGCGAGCGCGATGCGAAGCTCACCTTCGCCTACCACGTCGAACCCGAGGCCTTCCTCGGCCAGGATGCTGACCATCGATGCGGAGGGGAAGGACTTCGTCGCGAAGCAGACCCGGCTGCGCGGGTACCGGCTCGCCAGGCCGTCGACGAAGGCGCGCGCTCGATCGCGGAGTGCTTGTTCGTCGAAGACGAAGGCGGGCGTGCCGAACTCAGCCGCGATCTCTGTCAGCGAGCAACCGCCAAGGCGCAGGTCTGCACCGTCGATCGTTGCAGAGGGCGGCAGCAGGGATAGATCAGGCATAGCTAGATCGTATCGGGGGGCGATTCGCCAGCTCACCCGCCTGCAGCCGCTGTCGAACCGCCTCATAGGTGATGATCGCCGCTGATGTCGAGACGTTCAGCGAGTCCGCTTTGCCGAACATCGGTATCCGCACCCGGATACTTGCGTTGGCAAGCCAGGCAGGTGGCAATCCGGCTTGCTCAGCACCGACAGCGATCGCCGTTGGCCCGGTCAGATCGGTCTCGGTCACCAGCGTCGTCGCATCTGGCGTCGCCGCCACTATCTGCAAACCGTGCTGAGCTGCCCAGTCCAGGACCTCTGCGGTGGTCGCGGACGCGACTGGTACCGAGAACACGGTGCCCTTGCTAGCACGTACGACGTTCGGGTTGCCCCAGTCGGTGACCGGATCAGCAGCGACCACGGCGGCAACGGCCGCGGCATCCGCAGTGCGGAGGATTGCGCCGAGATTGCCCGGTTTCTCCAAGCCAGCGCAGATCAGCACGAGTGGTCGGGGTGGTAGCTGGAGACTGGCTAGTTCGGTCTCGACGGCTGGCACGACGGCAAGCCAGCCGTCTGGGCCCTCGCGGTAGGAGACCTTCTCGAAGACCGGCCGGCTGAGATGGATGACCTCGGCTCCTTGCGCTGCCGCGCGGTCGGCCAGCGGGAGTGACTCGGCAGTGGCCAGCTGCCGGCAGTAATACAGCGCCTGTGGCCGGACGCCCGCGGCCAGTGCGAGTTCGATCTCGGCTAGGCCCTCGACGAGCGTCACCCCGGCTTGCTCGCGACTGCGCCTGCGGCGGAGCGCGACGAGTTGCTTGATCCGCGAATTCGCCGGGCTGGTGATCTCCAGCTGCGCGAGCCGACCACGGTCGATCCGGCCAGAGGCGGCGGCCATGGCAGCCATGCTAGCCGGGTCGGACCGGGCAAATGACGAGCGCGGATTTGGGCGTTGCCTGATCGCTGGGAATGGTCCAGAATCATGCCTTAACTTGGCTTTTCTATTTATGACTCAATAAGCCGGGGGTACGGTGCGAGTCTCATGCGCTCATGACAGGTCGGGGCGCGGGCGCGCTCTCGCGGGCGCGATTCTTACCCTCGGCATGGCTGCGGCCCTGTTGTCGGTCAACCTCGGGCAGGCCAGCGCGGCCAGCGGAGGTTACTCGGCATCCGTCGTGCAGACCCCCGCCGCAGGGTCGGCGCTGGCCGTGGACTCGGCCACGGACACCATCTACCTGGCGACGAACAGCGGCGTGATCGTTGTCAACGGCGCGACCAACACTGTGACGACGACTATCAACACGCCCGCGCCCGTCAACGCTATAGCCGTTGACCCGGCCACGGACACCATCTATCTCGCGGCGTCACCCTTTACTCCGGGGCCGGTCATCGATGTCATCAACGGCGCTACGAATACGGTCACCACCAGTATTAGCGTGCCCATCGGCATCACCAGCCTCGCCGTCGATTCGACTACCAACACTGTGTACGCCGCAGAGCCAGGACTGGCTCAGGTGGCCGTCATCGACGGCGCCACCGATGAGATCACCACGAACGTCGCCACAGGCACCGGGACGCGGCCATATCGCCTGGCTGTGGATCAGTCAACGGACACCGTCTGGGCCGCGGACCCGAGCGGCAGGTTGATCGGCATCGACGGGGCTACCGACGCGGTCAGCACCGACATCCCCCTATCGGGCACCGAGCCCATTTCGCTGGCAGTCAACGGGGGCACCAACACGATCTACGTCGGCGACCTCAGGAATAGCCAGGTCATCGTATTGGATGGCAAGACAGGCGCAGTCATTACTGATATAGCCGTCGGCCCGGCGCTCTACGGTCTCGATGTAGACCAGAGCAGTGGCGTGGTTTACGCCAGCGCTAGTTTCACCTCGACCGGGACCACCTGGGTGATCAACGGCAGCACGAACGAGATCGAAGACAGCATCGGTCGCGGTAGCACCGGCGTCGTAGTCGATCAGGCCACCAGCGTCGTCTACGAGCCCGCCCAGAGGCAGGCCGCTATCTTTACCCTCACGGCCGGTGCCGCCAATGCCATGTCCCCGGTTATTACGAGCGCTGGCAGCTCTGGCTTCATCGTCGGGGAAGCGGGCCTCTCCTTCACCGTCACCTCCAGCGCACTGCCCGCCGCGAGCATCAGCGAGACTGGTTCGCTACCGTCCGGCGTCACTATGAGCGCCAGCGGTGTGCTCAGCGGCACTCCGGCAGTCGGCTCGGGCGGCCTCTACAAGATAACGATCACGGCCAGCAACGGCATCGCGCCCGACTTCACCCAGCAGTTCAGCCTGAACGTCTACGAGGCTCCGGCGATCACCTCGGGTGACAGCGCCACCTTTGAAGTGGGCACGGCCGGAAGCTTCTCGCTGACAGCGACCGGCTACCAAGCACCGTCTTTCACCTCTGCCGGCAGCCTGCCTGGCGGGCTGTCAATCAGTGACCAGACGCCGGGCGGCTGGCAGATTTCCGGTACGCCCGCTGTCGGCACCGGCGGCGTGTACCCTCTCACGATCTTGGCGTACAACGGCGTGGGTTCCGAAGCTCAACAGGCATTCACGCTGACCGTTAAGGAAGCGCCTAGCTTCAAGTCGACTCCGAAGGCCACATTCGTAGCCGGGACCTCCGGCCGTTTCCAGGTCTCGGCCAACGGGTACCCGGCACCCACCTATACCGCAGTCGGCGCGCTGCCCAGTGGGCTTGCGCTTTCCTCAGCCGGGCTGCTAACCGGAACGCCGGCCGCTAACTCTGGCGGCGTGTACCCGATCACGATCACGGCCAGCAACGGCATCGCGCCGAGCGCCAACCAAGCCTTCACGCTGACAGTCGATCAGCATCCGGCTATCACGTCGGCACGATCGACTACGTTCAAGGTTGGTCACTGGCGCAGGTTCATTTTCCGGGCAACCGGATTCCCGGCCGCCAAATTGTCGGAACGAGGCCGTCTCCCAATTGGTGTCAGGTTCAAGGCTAGGGACAATGGCACAGCGCAGCTGGCAGGCCGAGCAATCCGCGCCGACCGAGGCAAGACCTATGTGATTACCGTCATCGCTCGCAACGGCGTTGGTCCCGCAGTGCGCGAAACCTTCCGGTTGAAGGTCGCTTAGCCCTCCCGCGGAGGTCCCAGTCGCGGCCGGCGGCTGGGATCACGCCGCGGGCGTGGTCCGCGGCCGGGCCGCGCTGCCAGCGGAGCCTGGCGGCCAGGCCGTCCCACGCGCTTGGCCGGTCGGAGCCAACCGCGCGTGCGTGGCCCGACGGAGCCAACCGCGCGTGCGTAGCCCGTCGGAGCCAGCCCAGAGTGCGGGGCCTGCTGGGCTAGCTGATCCTGCCGGCGAAGCCCGCTGTCTAGTCCTCGTTTTGTCAGAGGCTCTCGATACTATTTTCGACAGAAGCTCGAGACAGGCGCTTGGCGGAGCGGTTGAGGAGGTGGCCGGATGACCGAGGCAGTCAACACCCCAGGGCCGGCCGCTGCGGACGGCCCGGACCGCCCGGAGATGCTCGTGGCGCCGTCGTTTGCGGCGGCGGGGTCGCTGTCGGGTGAGGATCTGCTGGCGCTGCTGGACAGCGTGGGTGTGCCGCACTCGACCGCGGACCTTGGTGATGACGAGGAAGCGGTGCTGGCCGACCTGTTCAGCGATCAGCCCGGTCAGCCCCATCAGCCCGGCAGTCTTGGTCGTGATCACGACGGGCACGCGGCGGGGCCGGCGGCCGGGCAGGGCAGCACGGCCAGCCCGGCGTGGATCGGCGAGCATCTGCCGGCCGGGCCGGGGTTAGCTGCTGTCCTGGCGTCCGGCACGCCCGGCGGCGCGTCCGACTGGGACCTGCCGGGCATGGCGGCCGGTTACCGGCGGCTGGCCGGGTGGGCGCAGGCACGCGAGCTGGCCGCGGTCGCCGAGATCGCCGCCCGGCGGGCGGCGGCGAACCCGGACATCGGCGCCGGGGAGGATGGCCGGCCCTGCCGGCTACCGCCTGAGGCCGCCGCGGAAGTCGCGCTGGAGTTGCGGATGTCGCAGTACGGCGCCTCAGACTGGACCGATCTGGGCTGCCAGCTGCGCTGGCGGCTGCCGGCCACCTTCGCCGCGCTGGCCGCCGGGGTGATCGACCTGGCCCGGGCGCGGATCATCGCCGAGGCCACCGGGTTGCTGTCCGACGAGCACGCCGCCGCGGTGGAGCAGCGAGTCCTGCCCGCGGCCGGCGAGCGGACCACCGGGCAGCTGCGCCTGTCGGTGCGCCGCGCGGTGCTGGCCGTCGACCCCGAGGGCGCCGAGCAGCGCCGCAAGGACACCGAACGGCGCGCGAAGGTCTCGCTGTACCCCGGCGAGGAGGGCACCGCCACGCTGACCGGGTCGGGCCTGCCGAGCGTGCAGGCCGCTGCGGCGATGGCCCGGATCACCGCGATGGCCCGCGCGCTGAAGGCCTCCGGCGCTGGCGGCGGCCTGGACCTGCTGCGCGCGCACGTCTTCATCGGCCTGCTGCTCGACACCCTGCCGTTCATCCCGCCACCCGCCGACGGCCCGCCCGACAACCCGCCACCACGACCCGGCGATCAGCCACCCACCGACGACGGTCCGGACGATCAGCTACCGGAGGATCACCGCTCGCCACCGTCCGCGGACGATGAGCTGCCCGCCGATGATGGCCTGGCCGGTGACCCGCCACCGCCCGACGATCAGCTGCCCGCGGATGACGGCCTGGCCGGCGACCCGCCACCGGACGACGATCAGCTAGCGACCGACGCTGCTGATCCGGCCGGCGACCCGCGACCGGCGGATGTCCAGCTGGCCGGCGACGGCGGCGCGGCCGGCGGGCCCGATGATGGCTCGCGCGCTGACGCGTCGGCGGACGACTATCTGCTCCCGGACCACGGGCCGGCCGGCCATCAGCCGCCGGGTGACCAGCTACCTGCGGATGACGGCCCCGATGATGACCGTTCGCCTTGCGAGGGTCCCGGCCTGACCGGTCGCGACGTCGACCCGTCCGGCGCGGACGACCTGCCGGGCTGGTGGCCTGACATCCCGTGCCCCGGTGATGGCGACGCGCCGCCGGACACCGGTGACCCGCCCGAGCCGCCGCTGGCAACCGAGCCGGACGACAACGACGATGACTGGCCGCAGCTACCATCCCCGGACTGGCCCGCGCTGCCGGCGCGGCTGCCCGCACCCGGCGACCCGGCCCCCGCACCCGGCGACGCGGCCAGGGCCCGGGCCGGGCTGCTGGACGTGCTGATCCCGTGGACATCGCTGGCCGGCGACAGCGGCGAACCGGGCGTCCTGGGCCGCATCGGCCCGGTCTCCAGCCTGCAAGCACGACAGCTGCTGTTCCTGGCCACACGCAGCCCGACCACCCAGTGGCGGGTCATCGTCACCGGCGACGACGGCCGCGCCCTGGCAGTCGGACACGCCCGGCCACCCCGGCACACCCGCCCGCGGCGGACCGACCCGGACAGCACCGGGGTCATCGGCCGGGTCACCATCACCATCCGCGCCAGCACCCTCGCCACCCCGGCCAACGCCGCAGCCGCCGACCTCGGTGCCTGCCCGCGGCCGCTGCGCGGCATCGCCGCCGCCGTCCTGGCCGCCGCCAACCGGGCGACCACCCGCGCCCGCGCCGACGCCGAACGCGACACCCGAGCCGGCGGCTGCGCCCACACCACCGCATCGACCGCCTACCGGCCACCACCGCGGACCCGCGAGCACGTCACCGCCAGGGACAAAACCTGCCGGTTCGGCCCCTGCGGCCAGCCAGCCTGGCGCACCGACCTCGACCACACCATCCCCTGGCACAAC
>DASXIA010000019.1:0-5697 GCA_036488155.1 Streptosporangiaceae bacterium | reverse complement strand
CTGCACCGGCCCGGTCCGGCCCGCCAGCGCCTTGGCAGCCAGCTTGATCTCGCCGATGGCCAGCGCCGCGTAGGACTCGCGGGACGCGCCAGAGCCTAGTTCCGTCGCGGTGTAGGTGTTGAAGTCGCAGTAGCCGCACCGGGTCAGGCAGAACGGAACGTGCACATAGACCCCGAACGGGGCACTTCCCAGCCGCGCGACCGCCGCCTCAGGCAGGCTTGCGTCGGCCGGAGCGGGCTCGCCATCTGGTGGATGACCGGCCATGTCACCGCCCCCTGCTAGCCGGGCAGGTGCTGCCCGCGCTGCCGCTGCATCGCTCCACGCTACCCATCAAGCCCGGCTGAGCACGTCCGCAGCGATCTCGTCCCACTTCGAGCTGCGTCCCGCAACCTGCAGCAGCCTGGTCATGAGCTCCCGGTCGCCGTAACAGGCACGCATGGACTCGGCCACCGTGACCGCCTGATCCGGGCGGCTCAGCACAGTCAGGTCATCCCCGGCCTGCACGCTGCCCTCAGACAGGATCCTCAGGTAGGCGCCGGGACGTCCGGCATCGGCGAACCGCTTGACCCAGTGCGGCTCGTCCAGCCAGGACTTGAACGTCACGCACGGGATTCGCGGCGCCGTCACCTGGACGAGCGCGGAGCCGACGCGCCACGTCTCCCCGATCAGGGCGGCGCTGACATCGATGCCTGCCGTCGTGAGGTTCTCACCGAAGGTTCCGCTGGTCAGCTCACGGCCGAGCTGCTCGGTCCACCAGTCCAGGTCCTCCCTGGCGTAGGCGTAGAGGGCCTGCTCGAGACCGCCATGGTCCTGTTTGTCGGCGCACTCATCGCCGTCGAGGCCGAGGGGGCCGACTGCTACCGGGCCAGCCACCGGTCGCTTGTCAATCGCGGACCGGCCAGGCCGGCCGCCGATCAGCAGATCGGCTTCCTTACCGCGGTTCACCGAGATAACGCGAGCGCCTGACATGACGTTGACGCTAGCCGACGCGGCCGGGCCCGTCGAATGCGAATCGCGGCCGCTGAACCGGCCGCGCCCGCCCGTTCTCGACGTGCTGGGCACAACGTGCTAGCCCGGTAGCGCAGAGCCGAGGCGAGAACCGGGTCGGTACCAGTCAGCCAGTCTCGAACTGTCGGCGCGACCGTGATATTCGGGATGCCAAACCTTGTCCTGGTCCGATTGACCACGGCAGTCGTGTACTGGATCCGGATCCCGTAGTGCGGCAGGCGCAGCTGGCCGTCCCCTGCATCGACAAAACAGGGCAACTACTACCTGTTTCAGCCCCACGGGTAAATAATTGGGGGGCGGCAACCGCGCCGTTCAGGGGGAAGAATGGGTACAGACGGGGTCGGCGATCAGCCAACTCAGGGCTGGGGTCAACCCGGCCAGTTCTTCGCCGGGCCAACGCAGCCGGCCGATCAGTTCGGTCAGACCGGGCAACCCGGTCAGCCAGGACCTGCAGGGGCGGCAGGACCATTCGGGGCTGGCTCGTTCGGTCAGCAACCAGGCTGGCAGCCGCCTTACGGCCAGCCCGGTCCGTATGTGCAGGCGAGCGCAGGATGGCCGCAGCTGGCCAGCCGGCGGACGAACTCACTGGCCATCGCGGCACTGTGCTGCGGCGTCGGCCAAGTTGTCGCCGGGCCGTTCGCCGGCATCGCCGCCATCATCCTCGGCGCCATGTCACTAAAGCAGATCCGGCTAACGGGCGAGGACGGCGGAGGCATGGCGACGACTGGCCTGGTGCTCGGCGTTGTCGGGACTGCCCTCTTCCTGGTCCTCCTCGTCGTTGTTGTGGCAATCTTCGCTGGTGCAGCGTCGAGCTTGAATTCCCCCTAGGAACGGCCTTGACCTGCTGGGAGCCTGGTGTCACCTGAATACTGGGCGGGTGCCGCGTGACGGTGCACTGCCATGTAGGGGATGCGTGCAGATGAGTTCAGAACCCACTGACAACCCGGGCGACAAGCCCGGCCGCTTCGATTCCCCGGTGCCCGATTCATGGGCGCAGCCGGTCCCCGATTCCTGGGCGAGCGAATCATGGCCGCCGCAGCCGGACGGATCCGGCGGACCGCCTCCGCCGCCCCGCTGGCCAGGTCACCAGGGTCAGCAGATTCCCCCGCCGGCCGGGCCCGCGGCCTCTGGCCAGCAGAGCCAGCCCGCAGGGCAGTTCGCGCAAGCCGGCGCCGGGCAATCTCCGAACGGCCAGTACCAGGTCCCGACCTACGGCCAGTACATGCCGGACGGCCAGCACGCAACCGATGGCCAGCATCCGACCGACGGCCAGCACCCGCCAGGCGCCTACGGCGACCAGTGGCAGTACTTCACCCCGCCCGTCGCGCGCGCCAACCGGGCCGCCGTCGCGGCCTTGGTATGCGGCATCGGCCAGTTCGTGCTTGGCCTGACGCTGGTAGGCAACATCCTGCTCGCCGTTCCGGCGATCATCTGCGGGTCGATCGCGCTCAAGCAGATCAGGCTTCGCGGCGAGCGCGGCCACGGCATGGCTGTGGCCGGCCTGGTGCTCGGAATCCTGGGCGTCCTGTACTTCCTGCTGATCCTTGTCGTGATCTTGATCGGCGTCCGGGTGACCAATCACTAGGTTTCAGCGGGACCGCACGGGCACCCTTGCGATGCACGGCCAGACCGAGGTCAGGTGAGGCGGCCTCGTTCCCCTGGTGGAAGTTTTGCTTATCAGGATCGCTTCTTGTCCGGCGGCCCTTCGGTGGACAGCGCGGCGACGAAGGCCTCCTGCGGCACTTCCACCCGGCCGATGACTTTCATCCGGCGCTTGCCTTCCTTCTGCTTTTCCAGCAGCTTGCGCTTCCGGGTGATGTCACCGCCGTAGCACTTGGCGAGCACGTCCTTGCGGATCGCGCGGATGTTCTCGCGCGCGATGATCCGCGAGCCGATGGCGGCCTGAATCGGCACTTCGAACTGCTGGCGCGGGATGAGTTCCCTGAGCCTGGCCGTCATGCCCAGCCCGTACTCACGGGCCTTGTCGGCGTGCACGATCTGGCTGAACGCGTCGACCGGGACACCCTGCAGCAGGATGTCAACCTTCACCAGATCGGATTCCTGCTCGCCGGCGCGCTCGTAGTCGAGCGAGGCATAGCCGCGGGTGCGCGACTTGAGCTGGTCGAAGAAGTCGAAGATGATCTCGCCCAGCGGCATCGTGTACCGGATCTCGACCCGGTCGGCGGACAGGTACTCCATTCCGAGCAGCACGCCACGGCGGCTCTGGCACAGTTCCATGATCGCGCCCACGTAGTCGGTGGGCGCCAGGATCGTCGCGCGCACGACCGGCTCGAAGACCTGGCTGATCTTGCCCTCGGGAAACTCGCTGGGGTTGGTGACGACAGTTTCCAGGCCGGACTCGCTGACGACCCGGTACACGACGTTCGGCGCGGTAGAAATCAGCACCAGGTCGAACTCTCGCTCCAGCCGTTCCCTGACGATCTCCATGTGCAGCAGGCCGAGAAAGCCGCAGCGGAAGCCGAAGCCGAGCGCGGTGGAGGTCTCCGGCTCGTAGACCAGCGAGGCGTCGTTCAGCCGGAGCTTGTCGAGGGCGTCGCGCAGCTCCGGGTAGTCGTCTCCGTCGACCGGGTAGAGGCCGGAGAACACCATCGGCTTGGGGTCGGCATAGCCCGCCAGCGGCTCGGTCGCCGGAACGGCCAGAGTTGTCAGGGTGTCGCCGACGCGAGCCTGCCGGACGTCCTTGACGCCCGTGATCAGGTAGCCCACCTCGCCGGCGGCTAGCCCGTCAGATGGCACCGGCTCCGGCGAGATCACCCCGATCTCGAGCGTCTCGTGCACTGACTTGGTCGACAGCATCAGCGTCCGCTCGCGCCTGGACAGGCGGCCGTCCACTACCCGTACGTAGGTAACGACGCCGCGGTAGGTGTCGTAGACCGAGTCGAAGATCAGCGCCCGGGCCGGCGCGTCGGGGTTGCCGGTCGGTGGCGGGACTTGCTCGACGACGGCGTTCAGCAGCTCGGCGACGCCCTCACCGGTCTTGGCCGACACCCTGAGCACATCGGAGGGATCGCAGCCGATGATGTTGGCCAGTTCTTCGGCGTACTTCTCCGGCTGGGCAGCGGGCAGGTCGATCTTATTCAGCACCGGTATCAGGTGCAGGTCGGCGTCGAGGGCAAGGTACAGGTTGGCCAGGGTCTGTGCTTCGATCCCCTGCGCAGCGTCTACCAGCAGGATCGCGCCCTCGCACGCGGCCAGCGACCGGGACACCTCGTAGGTGAAGTCCACGTGGCCGGGCGTGTCGATGAGGTTCAGCACGTACTGGTTCCCATCGGCGCCCTGCCATGGCAGCCTGACGGCCTGGGACTTGATGGTAATCCCGCGTTCCCGCTCGATATCCATCCGGTCCAGGTACTGCGCGCGCATCTGGCGGGCGTCGACCACTCCGGTGAGCTGCAGCATCCGGTCCGCGAGAGTGGACTTGCCGTGATCGATGTGGGCAATGATGCAAAAGTTGCGGATGACCTGCTGCGGAGTACGGGCGGGCTCGGGTACGGGCGCGGGCAGCCGGTTTGTCTGCTGCTGCGGCATTGGTGACACAGGCTCCGCCAGATAGTAGGGCGCCGGGTGCTGGCCGGCTCGGCGCGGCCGCCGGCGCCGGGCCTCGGGGCTCGGCCGGTGCGGGCACCGTCCAGCCATCCAGGCCGGCGCGGCCGCGGATCTTCTCAGCGTCTATCGTTGCATGCCGGGCTCGATGCCCTTGCCATCAGTCTCGATCATGATCACGAAGACTTCAGGGCCTGACAAGCACAAATCCTTGCGTGATCAGCCTAAGAGCGCTGTCCGGTTTGAGCGGCAGGGCGAATCTCGGCTATCCTTCTGTGCTGGCTGCCTGCATGCCCGCGGATTACCGGGCACGACGCCGCGAACCGCTTGCTTGCGGCTCGTGCCGGCACCACCAGACACCTTGGACAGACTTTAGCGAGGCATTCGCGTGGCAAACATCAAGTCGCAGATCAAGCGCAACAAGCAGAACGAAAAGGCTCGCCTGCGCAACAAGGCGGTCAAGTCCGAGCTGAAGACGTCCGTGCGCAAGTTCCGTGAGGCTGCTGACGCCGGCAACGCTGACGCCGCCGTGGCCGCGATGCGGGCCGCGACCGTCAAGCTGGACAAGGCCGTCAGCAAGGGCGTCATCCACAAGAACCAGGCTGCCAACCGCAAGTCGGCCATCGCCAAGCGGGCTGAGCAGCTCAAGAGCGCCTAGGTCGCGCGCCGGATCTACTCCGGCAGGGCCTGCTCCGGCAGGACCTCCTGCGGCAGGACCTGCTCCGGCAGGTCCGTGGTGGCTGGCTCGCCGTCGGCTTGAGCCGCCGCCCCCGCGTCACCTGGGCATGACCTGCGGCTGCCTTTGCTGGTCCAGCCGCGCGAGCTGGGAGTACCCGCCATGTCCAGGCTGGCAGCAGTCAACGTAAGCATTTCGTTCGGCGGCATCACGGTGCTGGAGGACGTCAGCCTCAGCATCGGCGCCGGGGACAGGGTCGGGATTATCGCGCCGAACGGCGTGGGCAAGTCGACGCTGCTCAAGGTCCTGGCCGGTGAGCTTGAGCCGGATTCCGGCACCGTGACGAGGTCGCCGGCTAGCACCACCGTGCTCCGGCTGGCTCAGGAGCCAGACATCAGGGCAGGCGAGTCGCTAGCCGATCACCTCGGCCGCCGGACTCAGGTGGCAGC
>DASXIA010000535.1:0-16198 GCA_036488155.1 Streptosporangiaceae bacterium | reverse complement strand
GGAGTGTCTGAGCAGCTCGGTGAAGCGCCCCTTGGATCGCCGGCTCGATGCCGTCCGGTGAGGTCCCCACGATCTCGGTGACGCGGTACGTACGGTCAGTCATCTGCTGTCCTCCGGGGTGCGCGGCCGCGGCCAGAGTTCTCAACGGCTCCGGGTTAGCGCCGCCGCAGCCGGAAGGCGGCCAGCCCGTAGACAGCCAGTAGTACTACCCAGATCACTACCAGCGGCGCTGGATTGCCGCCCGCATCCTTGAGCACCCACCACGCCGCGAAACTCAGCGGCGCGCCGGCCACGACCGCGCCGATGGCCGCCCCGGCCAGGGCCGTCCGGTACTTGGCCAGCCGGATAGGGTCGATGGGACGCCGGACCGGCCTGGGCACGCTCGCGAGCCGCTGCTCAACCCGCTCCTCGATGTGCTTATCGATCCTCGCAAGAAAGGACTGAACCACAGCGTCGCCGTAGTCAGGTCCCAGCTCGCGATGCACTTCTGCGGCGGCCCGAATGTCATGACCGGAGAGCGGCGAGTCACTCATGAGGGGCACGGTACTTGACTTCGCGAAGTTCACCCCGAAGGCGCGCTGCTGGCATGCCGGCCATCCCGGTCAAATCGCCGGCCGACCGCGCTGATCACGGCAAGGACACCAGGTAGTACCCTCTCTGGCGGTCGGCTTGACATCGGAATAACGTGGAGACGTGAAGACAACCCGAGGACGGCGTGAGCAGGCGCACCTGGTCACTCAGGCACGTCCGGGCTTGTCCGCGGATATCGCTTACCGCGAGCGGCGGTACCTGATCATGATGGGCATCAGGACGGTCTGCTTTATCGCCGCAGTCCTGATGTTCATCAATCACCTCGGCTGGCTGACCGCCATCCCCGCCATCGGCGCGCTGGTAATCCCCTACTTCGCCGTCGTGCTGGCCAACGGCGGCCGCGAGCCGACAGCGAACAGGACCTTCCGGCAGTACGAGCCCAACTCCCCGGCGATCTACCGGCCGCCGACGCGACCGGGCAGCGAGAACGTACCGCCGTCCGGACACTAGCCGCGAACCGCTCAAAACCCGGCGTTGCCGGAGCGCCCTGGCATTTCGCCTGATCAGTTGGTAAAACTGTTCCCAAATAAGGGTAAAGCGGGCGGACGATCCACCGGGATGGCGAGATTACCTCGTAATCCGGTCTTGACGCACTAGGGGCATCTTCGGTGTAACATTCTTACCGGTGCTCTGGTCCCCCGCTGGGGCACCAACTGCCGGCGTTCCGGGCCCCCGTCGGAGCGCCGATGAATGCGACGCCGGGTGGTTTGCCCCCGTAGCCACCCGGCGTCGCTCCATGCTCAGGCTCCTTCGGAGCCTTCGCCAAGTGCTCGCAGTGCCGCACCGGGGGGACACCCCCCGGACCCCCCAATCGGCTCGCAGTGCTTCTAAGACCGGACCAGTCGCTCTATGCTCAGGCTCCTTCGGAGCCTTCGCCGACGGCTCGCAGTGCTTCCCAAACCGAGAGTCGCTCCATGCTCAGGCTCCTTCGGAGCCTCCCGCGACGAGCGGGACGGCCGGGACGCGGCCAGACCGTCTCGTGTGGTCGGGCCGGGTTCCGGCTGGCGCGCCTCCCCAAGGATGTGGCTGCGGCGCCCTGGCAGGCGGCGACTTGGTAGTGCCCGTTCCCGGAAGTTATTCGGTTTTGCTGAACTCGGCGATGGCCACGGACATCATCACCGCTCCCATTACCGCGACGATGCCGAGCGATAGCCACAGCGGCACCGTCCAGCCAGCCCAGGTGATGTCAGGCGCGAGGTGGGTGTTCAGGATGGCTGAGATCTGCGGTGAGACGTTCAGGTGGCTGAAGACCAGGTGCCGCATCGGGCCGACGACGTAGGTCAGCGGGTCGAGCCTGGTGAGGACTGTCAGCCAGGCCGGCAGCCCGGTCAGCGGGTACAGGGCCCCGGACAGGAAGAACAGCGGCATGACGAGCATCTGGGTCAGCGCCATGAACGCCTGGAACTGCCTGATCCTGGCCGCCATCATCACCCCGAACGCGGTCAGCGTGAACGACAGCAGCAGCAGCATTCCGATCAGGCTGATGATCAGCACGGGGTTGTACGGAACGTGCGCGAACCAGGCCAGGCACAAGAAGATCACGCCCTGGAAGGTGGCGATCGTCGCGCCGCCCAGGCATTTGCCCACCACGATGGCGCCGCGGCTGACCGGGGCGACCAGGATCTCCCGCAGGAAGCCGAACTCCCGGTCCCAGACGATCGACCCAGCCGAGAAGATCGCCGTGAACAGCACGGACATCGCGAGCACGCCGGGATAGATGAAGGTCTTGAAGTCGAACGTGCCGGACTGCGGCAGGCTGCCGCCGGCCAGGTTGGACAGTCCGGTGCCGAGGATGAACAGGAACAGGAATGGCTGCACGAGAGCGGTAATAGCGCGCAGCCGGTCGGTGCGAAACCTGATCAGTTCGCGCCGCCAGACGATGCTGACCGCGCGCGCGTCGTGGCGCAGGCCCCGGTCGGGGACCGAAACCCTGATCCGGTCAACAACGGCGCCCGCGCCGGTAACGCCCACCGGGTCGGTTGTCTGCGTAGCCATCGTTACCGCCTGCCTCCCGACCGCAGCCTGTGCATGTTGCGCATGAACTCGTTGCCCGCGCCGCCCTCGGCATCGCGGATTGTGGTTCCGGTGTAGGACATGAAAACGTCATCCAGCGATGGCCTGGACACGCTGACCGACCGGATCGGAATGGTCGACTCGCTGAACAGCCGCGGCACGAACTGCTCGCCGGACGCCACCGAGAACGTGACGGCGCCTTCGTGCATGGCCGCCTCGATCCCGAAGTTGGCTGCCAGTTCAGCGATCGCCGCCTGGTCGTCCGCAGTATGGATCTGGACCCGGTCCTTGCCGACGCTGGCCTTCAGCGCTTCCGGCGTATCGATCGCCACGATCTTGCCGTGGTCGATGATCGCGATCCGGGCGCAGTGTTCCGCCTCGTCCATGTAATGCGTAGTGAGGAAGATGGTGATGTCCTCGCGCGACTTCAGGTCGTTGATGTAGGTCCAGATCGAGGATCTCGTTTGCGGGTCTAGCCCCACCGTCGGCTCGTCCAGGAACAGCACGTGCGGAGCGTGCAGAAGGCCCCTGGCTATCTCAAGCCGCCGTTGCATACCGCCTGAGTACGTGCTGACCAGGCTGTCCTTGCGGTCCCAGAGCCCGACCATGTCCATGACCTGGCGCATCCGGGGCATGACCGCGGCCTTCGGCACGCCGTACAGCTCCGCGTGGAACCGGAGGTTCTGCTCGGCGGTCAGGTAGCTGTCCAGTGTCGTGTCCTGGAACACCAGGCCGATGTTGCGGCGTACCGCGTCGCGCTCAGTGGCGGAGTTGTGGCCGGCCACCATGGCCGTGCCCGACGTCGCGTTCGCCAGCGTGCACAAGATCTTGATCGTCGTCGACTTGCCGGCCCCGTTCGGGCCGAGGAAGCCGAAGGTCTCTCCGCGCGCGACGGTGAAATCGATGCCTCGCACCGCTTCCACTTCGCCATATCGCTTGACCAGGCCGGAGACCGAAATCACGGTCTCCGGCCCGGCGCCATTGCTGACCTGCTCCGCGCCCGGCTTGACGCCGGCCTGCGCTGCCATCGCTGCTGCCTCCGGGGGCATTAACCTTCGGGTCCTCTTGGAATGGCCAGCTGCGAGGGTAACCGCGTGGCCCCTGGTCAGCGGAACGGCGTTACTCGCCATCACCGGCAGGACCGGCAGCGGTCTCGTCCTCATCAGCCGCCAGGATCCGGTACAGGGACTTGCGGGTGTCGGTCAGCACCTGCCTCGCCTGGCCAGCCTGCGCGTCGGTGCCAGCGCTGATCACCTGGAAAGCCGCCATCGCGACCTGCCCGATGAGCCTGCGCATCTCGATCGCTGCGCCGCCTGCGCTCCCGGCCACCACGTCCCACGGGGCGTTCAGCTCCGCGGTGTGGGCGGCCGCGTAGGCGCGGCCCTCGTCGGTCAGCTGGTACGCACGGCGGCCGCCGTCGCCAGCCTCCGCCCTGATCAGGCCCTCATCCTCAAGCTGCTGCAGCGCCGGGTAGATCGAGCCGGGGCTAGGCCGCCAGACTCCCCCGCTGCGCTCGCCGATCTCCTGGATGATCTGGTAGCCATTCATCGGCTGCTCGCCCAGCAGCGCGAGTGCCGCTGCGCGAACGTCGCCACGCCGGGCGCGCGGCCCGCGCATGCCACGTTCCTTCCAGTGCGGCCCGAATACCTCCGGCCCGCCGGCGAAACCTGGACCGCCGAAACCCGGCCCGAACATCGGTCCGCCAAACGGCCCGCCGAAGTGCTCCCTCGCACGGCCCCGGGCTCGCGCGTGCCCGCCGTGCCTCTCGTCGTCACCGTGCCAGCGGCGTCCTTCGCCATCGTCGGCGGGCTCCCACCGGCCCGGACCGCGGCGCCCGCCGCGCTCTTCGTCGTATCGCATCGTTGTTACTCCTTGCAGATGTGCGCTACGGACTCTGTACAGCCGGTCTCGATCTGACTGTCGCCGTAGCTCTTCGATACGTCAACGATATATCGCTAACTGTCGTTTGGCAAGGCTCCTGCTTGCTTGTACCCAGCCGGCGCCTGGCTGCTAGCCCCGCCCTGCCGCCCCGGCGCGGGCTCTGACAGTCGCGATAGGGCTAGCGAGTGCGACGGTGTCGGCCAACGCGCGACGATCTGGCAGCCCGCATTCTTTGCGTCGAATGGGCGGTCTGCGAGTGCTTGTGAAGTAGCCGGAACGTAAGGAAGCTGTCACGCTCTGTCTTCTCACGGACTTCGGTGGCGCTAAACAGGACGAAGCGCCCCACACCTCAGGACGAAATCCGTTGCAAAATGCGGTGAGCTAGCGAGCTTTTGCCGCTTTCCGACGTAAATGAGGCTTCTGAGCCCGCCCCTCTCAAGGAGGGTCACTGCGCGAACGTCACCGAGAGCCGCTACACGTTCACGCGATGATCGGGTCTGGTCGCCCGACCTGATGAGCGGCGACACGGGCGAAGTCCAGGATCTGCCGGACGTCGACCAGCGCGGCGTCAGCCGCCAATAGCCGACATCGGCCTCGCGGGCTGCAAGAAGCCGATGTCGTTGATTCCGTGGCCGGGCAGCTTCGCTGCGATGCAGCGCTCCCAGCGTGCCGCGAGCTCGTCGTCAGACGCTCCGGCCCGCAGCGGCCCCCGCAGGTCGCTCTCCTCGCGGGCGAACAGGCAGTTCCGCAACTGTCCGTCGGCAGTCAGCCGGACCCGGTCACAAGCTCCGCAGAATGGCCTGGTCACCGAGCCGATGATGCCCACCTTCTGCGGGCCGCCGTCTACCAGGAACGTCTCAGCCGGGGCGGAACCGCGCTCTGCAGGATCGGCAGGCGTGAGACAGAACTCGCTGCTCAGCAACGCGAGGACCTCGTCGGCTGTCACCATCTCCGCTCGCCGCCAGCTGTGCTGCGCGTCTAGCGGCATCTGCTCGATGAATCTCAGCTGGTAACCCTGAGCGAGGCAGAAGCGCAGCAACGCCGGCGCCTCGTGGTCGTTGACGCCGCGCATCAGCACGGCATTGACCTTTACCGGCGCCAGCCCCGCCTCAGCCGCGGCCGCCAGGCCCGCCAGCACGTCATCCAGCCGGTCTCGCCGGGCGAGCTGCACGAACACGTCGGCCGAAAGTGTGTCGAGCGAGACGTTGATCCGGTCCAGTCCCGCAGCTTGCAGCGGCCCGGCTAGCCGGTTAAGCCCGATGCCGTTGGTGGTCAGCGAGGTCTCCGGCCGCGGCTCCAGCGCCGCAACTCGCCCGACGATGTCAGGCAGCCCGCGGCGGAGCAGGGGCTCGCCGCCAGTGAACCGGACCTCAGTGACACCCAGCCGGGTGACCGCGAGGCCAATCAGCCGGACTAGCTCGTCATCGGTGAGCAGCTCGGGCTTGGGCAGCCAGTCCAGGCCCTCCGCCGGCATGCAGTACGAGCATCTCAGATTGCACCGGTCCGTCAGCGAAACCCGGAGGTCAGTAGCTGTCCGCCCGTACGAGTCGGTCAACATCACAGCACCTCCTCGGCTTCCGCCTGGTCGGACCGGCCCACTGCGGCTCACAGCCACACACCGATGATCTCTACCCTAAAGGCTGGCTATTCGGGCCGCTTGGGGCGCGCCTGGCTAGTGCAGCAATAACTGCGCACGGTTGCTTCCCGTCTGGCAAAGATCATGCCGGGAACGCGCGGTTCCGCGCCAGTCCAGCCCGCAGGCCGCGGTTCGAGCCTGCTCAGGCCAGTTGATCTGCCGTCGTCGTAACGGCCGGCCAGGCCCGGTTCGCATAGTCGGCGAAGTCTGGCTGAAGCCGGTCATACGGCCGCCTGAACAACGGCGAGGAAATCATGAAATCCGCACTCGCCCGGTTGCACGCGACCGGGATGTTCCAGGCCACGGCGAGCCGTAGCAGGGCCTTGACGTCGGGGTCATGCGGATGCGGTTCCAGCGGGTCCCAGAAGAAGATCAGCATGTCGACCTGTCCCTCGGCTATCCGCGCTCCGATCTGCTGATCACCGCCGAGCGGGCCGCTTCGCAGACACGTGACGGGTAGTCCGAGTTCGCTGCGCAGCAGCTGGCCGGTGGTGCCTGTCGCGCACAGGTCGTGCTGGGCAAGCAGGCCTCGATTGAACCTGGCCCACTCTGAGATGTCGCCCTTCTTATTGTCGTGCGCGATCAGTGCGATTCTGCGCCTGACCTGGTGCTCTGCTTGGCTCCCCATGTGAGTCAGCCTGACAGGGCGACATTGCGCAGCCAGGAACGCCGCATTGCCGGAATGTTTCGGCTAGGCCAGCGCTGCTAGCCGGGGCTTTCGGCCGCAGCTTGGGTGGCGGAGATCGCGGTCAGGCCGCTGTTCGCCTACGATGCACTCGCTGGCTCCTGTTCTGCGGGCGCCTGCGGATCGCCAAGCAGGCCGGTCAATCGGCCGGATTACCCAGGACCGGATCACCCAGGATGAGTCGCATGACCGTGAACGCCGCCATCTGGCGCGATCAGCTCACCGCCGAGGAACGGGCTGTCCTCGGCCGGGCAGATGAGGGCGTTGCGGGCGCGACCCCGGACGTGCTGGTCATCGGAGGCGGCATCCTGGGCGTAAGTACCGCGGCGGCCTGCTCTGAGGCGGGCCTCGGCGACGTCATGCTTATCGAAACTGGCCGCCTGGGCGCTGGCGCGACGGGCGGGGCGACCGGGCTGCTGATCCCTGAGCCACACCAGTGGAGCGATCCCGAGCCGTTCGTCGATCTCGAGCGCGCCGGGCTGGAGCGCTGGCGGGATCTCGAGCAGAGTGTCCCGGGCGGCGTGGGGCTGGTGGAGCTGGACTGGCTCGGGCTGGCCCCGCATGAGGGTGGCTACGCCGCGCATCAGCCCGCAGGCGTCGAATGGCTGAACCCCGGCCAGGTCGAAGAGCTGATTCCGGGCCTGGCTAGGCCGATGGAAGGCGCCCTCATCCACCGACAAGCCAGGGTGAACCCGCTGCGCGCGGTGGCCCGGCTGGCCGCCGGGCTTCCGGCTGTCGCCACCGGTGTCGCCGCGATGTCTGCCGAGATCAGCGGCGACCGCATCGTCAGAATCGGCACGTCGGCGGGCGAGATCATGCCGGGCGCGGTGGTGTTTGCTACCGGCCGACCGCCGGTACTCGATGGTCTGCCGCTGGACATCCCGTCCGACCGCGTAAAAGGCCATCTGCTGGTGACGGAGCGGACCGACGTAGCGTTGCCGGGGATCGTCGCGCCGCTGGCGACGCAGATCGAGAACGGTCAACTGCTGGCCGGCGGCACCTTCGATCTCGGCGATGAGAGCCCGACGGTTCAACAAGACGTCATCGACGCCATCACCGACGGGCTCGCCGCCGTGCTGCCGAGCCTGCGCGGCGTCGGCGTCGCTTACCAGTGGTGCTGCTTCCGGCCGCGGCATCCGGACCGGCGCCCGGTCATCGACAAGGTGCCCGGGCTGGCTAATGCCTGGCTGACATCCGGCCATTTCCGCACCGGCATACTTAACGCACCGGTCACGGCCGCGGTGCTGTCGCGCTGGATCGCCGCCGGGGTGCCACCGGTCGAGCCGGCCACGTGGTCAGCGACCCGCTTTGGCGCGCACTAGCTCTCGCAGCCCGGGCAGCGCGATCTGATCGCCGGGCTCACTTCGCTGCGGCCACGCGGTCGCTGAGTAGTGCCGTGTCAGCGGATGCCGGTCACAGGTCCTGCTACCGGCGATGATCGGCGGCTCGCAGGGACTCGGCGGCTGTCAGGACCGAGGCCCCCAGAAGCACGATGTCCTTCACCACGAACTGTCCCGCGAGAGAGAGCTTTGGCGTCCTCCGCTGCCCCTCCTGCCAGAGCTCTGGCGTCGTGGCCAGGAAGCTGAGTGTGGTCAGGAACATGCCGACGGCCCCGAGGCTGCCGGCCGCCGAGACTCTGGGTGCAAGCGGCTTCGCAGCGATCAGTGAGCCTGTGACTATCTCAGTGACCCCGATGAGCCGCGCCAGTTTGGGCCCGCCGAGCTTGTCGTGCAGCCGCGAGAACAGCGGACTTGAGATGACCAGCGGCTTGATGTTCTCGACCTCATAGTCCTGGAACTTAAGTGCCCCGATCCACAAGAGGTTTGCGACAAGTCCGGAGCGCAAGACTGAGAAGCCTACGAGCGCTAGAGCGTTGGCCGGAGTGTGTTGTTTGTTCATATTTGCCCCCTGCCTGCCAGCCGACCCGGCCGTGCCGGTGAGCGTGCCCGCTGGAGGGACCCCGCACGCCCCGGCCGGTCATCCACCGCGACGCTCGCACTTCCCTGCAAGAACGGCGAGCCCAGATGGTGAGCAATCCCCGCGCGGCCAGGTGACGTACGCTTCAGCGCCCTGAGCTGGCAGTAGCCGGATTCGCAGCGCCTCCGCCGCCCGCGCCTGCACTGCCATCCTCAGCCGGACTACCGTCCCCGGCCGCACGGGCATGGCCGGCCGTAGCAACGCCGGCAATGGCCGCGCTCGTGGCATCGTTACCGGCCGGAGCCGTGCCGTTTCCGGCCGGACCTGCAGGTGTGGCCGGTCTCGCCAGCATTACCCGCCGGTCGTCAAGCAGCCGCTTGGTAATCCCGGCGGAATCCAGGTACTCCAGCAACGGGATGGCAGTGCGTCTGGTGGTGCCGAGCGCCTCCCTGGCCTGGGCCGCCGTGAACGGCTGTGGCAGCCGGGCCAGCACCTCGCTAGCCAGCGCGTCGGCGCCGGGAGCTAGCACCACCTGATCGCTGATGCGCATCAACTGCCCGGCGCGGACCGCCGCGGCGATGCTGCGCGTGTCGAGCCCGAGCTTGCGCAGGCGTTCCGCGTCAGGTGAGAGGAACGGCGCGGTAGCCAGATCAGCGCGAAGTACTCGCACTGCCCCCAGCACGGCCTCAGGGAGGTCCGGGCCAGCGTCCTGACCGGCCGGCCGCGCGATATGCAGCGCACCACAAGCAACCCGGAAGGGCGGCTTCGCAAGCGCAAGCACCAGCCTCCGGTCCGGCAGGTCCAAGGCGGCGCGCGCGGCCTCGATCGGCATCCCTGCAGCCAGCGGCTCGGCGGCCGCGTGTTTCGCGAGCACCTCGCCGAGCTGATGGCCTAGGGAGCGCCAGTGCTCAGGGTCGGTCAGCCACTCACCGGCGACGGTCGCCGGGTGCTCCGACACGCCCATAGCCAGCATCGTGCTAGCCCGCATGATTCCATGCCTGGCTAGCAACTCCGCCGCGCCAGGCTGATCAGGCCAGCCGGACAGCAATCGCGCCGCTGCCGCGGCGGCACCCCGGCGAGCGAGCGGCGGCGGGACGACATCGAGCACGACCGCACCCGCCACCGCCGGGAACGAGCCGTCGCGCCGGCTGCCGGGGTCGCGCAACAGAATCCGGTCTCCGACATGCAACGGCAGCGGGTCCGCGAGGCTGAGCCTTGCCAGTCCCGGGCCAAGCGGTCGCACCCTGGCAGTGACGCGGGCCGAGCCGACGTGCACAGTGACTACCCGGGTCAGCTCGCCCGGCTGTGCTGGCGGTGCTGACAGGCCGGGCTGGGCCGGCGTGCCCGGTTGCGTGGTTAGCCGCACGTCGATCAGGTCGGAAAGCGTCCACCGGCCGACCTGTACCAGCGCCATGCCGCGATGGACCGTTTCACGTGCGATGCCGCGCAGGTTGAGCGCGACGCGCGCCACTCCCGACGCAGCCTGCACCGTCTCGCCGAGTGACTGCAGGTCTCGCACGCGGACCGGTCGCATTGACGGAGTGATCACCAGCTCATCACTCCGGTGCACGGTGCCAGCCGGCAGCGTGCCGGTGACGACCGTGCCGCTGCCGGTCATGCTGAAAGTGCGGTCAACCCAGATCCGGACCGGGGCGCCTGGATCCGGCTCGGGAAGGCTGCGGCAGAGGTCGTCCAGCGCGGACGCCAGCTCAGGCAGGCCCGTCCCGGTTACTGAGCTGACTGCAACGGTCGGCAGCTTTCCCAGGGCCGTCTGTGCGATCTGCGCGGTTGCCTGGGCGATCGCGGGCGCCGGATCGGCCAGGTCGCTCTTGGTGACGACCAGCACGCCACGCTTGATGCCGAGTGCTCTGACCACAGCCAGGTGCTCAGCGGACTGCGGCATCCAGCCCTCGTCCGCCGCCACGACGAACATGACCGCCGGCACCGGCCCGGCGCCGGCCAGCATGTTAGTCACGAACCGTTCGTGGCCGGGCACATCCACGAACGCCAGCTGATCGCCGGACGGAAGGGTAAGCCAGCCGAAACCAAGGTCAATCGTCATGCCCCGGCGTCGCTCCTCAGCCCACCGGTCCGGCTCCATCCCGGTTAGCGCCCGGATCAGCGCGGACTTGCCGTGGTCGACATGGCCGGCAGTTACGACGACATGCATGGCGTTTGCCCGAACCTCCATAAGTCTCAGCCCGCCGCAGCCAGGGCAGCTGCAGCCTGTACGGCCGCAATCAGTCGCTCGTCGTCCGCCGGGCTCACCGCACGCAGGTCAAGTAGCAGCCGCCCGTTTTCGATCCGTCCTACGACGGCCGGTGCCGCGCCCCGGCGCACCACCGCGCCGTCGCGGAGCTCGGCCGCGAACCAGGCCGGCAGGCTGACGGCCGCACTCGGCAGGCTGACTCCGGGCGCGCCGCCGCCGCCGACTGCGGCGTCCGACTGCTGAGCACGCGCGTCGATGCTCCCAGCCGCGAGGGCATCGGCGATTCGGCTGGCACGCTCTGCCAGCTGTGCCTGACCGGCGGCCAGCTGCTCAGCCACCGGCGGCTGCGGTCCGGCCAGTGTCGCCTCGAGAGCCGCGGCCGTCAGCTTGTCGACGCGCAGCGCCCTCGCCAGCGGATGACGCGCGAGTTGCCCGATCAGGTCCGACCGGCCAAGCAGCAGGCCAGCTTGCGGGCCGCCGAGCAGCTTGTCGCCGCTGGCGGTCACGACCGCAGCGCCAGCGCCAAGCCAGCTGCTGGCGTCAGGCTCAGCTGGCAGCAGCGGGTGCGGCGCCAGCAGGCCCGAGCCGATGTCGCCGATCACCGGTGCGCCCAGGCCAGCTAGCTCGGCGATGGACGCGCTGGCGGTGAATCCTTCTATCCGGTAATTCGACGGGTGCACTTTGAGTACGAAGCCGGTCTGCGGGCCGATGGCGGCGGCGTAGTCGGCGGCTGTCGTCCGATTGGTTGTGCCGACTTCGCGGATCCGGGCCCCGGTCGATTCCAGCAGGTCAGGCAGCCGGAAACCGTCGCCGATTTCGATCAGCTCACCGCGGCTCACGACGATCTCGCGGCCGGCAGCGAACGCTGTCGCGGCGAGAACCAGGGCGGCCGCGTTGTTGTTGACCACGTGCACGGCCTCGGCCGCGGGCACGGCGGCGGCGAGCGTGCTCAGCATGCCGCGGCCGCGCCGTCCGCGCGTGCCTGCCGGCAAGTCGAATTCCAGGTCGGTGCTGCCGGCGGCTACCTGGAGCGCATCTTTCGCGGCCGCCGACAGCGGCGCCCGCCCGAGATTGGTGTGCAACAGGACGCCAGTCGCGTTAATCACCGGCGTCAGCGTCGCCGCGAAGGCCGGCAGGCTCTCGGCAGCGACGTCAGGCACGGCGGCTGGTTCGATCTGCCCGGACCGGGCGAGATCCTGGGCCCGGCGCACGGCCGACAGCACGATCGCCCGCCCGAGCCGGTCCTCGGCTGCGGCGAGTCGCGGATCTGCCAGCACCGCGTCGGTACGCGGGGTCAGCCTGCGCACGTCCACGAGCGCGACCATACCTGGCGTAGTCCACGTGCCGTCAGGGCCTGGACAGCTCTTCCGTGGTGATTTACCACTACTTTGCCCAAGTCACTAGCCAGCGAGCACGGTACATGTGCAAGTCTTTAAACATCCGATTACGCAGAGAGTGAGCAGACATGGACGACCTAGCCAGCATTCCGCGATCGCGAGGCGCAGTCTGCGGGGTGTTGCTGATCTTGCTCGGCCTGTGGGGCGGCCTGGCGCCGTTTATCGGCCACTACATTCACTTCGGCTTCACCCCGGATCAGGCCTGGAAATACACCACCGGCAGGCTGTACTTGTCAGCCATTCCGGGTGCCGCAGCACTGCTCGGCGGACTGATGGTGCTCATCACGCGGAACCGCGCGTTCGGTATCTCTGGCGGCGTTCTCGGCGCGCTCGCAGGCGCGTGGTTCGTCGTCGGCAGCGGGTTCGTTACCGCGGTCCTCAAGAACAACTCGGTCCGCATCGGTGCTCCGCTCCAGAGCGCGAGCATGACGGCCACGCTGCAGGACTACCTGGAGAACGCAGGGCTGTTCTTCGGGCTAGGCGCGCTCATCCTGTTCTTTGCCGCGCTCGTCATCGGCAGGTTCTCGATGCTCGCGGCGAAGGATGTCGAAGCCCTGGAAGGGGACAGCTCGTACGCGAGCCAGCCGCAGTCGTTCCCGACACCCACGGGCGGCTACCGGACGACTACCGGGCAGTTCCCGTCAGTACAGGAAACGACAACGGCGCAATACGCGCCGCCTCCGCCCGAAGGTTAGTTCGGCCCTGCAGCGGACGACGGCTGCCGCCGCACCCCGAGTAGTTCTGCCCGCCGGGCGCACTAGCCATGGCTACCGCCCGGCGGGCGAACGAAATTGACTTTCAGACTGCAAGCTCGACGCTTGTCGATCGCCCGACCGGCACGAACCCGAGCGCCTCGTAGACACCGATCATGTGAACGTTGCTGGCCGCATTGAACGTGGTGATGCGGCGTAACTGTGGCTCGCCTGCCATAAGCCAGCGCAGCATGTTCGTCACCTCGGCATTCAGGGTGTCGAGATACACCATGTTCCGTGGCCGGCTCATCCGCTCTCGTGCGCCGAGAGCCGGCGGACGGAACGGCCGTGCCGTCGGACCTGACGCACCCGATAGCTACCGTTCGCCCGCGCGGACGCGCAACGTCTCCCTCGTTGCCGCCGCCACTGCCGTGTCCGCGCCGAGGCGCCGTAGGTCGGGGTGGGTGACGATATCCACCAGCGCGGTCGCGGTATTGTCGGCGACCGGCAGGTTCAGCCAGGCACGCCCTCCTAGCCGCCCGTCACCATAGGCCAGCAGCGACAGCACAATCGAGGACGGATAGGCGCGTGTCCACGCGACTGTGGTCTCGGCCAGCGGCGGCAGGTGCGGCCGGTCCACCGGGCGGGAAGCGCATTCCAGCTCGTGCAGCTTGACCAGGGCGCGCTCATCCGCGGGGTCAAGGTCGGTGATCTGGACGGACTGATGCTCGGCGGCCGATCGTCGGCCTGGCAACCGATTTCTCTTTGGCCGTTCCGGTGTCCGGCACCTACAGCGGGCCGTTGCCGTCACTCAAGCATGCCCGCGTCCTTAGCTGCCTGTTCGAGCTCGCCGGGCGTGCCTGTCCAGATGGTTCGGACGTGTTCGGTGATGACGTCGGCGGGCCAGTTCCACCAGGCGAGGCTCAGCAACCGGTCGATGTCCTCGTCGGAGTAGCGCTTCTTCAAGGGCCTGGCGGGATTGCCGCCGACCGTGGTGTACGGGGGGACGTCCGAGACGACTACCGCTCTGGCCGCGATGATGGCGCCGTCGCCGATGGTGACGCCAGGCATGATGACGGCTTCCCGGCCGATCCACACGTCGTTGCCGATGACCGTGTTGCCTCGGCTGCGGATCCTGGGGAGAAACTCCGCGGTCTTTTCTAGCCAGGTCCCGCCGAAGATGAAGAACGGAAAAGTTGTCGAGCCCAGCATCGGGTGGTTCGCGGCAGACAGAAGGAATTTGGCGCCCGCGGCAATGGCGCAGAACTTGCCGATAATCAGCTTCTCGGGGCCTGCCGTGTAGAGCACGTTGCGGGTCTCGAAGAGTGCCGGGTCGTCCGCGTCGTTGTGGTAAGTAAATTCTCCGACTTCGATCTTCGGAGAGGTGACCAGCGGTTTCAGGAAGACCGTGTTCTTTTCCTCGTTGTCGATCATCTCCGGCCAGTGGATGCTCATCGGGTCAGGGGCCGTGCTCATCTATGCTCCTCGATCGGCTTGTGCCTGCCGGGGCCGCAACCGAGCGCGGTTTGAACTCGGCCTGGACTGCCCTCAAGGCGATTTCTAAGGTGGGTGACCTTTCAGGCGTGCTGGTCACGGCGGTGTTTTGCAGCGAACAGCGCGCTGACCCAACCCGGCGATAACGCTACGTTTGGCGTGCGCGGGCGCGCATCCGCCACGGTCGATAGCCGCGGCCCGCTAGTTGATAGCGTCTTGATAGTGCCCCCACCCTGCGCCGTCCCTCTGACGAAGTAGCTCCCGACGGCCGGCCGCGTCCGTGCGACGTGGCGCGGCGCCCGGTCGCGGCTGAGGGAATTCAACGCGGTGCGGCCGCTATCAAGAAGCTATCCATCCCTGGGTCTCCACTATCGACTCCGGAGGATGCGTGGCCGCTCGCATCCAACATAGCCTGGACACCATTCCTGAAACGTCCATACGCGGTCACCTAAGCGTCCTGCCTGACGGTAAAACGCCGTCGTGTTCGCGATCAGGAAAGCATGCGTCTCGACTTTTGGCACAGCAACTCTTGGCCGCCATCGGGAAGCAGCCGGTACTAACTGCCCGAAGAGGAGTTGAAAGCCAGTGGAACATGCAACTGGTACCTATGACTTTGTTGTTGTAGGCGCGGGGACGGCGGGATGCGTGCTCGCCGCGCGGTTGTCGCAGGACGGCGCCGCCCGCGTGCTACTGCTAGAGGCTGGCAGCCGGCAGCCGTTGGAGGCAATGTCCGTGCCGCCAGCCTGGCCGACGCTCACGGGTACATCGGCGGACTGGGCGGACACCACGGTGGTGCAGACCGCCACCGGCGCGGCGATGCCGTGGCCGCGCGGCCGGGCCCTGGGCGGGTCCTCGGCTATCAACGGCATGAACTTCGCGCGCGGTCACCGCGGCAGCTACGACGCGTGGGCTGAGGCGGGCGCCCCCGGGTGGGGGTTCGACGACTTGCTGCCTTACTTTCGGCGCAGCGAGCATACGGTCGGACGTGATCCCGCCGTTCGCGGCGACCGCGGCCCGCTGACCGTGGGACCTGCCGCAGAACGCCATCCAGTGGCGGCGGCAGGCCTGGAGGCAGCGGCTCAGGCTGGGTACCCGCGGGCGGCCGATATCAGCGGCGGGCTGGAGGCGGGCTTCGGCTGGTGCGATCTGACGATCGCGGATGGCCGCCGACAAAGTGCCCGCGACGCATATCTCGCTCCCGCACTCAGCCGCCCCAACCTGGACGTGGTAACCAGCGCACTGGCCCACCGGATCAGGCTGGACGGCGACCGCTGCATCGGAGTGGATTACAGCGTGGGCACCAGCTTGTATTTGGTGCGATGCTCGGGTGAGGTGATATTGACCGCCGGGACGGTCGGGTCCGCGCAACTGCTGCTGAGCTCCGGTATCGGCCCGCAGCCCCACCTGCGCTCGGTCGGGATCGGGGTGACCGCAGACCTTCCCGGTGTCGGGGCCAACCTGTTTGATCACCCGATGTCGGGTGTCGTCTACCGATCGGCCCGGCCAGTTCCCCCAGGGCAGAACAACCATGGGGAAGCCCTGGGCCTGATCCACAGCAACCCAGAGGCACAGACGCCCGATCTCCAGGTTATGTTCGTGGACGTCCCGCTGCGCGCCGCGACGCTGCCTGGCCCCGCATTCGGCGAGGGCTATACCCTCGCTACTTCCTTGATGCTCCCCGGC
>DASXIA010000486.1:0-16273 GCA_036488155.1 Streptosporangiaceae bacterium | reverse complement strand
GGACACCGCCGGCAGCCGCACGGTGCGCGCGTCGCGAGCGGATTCATAGACGGCGCACACAAGCTCCACGGCGGCGCGCCCGTCTTCACCGGTGACCAACGGCGCGCGGCCCTCATCGATCGCGTCCAGAAGGTCGCTGATCTGGGCCGCGTGGCTGGCGGTCTTCAGGCCGGTCGGCGTCGCCGCGGCCGCTGGTGACGCGCTGCCACGAGCGGTCAGGCTGCCGCGCGGGCCCGCCTCGGCGCTGTCGGCGCTCAACTCGCAGCGGATGATCTCGCCGTCCTCGATCACCACTGTGCCGCGGGTGCCGCTGATCTCCAGACGCTGGGCGGAGCCAGGGAAGACCGCCGTGCTCGCCACGATCGTCCCGACCGCTCCTGACGAGAATCGCAGCACGGCCAGCGCGGCGTCCTCCACCTCTATCTGATGAGTCTGGGTCGAGAACAGCGCGGTCACCTCGGCGACCGGTCCCATGCTCCACAGCAGCAGGTCAAGGTAATGAACGCCCTGGTTCATCAGCGAGCCGCCGTCAAGAGCCCACGTGCCGCGCCAGGCGGCGCTGTCGTAATAATCCTGGCTGCGGTACCACTTCGTGCTGGCCTCACCGAGCACGAGACGGCCGAGCTCACCACCGTCCAGCAGCCGGCGCAGCTCGATCAGCCCCTGGTCGAACCGGTGCTGGGAGATGACGGTGATCGCGACCCCGGCAGTGCGTGCGGCACTGATGAGTCGGTCGGCGGCCTCGAGACTGACGTCAAGGGGCTTCTCGACAACCAGGTGCTTGCCCGCGGCCGCCGCGCGGATACCCACCTCGGCGTGCAAGCCGCTTGGCACGCATACAGATACGACGTCGATGTCCTCGCGCGCAAGCAGCGCGTCCAGGTCCGGCTCCGCCGCACAGTCACTTCTTGCAGCGAGCGACTTGGCGCGCTCGGGCTCAACATCGGTGACCGCAACGAGCCGCGCGTCCGGGAGTGATGCGATCGCGTCGGCGTGCGTCGAGGAGATCGCACCGGCGCCGACGATGCCGAAGCCGTGTGGCCTCCGCTCGCCCTTGCTGCTCACTTCGATTCGCTCGGTCATGCTCCATCTTCCAGCTCGGTGAGCCACGTGTTCAGCACCGACAGGTGCTGCGGGAGCGCAACCTCAGGCTCCTCAATTTCGGGGTGCCATCGCTTCTCCCACTCCACCGATATCCAGCCCTCATACCCGTCGCCGCTAAGCAGCCCGAGCATCTCTCGCACTGGCACCTCTCCCTGGCCAAGCAGCACAAGCTGCCAGCCATCCGTTCGCGCTTCGTCCCGCCGCGCGTCTTTGACCTGCGCTAGCAGTGTGCGCCGGCCAAGATCTGACCAGACCTCGGCCGGCCGCTGGCCCATCCGGTACGGATGGTGACTGTCCCAGACGGCACCGACTGCGTCAGCCGGAACCATCGCCAGCAGCTCGGCTACGGCAGATGAAGCCGAGAACGAGTCATGGGTCTCCACGCCGATGGAGACACCCAGCCTTTCGGCCAGCGGAACGCTGGCCTCCAGCACCCGAGCCGCGGCGGTCAGCCTGGCCTGACGGTCAGGATCGCCGTCCGGAAGCGCGCCGCCGAAGACCCGCACCAGCGGCGACTCCCATTCGCTGGCGAGCACGATGAACTTGGCTAGCTCAGCACCGGGCTCGCTGTCGGTGAGCCGGATCGAGCTGTCGACGGCCACGATCGGCAGCCCGGCCGCGGCCGCGGTGCGCTTCACTGCTGCGCGGTCCGCGGCGGGCATCGCCGGGTCAATCAGGTCGCCGTCGATCAGCCTGAGTTCGACCCCGGCATATCCCCATGAGCGCCCGAGAGAGATGGCCGTGGCGAGGCTGGCATCGGGGAAAGCCAGCGTGCTGAAGGCTAGTCGCGGTGCGCTCATGGGCAGATGCTTCCCTTCCTGGCCGCAGCATGCGCGGACGCGGCAATGATCCTCGCGGCATCAGGCACACCACCCGAGCCTGCGCCGACTCGGGCAGTCTCGCAAGACATTAGTAACCCTCTGCAGCGCTCTACTGCTCGGCACCAGCCAGCGCGTACCAGTCCTTGCTCTCTCGGGAGTTGCCAACGGGTTGTTGCCAGCGGCTAAGGTCGTTGGCGTGTCGGTCACGGTGAACGTCAACGGCGCCGAGCGCACCGCGGAACCAGCGCCCGGCCAGAGTCTCCTCGAACTGCTGCGAGACCACCTCGGCATCACTAGCCCCAAGCTCGGCTGCGGTGAGGGCGCCTGCGGCGCATGTACTGTCCTGATCGGCAGCCGCGCCGTGCAGGCCTGCCAGGTAGCTGCTGCGAGCATCGACGGGCAGCGGATCACTACCGTCGAGGGACTGACGGAAGACGGCGTTCTGCACCCGGTTCAGCAGGCCTGGCTGGAGCTTGGCGCCATGCAGTGCGGCTACTGCACGTCCGGCTGGCTCACCGCGGTCGCTTCGCTGCTGGCCAGGAATCCGCATCCCGACGACGAGCGCATCGACGCAGAGCTAGCTGGGCACGCCTGCCGCTGCTGCGCTTACCCTCGGATCCGGCGGGCGGTCCACCGCGCCGCCGAGCTGATGGACCACCCGGAACTGCTCGAGCCGGAACCGTCGCCTGGTGTCGGGGTACCCAAAAGCCAGCCAGTGCCGGCTGGGTCAGCAGAGCCCGAGTCGCAGCCTCCTGAGTCCGTTCAGGCCGAGCCGTCAGTGCCCGAGCCGGAAGTGCCCTGGGATCTCGCGCATGCGGAACCCGAGTCATTTGCGGCGGCCATGCCTGAGGGGCTGCTGGCGGTCGTTGCGGAGGGCGGTGAGCGAGGCTGGGGCGGGCCCGATGACGCCTGGGTCCACGTCGGCGCGGACGGCATCATCACCGCGTTCACCGGCAAAGTCGAGGCGGGCCAGGGCACCCGGACCGCGCTCGCCATGCTGGTGGGTGAGGAACTCGCGGTTACGCCAGGAACGGTGCGCCTGACGATGGCGGACACCGACATCTCGCCGTTTGATCTCGGCACGTTCGGGAGCAGGTCGATGCCGATCGCGGCACCGCCCCTGCGTGCGGCCGCGGCAGCCGCATTCCGCCTGCTCAGGGAAGCGGCCGCGGCCAGGTTCGGGCTGCCCGAGGAGGCACTCACGGCCGGCGGCGGAATGCTCGCGGGCCCGGACGGCGCGCCTAGCGTCAGTTACGGCGACCTGGTTGCCGGACAGCGCCGCGTCGAGCGGGTCCCCGCCGACGAGCCGGTCACCCCGGCCGCCAGCTGGCAGTCGGCTGGCCGGGCAGCTCGTGCCGCGGGCGCGTCCGACGTCGTCGCCGGCGCCAAGCGGTTCCCGTCGGACTTGCGGCTGCCCGGCTTACTGCACGGGCGCGTACTGCACTCTCCTGCGGCCGGGGCGACACTGCGCCAAGTCGGCACCGGGGCTGCAGCCGCGCTGCCCGGCGTAACAGTGGTCCACAATGGCTCATTCGTCGGCGTCGTGGCCGCAAGCGAGCGCGCGGCCACCACTGCGCTAGCGGCAATCGATGCGGACTGGGCGGAGCCGGCCGGCCCCGGTCCGGCAGAACTTGAAACCTTCCTCCGCAGCCATCTGACGCCAGGGAGCGGCCGGAATATCGCGGTACACGACGAAGCCGGCGATCCGCAGCAGGCGCTTGGCGCCGCGGCGGTGCGACTCGAAGCGACCTACCATGCCGCCTACGTCGCGCACGTGCCGCTGGAACCAAGGGTGGCCCTGGCCCGCTGGGATGGCGGCCGGCTAACGGTGTGGGCAGCCACGTCGACCCCGTTCCGGGCACGGCAGGAGCTGGCCGCGGAGCTCGGCGTCGAGGAGGCCGCGGTGCGGGTCATCGTGCCGGATTTCGGCGGCGGCTTCGGCGGCAAGCACGGGTCGGTGGTTGCCGTTGAGGCGGCCCGCCTTGCCAGGGCCACGGGGCGGCCGGTGAAGGTGCAGTGGAGCCGGGCGGACGAGTTCACGGCCGGTTACCTTCGTCCCGCCGCGGTCATCGACGTATCCGGCGGTGCGAACGCGGCGGGCGAGCTGATCGCCTGGTCGCTCACGAACCTGCACTCTGGCCCGGCAGGCCTGGCCACGCCTTACCGGGTGCCGGACCAGTTGACTGCCTACCTGCCCGCTGACGGGCCGCTAGCTCGCGGGTCTTACCGGGCGCTGGCCTCGACAGCGAACAATTTTGCCCGCGAGTCACACATCGACGACCTCGCCGCCGCCCTGGGCGCCGACCCGCTCGCGTTCCGGCTGCGGCATCTAGACGACGAGCGGCTGGCCGCAGTCCTTACCGCGGCGGCGGCGGAGATCGGCTGGGACGAGCCGCTGCCGGACGGTACCGGCGTGGGCATCGCGCTCGGGACGGAGAAAGGCGGCCGGGTGGCTACTGCAGCCCGGGTTCACGTCGGCCCAGACCGGACGCTCCGGTTGCTGCGTCTGGTGACCGCTGTCGACTGCGGCGCCATCGTGCATCCGGACGGGCTAGCCAACCAGGTCGAGGGCGCGGTGGTGATGGGGCTCGGCCCGGCGTTGTTCGAGCAGATCGACTTCACGGCGGGTCGCATCCTCAACGGATCGATGACGGATTACCGGGTGCCGCGCCTCGCCGACGTGCCCGCCGACCTGAAGGTTCTGCTGCTCGACCGGCCGGATCAGCCGTCAGCAGGCGGCGGCGAGGCACCGATTATCGCAGTCGCCCCGGCGATCGGGAACGCGATCTTCCGGGCCTGCGGCACTCGGCTGCGCTCGATGCCCCTCGTGCCAGGCGGCCGCGTGCCGGGCTCGAGCTGACGCATCTGAGATGAGGGCGGGAACGAAGTGGCGGCATCGCAGGCGTTCTGGATCGACCAGGACTTCGACCGCGATCATGCCCCGGACGGCATCAGCCGGTACGGCGCTGAGGTTCGGGGGCGAGCGAGCGAGTTCGCCGAGTCGTGGGGTGACATCAGTCCGGTCACGTTCGCAGCGACGGCGTGGCGGCTAGCAACCGCGCTGAGGCCCGGATACGTGCGCTGGCACCGCCGCATCGTGGCCGCGGCGTGCCTGTGCAGCCCGTGGGATGGCAGCCTGACCTGCGAGGTCAGCCTAGCGTCGCCGTGGCCGGCTGAGCTGACCTGGACCAGGCAGTGGGGGCGGGACCGCGGCTGGCGTGACTGGCCGCAGCTGTTCGGCCAGTATGTCCCGCCGTCCGAGCAGGATCTGACCCGGAGCCCTCATCTTCGCGCGTCGCTGCTGGTTCAGGCTCCGGTTCGCTTCGATGACCTGCCGCCCGCTCCGGCCGGCCCGGCGGGCGAGGTATCGCGGCGGGCGCAGCTTGCCGTCGCCGTCATAGTCCGCGAGCTCAACGATTTGATCTCGCCGATGGTTCAGCAACTTGAGGCGGGCCTCCCGGCCAGTTCGTAATGCCGCTAGCCAGGCAAGTGCGGTCAGCCCGGCCTGCGGCCGCCAGCCAGATGTGAGCATGAGTCGATCGGCTGGCACGTCACCATGGACAGCGGCCTGGCTTGGCACTTGACACGTGTGGATGATCGGCAGGGGTAGCTGCCCTCATCATTCGCGTTCCACCACGCGCAGACCGCGTTTCAGCGTCCACGATTCGATCACCAGCAACGTCGCTGCCGGATTCAGCCGGGTGACGACGACCTCGGAAATGTCGGCAAGGAACAGATCTCCATCAGGCCCGTCACCGAGCGGCCCGGCAAGAACTGCTCGTCCGGCGATCTTCGCCTCACCCGGCCACTCGGCCTCCTTATCTTCCACTGGGTGAAACGTCGGGCCATGCAGGGCAAACCTCGGATCCCGCCTCAGATCCGCACCCTTGCGCGCCGCCCGCATCGACCCGAACCTGAGCTCGCCGTCAGCAAACTCGCACTCGATGCCCGAAATCCGTGGCGAGCCGTCGGCCCGCAACGTTGCGATCGTCTTGTGCCTGCCCGCATCGAACAGCCGCCGTACCCTCGCTGCCAACTCGGGCTCCGCCTGCTCAACTTCCTTCCACGCTGCCATTCCCACAGTATGGGCCCGGACTTCGCAGAAAATGCCGATAGCCGTTTGTAACCCGGGTACGGAGAATCGACTCCAGGTCCGCCTGCAGCCGGGCCAAGCCGAAGAGGCTCATGCCTGCAGGCAGGTCCGCCAGCAGGTCTGCGTCACTGTCAGCACGGTCCTACTTGTCGCGGCAAGCCTCAGCGCGGAAGAATGCCAGGTAGCTTATGGAACCTCCGTGTCGGTTTCTGACGCGCTGCGTTGCTAGTGCCGCTGTTCATGCTGGCCCAGCCCGCACGGGCGCTGACGAACTCGCCACTGCTGGCGGGAGATGTCGTCGCGGCTACGGCAGCTTGCCTGCGCCGCTAGCCGCTGGGACCACGGAAGATAGCGGTTGCCGGCGTACAGGTGTTGCTGTTGGGTAATGCATGCGGGTGGAGGTGCGGCGATGTGGCGGAGAGGGCGCCGCCTCCAGCAGCTGGAGACCGAAATTGCCCGGGGCAAAGCTGAACGGGCTGAGCTGCGACGCCGCCTGGACTGGTTTGAGACGATCGCCGCAGCCGCGGGAGCGGCCGCGCCGCGTGATCCCCAGAGCACGGCGCTTCTGAACACAGGCATGCCAACCGCAACACCCCTGACCACAACACCGCCGAGGCCAGGCCTGCAGAGCACCGTGCCATTGGCGCCGCTGCCGGCGAACCTGCTCGCTGCGGCGCGCGACCTGCGCGGCCACGACGTTCCGGTGCGGCTGGAGGTCGCCGGAGCCGAGGTGATCGCCATTGTCGGTGGCCCCGGAGATCCGCGGGAATGGTGGACGGCCATCTGGCAAACCGCCGGACCGGACGCCGGACCGGAAACGGCCGAGCCGGAAGAAGCGCCCGCGTGATCCGCATACGGCACCTCACGCTGCCTGCCGGCCTGATTGCCGTCGTCCGCAAAGACAGCGATGGCGGGCTTCAGGTCTTCGTCTCGGACGCATTAGCCGCGGACCGGCAGCGCGCGGCGGTCCGGCTCGCGTTGCGCTCGACCTATCGGCCCGGCCGGCGCGCTGGCCTGCTTCCCGTCGCGGTCGGGCTTCTGCTCGGTACCTTCCGGCGGAGCGTCATGCCGGTCACCAGGGCGGTACGTTCGCATGCGATCGCCAGCTCCGCCGGCGCGCTCCTCCTGGCTGCCGGAGCAGCCGCGTTCATCATGGGGCTACCACAGCATCATGGGCCCGCACTGGCAGGGCAGGGACCAGGGCACGGCCAAGTGCACGCGCCTGCCGTGGGCCAGACGCATGTCGCACGCAAGCCGGGCCGCAGTCACAACCCAGGCCCCGGACCGGGCGCGACCGCGGTGGCACGCCGGTCCGCAGGCACACCGCCGGGAACGGTCACCGCTACTCCTGCCCCTCGGCCCGCCGCACCGTCAGCTTCTCAGCCCGCGCCGGCCAAGCCGAGCAAGTCAGCGGCTCCGCCGCCGTCAGGTACGCCGTCACCGACCCAGACTGCGGCCTCGTCTCCATCGCCATCGCCCTCGCCACCGTCATCCGGCCGCGTCACATGCCTGGTCCTACTGGGCGTCTGGGTCTGCCTCTAAACCGCGAGATGGCCCGACGTCATGCTCGCCGCTTGGCTAGCTCGTCGCTGCCGCCCTCGTCTTCACGCCAGTTCCTGGCCAGTGCGATCAGACCGCGAACGACCTCGGGCGGCAGACCGGGCGTGCTGGCCAGGTGCTTGAGCGTCGGGTCGTCGTAGCGCGCGTCATCCTGCGGCCAAGAAGTCGCGCTAGGCTCGCCGCCAGCCATGATTCGGCGGCATGACCCGGGCGCCCAGGCGAGCACGTTCTCGATAACCCCGAGAGTGCTGGGCGACACGCGCTGGCCGTTCTCCAGCTTGCCGAGGGTCCTGTCAGTAATGCCGGTGGCGGCAGCGAGGGCGCGACGGTCGCGCATGCCGAGTTCGACGCGACGCGCGACAACGTAGTCGGCCAGCCGCCGCCAGTCCTCGGTGATCATGGACCTGCCCTTCCCCGGAACGGCGAAGTATCTGAGGCCGGTGATTCGTCTCCGCAGTGTACAGCTTCACCTATTAGGTTGACACTCCTTCTTGTTTCTTCCTAAACTTACCATGTAGTTCCGATCAGTTCGTAGTTACTCAGACCGATGGTCTAGGTTGCTTGGTTGCGGGCCGCCAGACCCTGATCCGGGAGTGTCCATGGGCGACACCGACAAGCCCGGTGAACACCGTGGCTACAACGGGCGCAGCGGCCAGGTCGCAGCCACGTCGACTGGCCCCGCTCGTAGCCTGCTGTGCGAGAAGTACTACCGGTCACTCCTGCAGCTTGCTGCGCTGCTAACCGGCGACGCTGGCGTCGCGGAGGCCGCGGTGGCAGATGCCCTGGCGGCGATACCGCCAGTCGCGGTCGGCTGGAGCCCCGATGACCGCCTGCGCTATATGCAGCGGCTCGTTGTCGTCCGGTGCCGTCGCGCTGGTCGCTACCGGCGCCTCTCAGTGCGCAGCGGGCAGTACGCAGCTTCCGACTTTGGCCGCTTGCCGGTCGTGATGGCGCTACTCGGCCTGCCGAGGAGCGCGCGGGAGGCCGTTGTGCTGACTCACTACCTGGATCTCCCGGCAGCACAGGCAGCGGCCATCGCGGGCGTGAGCGAGATGCTGCTGACCGCGAACCTAGCTACCGCGATGCTCGCGCTCGACGATCGCCTCATAGGACTTTCCCCGGATTCATGATGCCCTCCGGATCCAGCGCATCCTTGATCGCCTGATGCACTGCCATCGACTCCCGGCCGAGCTCCTCGCCCAGCCAGCGGCGCTTGATCATGCCCACCCCGTGTTCCCCCGTAAGCGTGCCGCCTAGCTCCAGCGCAGCGCGAAAGACCTCGTCGGCGGCAGACCAGATCGCAGCCGGCACCTCCGGCAGTCCGCGGTCAAAGACGAAGACCGGATGCAGATTGCCATCGCCGGCGTGTGCCACCGTGGCGATGTGAACATCGTGCTTGGCTGCGGCTCCCTCGATTCGCGCCACCATCTCTGGCAGTAGGGTTCGCGGCACGCACACGTCCTCGACCAGTGCGACCCCAAGCCGCTCGATCGCGGGATAAGACATCCGGCGGAGCTCCAGCAGTTGCCGCGATTCGCCTTCCGATGCCGAAACTTCCGCCATCGATGCCCCGGCCGCCAGGCACAGGTCCCGCATGAGCGCGCCACCACGGTCGGCTGACTCACTGTCGTCCTGCGCGATCAGAAGCGCTTGCACGCCGCCACCGAAGCCGGTGTTCTTCCACTCATCAATCGCTCGCAGCGTGGCCGAGTCCATCAGCTCCAGAAGGCTGGGCCTGATCCGGGCCGCGAGGATCGACGTCACGGCCTCCGCGCCGGCGGCGAAACTGGCGAACCCGGCCGCCACGGTGACCGGATACCTGGCCGGCCGGGGCCGGAGACGCAGCGTCGCCGAGGTGATCACGCCGAGCGTTCCCTCCGAGCCGACGAACAGCCCGGTCAGGTCATAGCCGGTAACGCCCTTCATCGTCCGGCGCCCGGTGCGCAGCAAGCGGCCCCCTGGCAGCACGACCTCGAGGCCGAGCACCGAATCGCGGGTGACGCCGTACTTGACGCAGCGCAAGCCGCCCGCGTTCGTGGCCAGGTTGCCGCCGATTGTGGCAATTTCGGAGCTACTAGGGTCCGGGGCGAACATGAGCCCGTGCTCGGCCGCCGCCCGGTCCAGGTCGGCGTTAAAGACGCCGGCCTCGGCCACCGCGACCTCGTTCGCCACGTCGAGTTCAAGGATTGACGTCATCCGTGCAGTCGACAAGATCAGGCAGCCGTCAGTCGCCGTCGCGCCGCCAGCCAGGCTGGTGCCGCCGCCGCGGGGCACGACGGGCACGCGGTGCCGCAGCGCCCAGTCAAGCGCCGCAACGACGTCCTGCGTGCTGCCTGCGAGCAGCACGCAGCGCGGTTGGCCGGCCGTCACGACCGGCGTCTGATCATGCCGGTAGGACTCCATCTGCCCGGGGTCGGTGATCAGCCGGGCGCCGGCTGCCGCCGTTCGCAGCTCGTCAAGATCGTCGCTCATGAACCATGTCTCTCTCGCGCTTGCGCGCGATTATCCGCTGTGCACTCGGCCGACCTCGTCTCATTCTCGGCCAGCCCTCAGGCGGCCCGTCGGGCGCAGGCCGCTTTCCGCCACCTCCAGCAACCTCTTGGCAGCCGCGGGCGGATCCCTGCGAGTGCGGGCACCGCACCCTGAGTGATCACGCCCGACGGCTGTGCGGTCGACTTCTACACCCTCCGTCCCGCCTAGGCGGGAACCCGGGATCGTCCACGCTCCGGCCGGGTCCGCGCAGGCCTCCATCCTCGAAGGCTCATGGCTGCCGGGCTCGTACTCGACCACTACCTGACCGATGACCGGCAATGGCTTCGAGTTGTACCGCAGTAGGTGACAGCGAAGAACCTTCCTCAACCGGCTGGACGCGATCACGGTAAGTTTGGCCGCCATGGGCGCCGGGCCGCAGATGCCGATGGCTGCGCTTGGCCGTGGCGGCCCGCTCGTATCCAGGATCGGACTTGGCCTCGCGGCGCTGGGCCGGCCCGCTTACATCACCGGCAGCCGGGCCCGCGACCTGCCTGACCGCAGCGTCGCCGGGCTTGCCGCCCGAACCTTCGACGTACTGGATGCGGCATACGCCGGCGGGGTCCGTTACGTCGACGCCGCCCGCTCCTACGGCCGGGCCGAGGAGTTCCTGGCCAACTGGCTCGCCGACCGTGGTCACGCCGACGTCGTCGTCGGCTCGAAATGGGGCTACCGCTACACCGGCGGCTGGCGGCTAGACGGCGTCCAGGAGGTCAAGGAGCACTCGCTGGCCATGTTCACTAAACAGCTTGAACAGACCCGCAGCTACCTGGGCAGCCGCCTGGCGCTGTACCAGGTGCACTCCCTGACGGAAGACTCCGGGCTATTCAGCAACGACGCGCTGCTCGGCGCGCTAGCACGCCTGCGCGACGACGGCGTCCTGGTCGGCCTGTCCACGAGCGGCCCGCGGCAGGCCGACACACTGCGCCGCGCGCTAGCCGTGACAGTCGGCGGCGAGCCGCTGTTCTCAACCGCCCAGATCACCTGGAACCTGCTAGAGCCGACAGCGCAGACCGCCGCGGCCGAGGCAGCGCAGGCAGGCTGGGCGGTGCTCATCAAGGAAGCCCTGGCTAACGGCCGGCTCGCTCCGGGCGGCGACGCGGCCGGACCGGGTTCGCCGCTCGCGGCCGCAGCAGATGCAGCAGGCATCACAGCGGATGCGCTCGCGATCGGCGCCGCGCTGGCTCAGCCGTGGGCGACGGTCGTCCTCTCGGGCGCGGTGTCCGCCGCCCAGCTAGACGCAAACCTGGGCGCTCTGCGACAGGATGGTCCGCTGACCAGTCAGCTCGCTGAGACGATGGTAGAGGGCGCGACCGACTACTGGGCGGAGCGTTCGGCGCGGCCCTGGTCCTGACGGGAACCTGGTCCTACCGCTGCCGCCGCACTCTGCCTGACCATTGCAGCGCTCTTGACCGCGTTCGCGAGCCCAGCCGAGGCTTCCGGAAAGCCCGCTGAGAGGCCACCCGCGCACACCGCCGGAGGGCACGCCATCGCCGTGCACGCCACTCCCCTGCACGGCACAGCGAATCCCGCCGCGAATGACGACAGAACGACGCGCAGCGACCAGCTGCCGCAGGTGTCCTGGCTAGTAGCGCCGACCGCGCAGACCGAGCACCCGGACTACTTTCCGGCCGCCGGCGCGGAGTACATCGCGCAGAAGCTGGACGCGATCGCATCCAACCCGGATGTCTGGGCCAAGACCGCGTTCATCCTCTGTTACGACGAGAACGACGGTATGTTCGACCACGTGCCGCCGCCGGTCGCGCCGGCCGGGACCCCAGACGAGTTCGTTGACGGGCTGAACATCGGGCTCGGCTTCCGCACGCTCGCCGTTCCGCGGGTAGCCAGACGGTGTGGTGCCGAACCGGAATGCTGAGGTCAGCTCGCGCTGGCAGTGACCAAGAGCCGGCTGCTGCGGGCGTAGGCGCAGGTCAACGACAACCCGTTCCCGGTGCCGCCGGCGGTGAACGAGCCGCTGCCGGCCCAGCAACGATTACCGACAGCGGCGGCGCCTATCGGGTTCGCAGCTGGTGCGGCCGGGCCGGGTAGCGCATTCCCATTCCCTGGCATACGGCACGAAACCTATTTGCAGCCCGCGGGCAGCCCGGATAGCGTCGCGGCGATCGCTCCGCCCGGGAGGAATTGTGGCTTCTTTTACCTCGAACGGCATCGCCTACGACCGCGCGGGCCAGCGCGGGGACCTGCCAATCGTGCTGATCCATGCTGGTGTCGCCGACCGTCGGATGTGGGAGCCCGTCTGGCCGGCGCTTTCCGAAGAGCAGGATGTCGTGCGGCTGGACCTGCGAGGATTCGGCGACTCCGCCGGGCGTCCCGCCGGGCCGGTCTCGCAAGCCGGCGACGTGCTTGAGTCACTGTCCGAGATCGGCGTTGACCGCTGTCATCTGATCGGCGCGTCCTTCGGTGCCGGAGTCGCGGTCGAGGCCGCGCTGACCAGGCCCGCAGCGGTAGCCTCGCTCGTGCTCGCGCCCCCGGCCGGATCGTTGCTGGAGACGACACAGAGCCTGCGGGCATTCGTCGACGAGGAAGCGGCTGCCCTGGAACGCGGAGACCTGGACGCGGCGGTCGAGGTCAATCTGTCCACGTGGGTCGATGGCCCGCACCGTCACCCTGAGCAGGTCGACCCTCAGGTGCGCGCGCTGGTGGGGCGCATGCAGCGGCGGGCATTCGAGGTGACGCGTGACTGGGACGACGTCGAGGAGATTGAGCTGGAGCCGTCGGCTCTGGACCGGCTCGGCGAGGTCTCTGTTCCCGTGCTCGTCCTCGCAGGCGGCCTCGACCACGACACGGTGCACGACGCCGCGGGACGTGTAACTTCCGGAGTCGCTGATGCGCGGCGAGTCGACTGGCCGCAGGTCGGCCACCTGCCGTCGCTGGAGCGCCCCACGGATTTCCTTGACTTGCTACGCGAGTGGATTGCTGAACTCGCCCGCACGAGCTAGCGCTAGTTGACTCCCAGCTCACCAGCGGAAGCTCGGCTTGAGCCAGATCTTCTCGCGCAGGTACTCCTTCACCTGCGCGACGTAGCCGAGGGCCGGCGGGTCCCGCCAGTGGCCCGAGAACCAGGCTCCAACGCAGGCCCACACGTCGCCCTTGCGGTACTGACCGTCTCTGGGCATGGTGTTCAGCGAGGTCTCGTAGCCGTCATAGCATGAGCGCCAGACCGCGTAGGCGGCGTCGGCATTCATCGCAGTGGACCGGGCGATGGCCGGCCAGCCGCCGTGCCCGTAGGTGTTCTGCAGGATCCCCCAGGTCACCGGGCACTGGCCGGGCTTTCCGTTCTCACCGAGCTTGTTACGGGGCGGGCAGTCGGCTGAGTTCGCGGTCCAGCCACCAAGCGTGTCCTGCTGCCACCAGCTCTCCACGGCCGCCTGGGCGAAGACGATGTCCTGGTTGATGCCCCACTTGCAGGCCGCCCACCGGAGTATGTCGATTGTGGTGCCAGTAAAGTCGCCGTTGACCCGCCTGGCCAGCTTCCGCGTCAGCGGGCCCTCCTCGGCACGGAACTTCGAGCCGACGGGACGGCCCTTCGTGCTGTTGTATGCCTTGTTGCCGGACCTGTTCTCGGGCTCCGGCGAGGAGTTAACGAGCTTGGCGCAATATGCACCGCTGGGCAGGCTGGCGCCGGGCGGCAGCGTGTGAAAGTTGACGCTGGACTGGCCAAGTTGCCCAGATGAGGACGGCCGAGCCGTCGTAGCGCAGGCGGCAGGGCCTGCGACGAGAAGCACGAGCGCTACGACGATCCGGCCGAGGCGGCAGCTAGCCGACGCGGCCCGATGGCTCACCGACGACACTATAACTGGCCGACAAGCGCGGGAAATGTGCCGGGCGGGCGGCGACCAACTTCGCCAACTTAGCTCGCAAAGTCATTCCTGAGCTGCTTACCCGGGTAAGCACGCGAAGCCCCGTCTCGCAAGGTTTGTCAGTTTAGCTAAGTCTGGAGGTATCAGAGCGGGAACTCCTTCGCGTCAGCGCGCTACCGCTCTGCGGTCGTCGCGAAACCGCTTGCCGACATCGCCTCGCGCGCCTGGCTGCCAATCCCCGTCCTCGGCCCGACTGCGTGTCATCACCGCCATCCCGGTCGCGACGCTCGTGACGAGCTAGCGCAAACGGTGTCCGATCGGCCGACATAGGCCACGTCACTTCCACAGCCGGTATGACACGCCCCGGCCACCTTCACGCGGGCGCACGCATATATTGCCCGCCTAAGGCAGTTCAGCCGAGGTAGCTGACGAGAAGATCGCTTAGTTCCTTGGGGTGGCTGAGCGCGACGCAGTGACAGCCGGGTACCTCGTCGGCGGCCGTGCCCAGGCGTTCTTGTGCCAGCCGCCGCATGAAGGGGGCGGGGAAGAACCGGTCGTCCTTGCAGAGGATGAACTTGGTGGGCACATCCGGCCACGCATCCAGCGGACAGGGCGTGTCCCATACTGTCGAGGATTCCCCGCGTCCACCTCTTCGCAGGGCCTCCTCGGCCAGCGAGCGCGGTACCCCGTTGTAGAAGCTGACGAGCGGGTCGTCGTGGCCGGTCTTGCCGCCGTCAAGCCTGGCCTGCTGTTCGGCGGCCTGCCGGTAGCCGGTGCTGGTCCACCATTGGCTCGGGCTCTCTCCGGGGGCCGGGATCATTCCGGCGAGCAGGACAAGCAGCCGCGCGGGCAGCTGGCTCGCCGCCAGCGTGGCGGTGAACGCGCCGTAGGACTGTCCCACGATTACCAGGTCCTGACGGCCGCTGGCGGCGTCGGCCACGCTGCCCGCGTAATCATCCAGGCTTGCAGTGTCGTTATCGCACGGCAGGTCCGGCGCGACCGTCTGGTGCCCACGGGCTTGCAACTCCGCCTCAGTTAGGTGCCAGTACCAGCCGACATCGCCAGCACCATGAATCAGCACGAAGGTCGCCATACCACGGAGACTAGGCGACGGTGCCGACAATCTCAGGCTGCCGGCTCCCTGCTGACCGGGAGCAGACGGCGTCTCGCCGGGCCGTTCAGGCGGCCTCTCCGGCTGTCGTGTCGCACCCGGCCGTGGCCTGCTCTAGCGCGCCGACGAGGACCGCACGTGAGGGCACCATCAGGACCCGTACCGGAAGGTTGCCGTGCATCCGCCGTCGACAGTCACGATTGAACCGGTCATGAATGACGCCTCGTCGGATGCAAGGAACGTCGCGACGCGGGCCACTTCCGTTGCCTGGGCCTGGCGGCCGATGGGTTGCAAGGCGGCGTTCGCTTCCCGCCGTGCCTCAGCGGCAGCACGCTCGATCGGCGGAAGGGATGCCCGGCGGCCGCCCATGTCCGTGTCGATGTACCCGGGGCAGATGGCGTTGACGCGAAGACCGTCGGGGCTGTAGTCGACGGCCAGCTGCCGGGTGAGGTTGACGATGCCGCCCTTGGAGGCACAGTACGACGGTGCCAGCGGCGCGCCGATGATGCCGTAGGTAGAAGCGATGTTGATCATGGAGCTCCGCGGACGCCGCACCAAGTGCGGGATCGCCGCCCTGGCACACAGGAAGGTGCCACGCAGGTTGACGGCGATCGTCCGGTCCCAGGCATCGATGTCGAGCTCATGGAGGCGACACGACCCGCCGGAGATGCCGGCGTCGTTGACCAGCACGTCAAGTTGTCCGAAGTCGGCGACGGCGGCGCCGACCAAAGCGGCCACCTGATCGGCTTCGGCCACGTCGCAGGATCTGAAGGACACCCTGCCGCCTGCGCTCCGGATCTCCTCAGCAGTTCGCTGCCCATCATCGACGTTCGTGTCACCGATGGCGACGGTCGCGCCAGCGGCTGCCATGTCGAGGGCGATAGCCCGCCCGATACCTGTCGCCCCGCCTGTCAGCAGCACCACACGGTCGTTCAGGGAGGGCATCAGCTCTGCCTCCTCGTAGTATCAGACCTCAAAAACTCTGCCCAGGAACCGTACCGGAACCCGGCGGCTCTGCCCGACGCGAATCCACTTCGAAGGCAAGCGCCGACCCTCGCGCTTGCTATCGCTGGGCTCCGGTCCAGGCTCGCCGTGCCGGGTCCTCGGGCGCGCGTTAGGCCGGGAACTGCAGGGCACGCTGGAGGTGATGTTCGGCCACGCTGCGGAACCACTCACGGTCAGGGTGGCTGGTGCCCGCGATCCGCAGAGGTCCGGCGACCAGGTCCAGGTGCAT
>DASXIA010000481.1:0-6212 GCA_036488155.1 Streptosporangiaceae bacterium | reverse complement strand
GCGGGCCGCTGCTGGCCAGCGGAGCCGTGATCCCGGCGAGCCGGACCATAGTGCCGGTGGAAGTCGACCAGGTCTACGCCAGCCTGGCCAAGCTGGCGAATGCTCTTGGCCCGAACGGGGCGAACAAGCACGACGCCCTGAGCGAGCTGATCAAGACCGGCACGAAGAACCTGTCCGGCAACGGCACGTACCTGCGGCAGATGGTCACCGAGTTTGGCGGTCTGTCCAAGACCCTGGGCGGCTCAGCCGGAAACCTCTTCGCCTCGGTTGCCTACCTGCAGCAGTTCACCACGATGCTCAAGCGGAACAACGGCCAGGTCAAGCAGGCCGAGCAGCAACTCTCCGAGGTATCCGCGTTCCTGGCCAGCGATCGCCAGGAGCTGTCCGCTGCGCTGAGCCAGCTCGCCACAGCGCTCGGCCAGATCAAGACCTTCATCGGCAGCAACCGCAGCCTGCTCGCAGCGAACGTCAACAAGCTCGCGTCGATCACCTCGCTCCTGGTTGCCGAGCGTGCCTCGCTGGCGGAGGCGCTGGACGTCGCGCCGCTCGCGGCCGACAACGTGGTGAACGCCTACAACACGACCACGCACACCCTGGACGGCCGGGGCGATCTGCTCGAGTTCGATCAGGGCAAGGGATCGCTGCTCACGTCGGCTTCGCCGCCCGGCTCGGTCGCTGTCCCGGCTGCTGAGATGTCGCTGCTCCCGCCGCTCCCGCTGCCCGCCGTGGGCACCGTGTACGGGACATCGGACGCGCTGACCGGAGGCAAGAAGTGAGCGCGCACAATTGTCGCCTCAGACGGCCTGGCAGCCGCTGGCGATGGCTGCCAGCAGCAATGTCTGTAGCAGCGCTGCTGGCCGGCTGCAGCTCCTCGAACGGGTACAGCGGCATCTACAGCATCCGGCTGCCCGGCGGCGCCAGCCTGGGTGCGCATCCCTTCCAGGTCACTGCGCAGTTCTCCGACGTGGCCGACCTGGTACCGCAGTCCGCCGTCATGGTCAACGACGTGGCAGTCGGCCGGGTAACGAAGATCTACCTGCCGCCGCATAGCTGGACGGCAGATGTCCAGATGCTGGTGAACGGCAGCGTCCGCCTGCCGGCCAATGCCATCGCCGAGGTCACCCAGTCCAGCCTGCTCGGCGAGCAGGACATCACGCTCTCCCCGCCGCCCGGCGGCACGCCCGTCGGCAGGCTGGCCAACCGCGCGGTGATCCCGCTGAGCCGGACGACGGCCAATGCCACCGTCGAGGAAGTGCTGGGCGCGCTTTCGCTACTGCTCAACGGCGGCGGCATCAGCCAGGTGCACACGATCGTGACCCAGCTCGATGCTGCCCTCACCGGCAACGCACCGCAGATCCGCTCGCTGCTCGTGCAGGTCCGCACGACGCTGGACAACCTGAACGCGCACAAGCACGCGATCTTCACCGCGCTGTCCGGCCTGAAGGCACTGTCGGCAACATTGGCGGCACGGGACCGGCAGATCGGCAGTGCGCTAGACAACCTGACTCCTGGCCTGCGCGTGCTCGCCGACCAGCGCCGGCAGCTCGTCGCCCTGCTCGACTCGCTGAACCGGCTGTCCGGGGTTGCGGTGTCCACGATCAACGCCAGCCAGGCCAACGTCGTCGCCGACCTGCGCGAGCTCGCGCCGACCCTGCGCGAGCTCGCCAATGCCGGCCAGAACCTGCCGCTGGCCTTGCAGGTGCTGCTCACCTACCCGTTTACTAACCAGGTCCTCAGCGACGTCAAGGGCGACTACCTCAACATCTACCTGTCGCTGGAAGCCAAGAAGGGAACAACGGTCATTCCCACGGTGAGGCCGCCTCACCGCCGGAGCAGGAGGCACTGATGCTCACCAGAGCCACCAGGATCAAGGTCGCGGTCTTCGCCATGGTCGGCATCCTGGTCATCGCCTACACCGGCATTCACTATGCAGACCTCGGCCACTTCCTGGGCTTGCGCGGCTACTACGTGGTCCGGCTGGACCTGGCCAACGGCGGCGGCATCTACTCCAACGCAGACGTGACCTACCGCGGAGTGTCGGTGGGCCGAGTAGGCGCGATGCGACTGACCGGCAACGGAATCGAGGCTGACCTGGACATCAGCGACTCGGCGCCGCTTATCCCGGCCAGGCTCCAGGCCGCGGTCGCCGACCTGTCCGCGGTCGGGGAGCAGTACGTGGACCTCCGGCCGCAGGCGCCGACCGGTCCGTACCTTCACGCGGGCAGTGTCATTTCGGAGCGGGACACCCAGCTGCCGATCCCCGTCACGAGCCTGCTGAACAGCGTCAATACGCTCGCGACCTCGCTGCCGCTGTCATCGCTGCGTGAGCTAACCAACGAACTGGCCACCGGCTTCGGCGGTCAGGGCAGCAACGTCGCGAGCATCGTGGGAGGGAACGCGGCCCTGATCCACGCGGCCAACGCGACACTGCGGCAGACCACCAGGCTGATCAACGACAGTCAGGAGGTCATCGACACCCAGGTCGCGGAGAGCAGCGAACTCGACTCGTTCAGCCAGAACCTGCTGCTGCTGGCCAGGCAGCTGAAGGAGTCCAACGCCAGCACCCGCAAGCTAGTGGTCGACGGCCCGCAGGCCGCGGCGCAGATAGCTGACCTGCTCGCGGAGACCAACCCCGGCCTCGGAGATCTGATCGCCAACCTGCTGACGACCTCGGAGGTCACGTTGACCAGGGGGGCTGATCTGAACGAGCTGCTGTCCGCATTGCCTGCCGCGGTGTCCGTCGGTTCCACCGCCGTGACCTCGAAGGGCGCCACCTTCGGGCTGGCGCTCACCTTCTTCGACCCGCTGCCCTGCACGGCAGGCTACGGCGGCACTGTCTTCCTGAACGGGCTGAACACCTCGCCAGACGCGCCGTTGAACGCCGGCGCCTACTGCGCGAAGCCGGCCAGCAGCGGCGTAGACGTCCGCGGCTCCGCGCACGCCCCCAGCGGTGGCGGCGTACCGCACGCCGCACAGCCGGGAATGGCTCAGCTTCTCGGTGTGGCGCCGTGACAACCGCCGCGGCTGCTTACGATGACGGCATCCCTGCGGGGTGCCACCCGGCATGCGGAGGTGCGGATGACTAGCTTGACGGCCAGGCTGCCTATAGCTGGCTGGCGGCGCAGTCCGCTGGTGGCGACCTCTTCCGTGCTCCTGGCCGCTGCCGTGGTGTTCGCGGCCTGGGCTGGCCTGTCCTGGCTCACCGCGCCGCGACCGTCCGCCGTTGCCCAGGCGAGGGACGACGCGCTCCGCGAGGGCGAGCAGGCGGTGCTCAACTTCAACACGCTGAGCTACCGCACCGTCAGCGAGGGCCTGAAGCTGTGGGAACAGTCGTCCACCGGGGCGCTCCACACCGAGATCGCGGCCGGCCGGTCTGCCTTCGAGCAGCAGATCACGCAGGCCAAGTCGGTCACGACCGCGAAGATCCTCGACGCGGCGCTCACCGCGGTCAACATCCGGGCAGGCAGGGCGTCCATCATCGTGGCGCTGCAGATCACCGTGACGCCGGCGCACGGGGCGGCCGCGACGAAGCAGAGCCGGCAGGAGGGCGTTCTCACCCGGACGCCGTCCGGATGGAAGCTCAGCTCGCTCGAGCAGGTCCCGGTCGGGGCTGCCAGCGCTACGGGCCCGACAGGCTGAAGCGGAAAGGAGACCCGGAATGCCCATAGGGCCGTCCTTCCGGCCAATAGCCGAGCCGGAGAGCGCTGCCGTTCCCGCCATGACGGAAGCAGCGGTGACGGAAAGTCCCGAGCCAAACGCCAGCCCGCGCCCGCGATGGCGCCGGGTGCTCCCGGTGGCCTTCGGGGCAGCGACTGTCGTACTCGGGGCGCTTGGCGCGTGGGCTGCCGTCGCAGCTCATGACCTGCGGGCGAGCGCCGCGAGTGCCAACGACGCGCTCGTCGACGTCAGCGCCACCAGGGCCGTGACGCGGGATGTCACCACTGCGGTGAACACGATCTTCTCCTACAACTACACCGATACCGCACGCACTAAGGCGGCAGCGCAGCGGCTACTCACCGGTCCCGCCATCCGGCAGTACAACCAGTTGTTCGGCCTGGTGCAACAGCAGGCACCGAAGGAGAAGCTGGACGTTACGACGCGCGTCACCAGCATCGGAGTCGAGTTGCTGACCGCCGGGCGCGCCCGGCTGCTGGTGTTCGCCAACGAGCAGGACTCACGGGCTGGCACAAGGCAGGCATCCTACGGCGGCGCGATGTTCGCCGTCACCGCGGTCAATGAGAGCGGCCGCTGGCTGATCGAGAGTATCGACACCTTCACCGGGCCAGCCTGAGCCAAGGCGGAGAGCCCGCGATGTCAGCGCTGACGCTGAACTGGCAGGTCGCCACGGTAAAGAGGGCCATCCGCCCATGATGCACGGTACTGGCGGCTAGGCACGACTCTTCGCGACGTACGATCCGCCGCCCTGTAAAGCGGAGGATCCTACCTGGTCATGGATCGGAACAGACCGCCTCGGCCCGGCCCTTGATGCCTGCCAGTGTCGCGGTCATGTTGGCCTGGTGCTCGGCCAGGCGACGGCGCAGAATGCGGTGCTCCTTGTCCGGCATCTGCTGGATCAGCTCGCTGATTCCGCTCTCGCCCGGGCCCATCTGCATCCACTGGCGCACGCGGGTGCCAGAACCATCCGGCTCAAGCGTGAACCGCCACTGCGCAGAGGGGACATCAGGGTCGCCGACCGCCCAGCCGAAAACCCGCTCCGGCTCGAACTCGCAAATGGTCGACACGGTCTCCCAGCTACCGCGGGCCTCGTGATAATTGCGGCCGCGGAACTTGGCGCCAAGTGCTGGTCCGGTTACCCCGTCGAGCCATTGCCCGCCCTGGAACTCCGAACTGAACTCTGCCGGAGTCTGAAGGTCGCAGACCAGTGCCCATACGATCGCTGGCGGCGCAGCAACGACCACCTCGGCCTCGGTGGTCGGGCAATCGGCATAACGCAACTCCGCGGATTCCACGCATGTATGGTACGCCGCGGGATCGGCGACCCGCCTGGAATGAGAGTCGTGGTCGGCTCATGCGGAAGCGCCGGTTGTCGCGTCTTGCTTCAGCTCGTGGTCAGGGGGTAAGTGATGACTACCGGGTCCGTGCCGCTACATCAGGCGGGCTCTACACTGCCTGCGCCCAAGGACTGTGGAGAGACCTACGATCCCGCGAATCGGCCAGTCAATTATCCGACGGCACTATGCGTTCCTCATCGTGCTTGGGTTGGCTGCTCTAGTGCGGCTCGTGACGATGATCGCCTATTTTCCTGGCTTCTGGTACTCAGACAGTTTTGGCTATCTGCCGCCAGCATTTCATCCATATCCATTTGTAGTTCGCCCGGTTGGCTATTCTCTGCTACTGCTCTGGCCGCTCCGGGCATTCCACAGCGTTGCTGTCGTAGCTGTTGTTCAGCACGTTTTCGGTCTCCTGGCGGGCACGCTGATCTACGTGCTGCTGCGCCGCCGCTTCCAGTTCGCCGGCTGGACAGCGACGCTAGCCGCAGCCCCGGTGCTGCTGTCCGCCTACGAAATCCAGCTTGAGCACTTCATGATGAGCGACGCGCTGTTCATGATTCTCATCGTGACTGCTCTGGTCATCGCTCTCTGGCGCCAGGTCCCGTCCGTCTTGGCATGCATCGCGGTTGGGCTGCTTCTCGGTGCGGCAGCCATCACCCGGACCATAGGACTGCCGATGGCGGCCACGTTCGCACTCGCTGTCCTTGTCTCGTACGCGAGCTTCCCTGAGCGCCTGGTGCGCGTCTTGGCCCTCGCTGTCAGCTTCGCGTTCCCCGTGCTCGTTTACGCCAGCTGGTTTCAGGATGTCCACGGCAGTTTCGAGCTGGAGTCCACCTATGGTGGCGCGTTCCTTGCAGCGAGGGTCGAGCCGTTCGCTGACTGCTCGGTCATCCATCCCCCGGCGAATGAGAGATGGCTGTGCCTGAGCACTCCCGTGTCACGCAGGCTGCCTCCAGATCAGTACATGTGGAGGCCCGCAGCGGTCACGCCCCTGGCTAAACCACCGACGGGACCTGAATTCAGCGCCCGAACCAGCGCGATCGCTCAGAAGTTCGCTCTTCATGCCATCGAGCGCCAGCCGCTGGCTTATAGCGCCAGCGTCTGGCGCATGTTCCTGCAGACTTTCAAGTGGAACAGCGGCCCGTATACCAATGGTCAGCAAACGTGGATGTTCCCGGCGCGCCAGCCTGAGACTGTGGC
>DASXIA010000476.1:0-5198 GCA_036488155.1 Streptosporangiaceae bacterium | reverse complement strand
CTGCACCTGGCGTTCACGTTCGCGGCAATCGCCACGCTCATCGCGATCATCGCCTCCGCATTGCGCGGGAAGCGCTACGTCCACGGCGGTACTCTCGTGGTGGAAGCAGAAGCGCCCGTCGACGCGGTGGCTGGTGAGATGGTTGCTTACCCGGTTGACGCAGAGCTTGCTGGCGAGCCAGGAACTGTCGGCGAGAGCCGGTAACTCATGATCGGAAGCGCACGTCAGGCCGCGGCGCGGGCGGCTGTCGCCCCGACGGACGACAGCCGGGAGCACCTGCTCGGCATCGGCGCCGCGGCCGAGAAGGCGGGCGTGTCGCAGCGAGCACTGCGCTACTACCAGCAACTGGGGCTGATCACGCCGTGCGCCAGCACACCCGGCGGATTGCGGCGCTACTCGCAAGACGACCTCGCCCGGGTGGGCCGCATCCGCCAGCTTCAGAAATTGCTCGGGCTCAATCTCGACGAGATCGCCGTGGTGCTCCGGGGCGAGGACCGGATGGCCGAGATCAAGCTCGCCTATCAGGAGGAAGGAACCAGCCGCGATGAACGGCGGGCGCTGCTGCGTGAGAGCCTAGACCTGCAGCAGGTTCTGCGTGCAACCGTCGAGGCCAAGCGGCAGGGGATCGAAGGGTTCCTGGCTGACCTGGATGCCCGCGTCAGCAAGACGCAGGCGTACCTGGACCAGATGGAAGCACCTGTCAGGGCGCCGGAATCAGGCGGCGCCGACCGGTAACGCCGGGCCTCAGCCCTGACGTTAGCCGCGAAAGCCTAAGACTGGCCTCAGGCTGACAAGGAGCGTCCCATGTTCATGCATGTGCGTAATATCCCCACCCGAGCCGCCACCGGCGCCTACCTGCTTCATTCCGGACTTGGTAAGTGGAACGGGAGTGAGGATCAGGCGAAAGGCCTGCATGCCATGGCCTCCGGCGCGTTCCCGTTCCTGGCCAAGGTCCCGCCAGCCACTTTCCTGAAGGCGCTGTCGATAGCCGAGATCGGTACCGGAACCGCGTTGCTGGCCCCGGTGGTGCACAACAAGATCGCCGGCGCCGCGCTCAGCGCATTCGCCGGCGGCCTGATCACCCTGTACCTGCGCACGCCGGCCATGCACGAGCCGGGCAGCGTCTGGCCAACCCAGGCGGGTCTCGCGGTCAGCAAGGACGTCTGGATGCTCGGCATCGGCCTCAACCTGCTTGCCGAAAGCCCCTGACCGATATCGGAGCTCACGTTCGCGCGAGTACTCCGGCGTACGAGCCAGTCGCAGTCACATCCAGTCGGCGTACCGGGGCCAGGCAAGCAAGGTGTCGACAACCTCCGGAGGCGTATCGGCGTCCGTTGTCGCGGACAGCGTGAAGCGGCCACGGTAGAACAGCAGCGGGTCGCCGGGCGTGGTCTCTCCTGGCCCCGCGCCAGCTGGCCTGCCGTCGCCGACTTCGGTAACGCGCGCGATGACGATGAAATGGTCGCCAGCTTCGTGGACCGTCTCGACCGCGCAAGAGGCCCAGGCCAGCACCCCGTCGAGGATGGGGGCGCCGTTGCGCGCGGGCGTCCAGCGCACCCCGTCGAACTTGTCGGCGGCCGTCACCCCGAACTTGCGGGCGAGGTCGCGCTGCTGCGCGGACAGCAGGTTCACGCCAAGCTCGCCTATGCGCGCAATGCGCGGCCACGTCCCAGACGTCTTGCCGGGGCAGAACAGGACCAGCGGCGGATCAAGCGACAAGGCGGCGAAGGCCTGGCAGGCAAACCCGGCGGGCTCGCCTTCGTGCATGCCGGTAATCACGGTGACACCGGTCGCGAAATGGCCGAGTACCTGGCGGAAGTGCTGCGGGTCGGGCTCCAGCGACGGCAGGTCCATGCCTCTAGTGTCCCGTCCGCCGATTGCGTCAGCCGCGCACGCCCCCGGCTCAGTGCGCAGCGCCGGAGCTGAACACGTGCCCCCACAAGCTGATGGCCGTGCTCTCCCGGCTGATCCAGGTGCCGTCGTCCACCACGCGGCCGCCCGTCCCGTACTCGATGTCGAAGCCGCCGGGCGACTGCAGGTAGAAGGAGACCATCAGGTCGTTTGCGTGCCGGCCCAGGGTCGAGCTGATGGTCGCCTTGCGGCGGATGCACCGGTCCAGCGCGCGGCCCACGTCGTCCAGCGTCCCGACCTCGATCATCAAGTGCACGATGCCGGCGGCAGGGGTCATGGGGGCGAGCGCCAGGGAGTGATGGCGCGGGCAACAACCCAGGAAGCGCATCCAGACCTGCTGGCCAGGCTTGCCGAAGAACTCGCCCGGCATCCGCATCGAGTCTCTGAGCCGGAAGCCGAGCAGTTCGGTATAGAACGCCAGCGTCTGTTCGCCAGCCGCGGCTGGCAGCACGACATGCCCGAGACCCTGGTCGCCGGTGACGAAGACGTTCCCGTACGGGCTCACAGCGGGCCGGTTGTCCAGCGCGGCACCGCAGAAGATCTCCAGCGCATTGCCGGACGGATCCTCGGCGAGCAGCAACTGCCCGACCCGCCGGTCGGCCAGGTCAGCGGCGTCGCCGTGCTTGACCGGGACGCCCGCCGAAGCCAGGATCTCCGCTACCGCGGCGAGCGCGCCCTCGCTGGCGACTTCCCATCCGGTTGCAAGCAGCCGGTCCCGCTCGTCCGGCACGATGACGAGCCGGGCCGGGAAGTCGTCCATCCGGAGGTACACCGCGTCCGGATCGGGTCCGCGGCCCTCCGTCATGCCAAGTATCCGGGTGCCGAACTCGCGCCAGGCGGCCGCGTCGGTCGCCCCAATCCGCAGGTAGCCCAGGGAGGTGATGAGACCGGTCATGCCGCACCGCCGGCCAGGAACCGCAGCGAGAGGTCGTTGAACTCGTCGAACTTCTCCAGCTGGGCCCAGTGACCGCAGCCGCCGAAGACGTGCAGCTGAGCGCGTCGCAGTTGCTTCAGCGCGATGAATGCGCCGTCCAGCGGGTTGACCCGGTCCTCGCGGCCCCAGATCAGCAGCACCTCGTGCTTTACCCGGTGCGCTTCGCGCCAGAGCATGCCGTCCTCGGCGTGCTCGCCGAAGAACGAGCTGCCCATCGCGGCCATTCCGGCCAGCGCCTCCGGCCGGCTGGCGACAGCGAACCGTTCATCGATCAGTTCGTCGGTCACCAGCCGCTGGTCGTGAACCATGATCTTGAGGAACGCCGCCATCTTCTCCCGGCTCGGGCCCGGCGGCGCGGCGAACTCCATCAGCCGCCGGACGCCTTCGGTCGGGTCCGGAGCCAGTACGTTGAGCGTGAGCCCGCCCGGTCCCATCAGCACCAGCCGCCCCACCCGGTCGGGGTAGTCAAGCGCGAACCGCAGGGCGGTGCCGCCGCCAAGTGAGTTGCCGACAATGTGGGTCCTGGCGATTGCGAGCTCGTCCATCAGGCTAGCCAGCGCCGCTGCGGCCACCGTGAAGAAATGGCCGGTCGCAGGACGAGCGGCCGTCCCGCCGTAACCGGGCAGGTCCATCATCACGACCCGGAACCGCTTGGCGAACACCGGGAAGTTGCGACCGAAGTTACTCCAGGACGAGGCGCCCGGCCCGCCCCCGTGCAGGAACACAACAGAATCCGCGTCGCCCTTGCCGCCTGTCCCAGGAGCACTTGCGGGCGTCGTGCCCGAGTCGTAGTAGCGAACCGGGAGCCCGCCGATCTCTGCGACGTGGCCAATCGAGTCGCCATCAAGATCGCTCATGGAACTCCTCCAGCGGCTGCGGCTTTCCGCGACTCCTGATGCCGCAAGACCGACGCTTCATGCGGCAGCGCCGACGTTTCATGCAAGCGGGCAGTGACGGCGCCCGGTTTGCGGTGGTCTGTGGTCGACGGTTGCATGAAGGGTCGCTCAGAGCATCGCGTCAGCCGGGACCGGCAGGCCGAATTCGCCGCCGCCGAACATCGACAGGGCCCGCTCCGGATCGTTGATCGCGTGCACCCGGCCCGCGTGCGCGTCCCGCCAGAACCGCTGGATCGGCGTGCCGGTCTTCAGCGCCCGGCCGCCGGAATTCTCGAACAACTGGTCCACCGCCCGGATCGAGAGCCCTGTGCCACGGACCTGGTCACGCCGCACACGCAACCGCAGGTCGGTGGGGATCGGCCGGCCCGCCCGGGCGTGGCCCATCAAGTCGGTCATGTTGCGCTCCAGCGCGCCCCACGCGTCGTCGATCTCTGCGGCCGCCTCGGCGACGCGCACTTGCGCGAACGGATCCTGCGCCGCCTTCTGACCGATATAGGCGGCCCGGACGCGTTCCCTGGTGTACTCGACGTGAGCCTGGTACGCGCCGGTAGCCATCCCGATGATCGGCGTAGTGATCGAGTACGGGAAGACCGAGCCGTACGGCAGCTTGTACAGCGGCGCATGGTTGAGTTCCTGGCCCGGTACGACGAGCTTCGACACGTCGATGAAGCTGAGCGACCGGTACGCCGGCACGAAGGCCTTGTCGACGACGATGTCGTTGCTGCCGGTGCCGCGAAGCCCGACCGTGTCCCACACGTCCTCGATCGTGTAGTCCGAGATAGGCAGCAGGAACGTGCGGAAGTCGGTCGGCCGGTTGCCGGCGTCGGTGACGATCTGGCCCAGCAGGACCCAGCTGGCGTGATCACAGCCCGACGAGAAGCTCCACCGGCCGCTGAGCTGGTGCCCGCCGTCGACCTCGACCGCCTTCCCGGTCGGGGCATAAGACGACGAGATCCGGGTCGCCGGGTCGGTGCCCCACACATCCTGCTGCGCTTGCGGTGAGAACAAGCCGACATGCCACGGGTGCACGCCGAGCACTGAGGACACCCAGCCAGTGGACCCGCAGGCGCTCGCGATAGTGCGGACCGCGGTGTAAAAGGTCAGTGGATCGGCCTCGATGCCGCCGAAGCCCTTGGGCTGCAGAAGCCGGAAAAACCCCGTTTCCGCCAGAGACTTGACGGACTCCGCGGGGACTACCCGGCCATCCTCCGTCTCCTGCGCACGGTCGCGGAGTACCGGAAGGAGCTCGCGGACGGCCTCGATGACCTCGCTGCCCACGTTGTCAGTCAATCCGGCTCCCAGATGCTACCGACCCCGCCCGACAATGTCCCTAGACTAGAACATGTTCTAGTCTAGGGGTAGCGGAGGCGGTCGAGCAGCCGGTCAGGCGTGCGGGTCAGCTGGGCTGGAGGACATATGAACGACCGGGACGGAGTGCGGAGCATCGACGCAGGTGC
>DASXIA010000388.1:0-58394 GCA_036488155.1 Streptosporangiaceae bacterium | reverse complement strand
TCACCCGGTCGGGATTGGCTCGGCTAGCGCTGGCCCGCCCTACGTCGGCTTGCTGGCTCTGCTAGCCACAGTGCTGCTGGGCAAGGCGTGGCTGGCTGTTGACGTGCTGCTGCTCGGCTGCGTGCCGGTGGCCGGGTGCACAGCATTCCTGGCGCTGCGCCGGGTGACGCTCTCGGTTCCGGTGCGCCTGTGGGCGGCGGCCTCGTACGCGCTGCTGCCGGTCGCTTTCGGTGCCATTTCGGCCGGCCGGCTCGGCAGCGCGGTCGCTTTCATGCTGATCCCGGTCATCGGGATGCTGGCGGGCCGGATGTTCAGTCAGCCGCCCAAGATCGCCCGCCGGGCTGCGTGGGCGACCGGCCTGGCGGTGACGGTCGGTGCCGCGTTCGTACCGCTGCTATGGCCGATGGCCGCAGCCGGCGCCGTGCTGGCAGCCGTCGCGCTCCGGCGGTCGGGCCCGGCGCTCCTGGCGAACCTGGCCATCGTGGTGCTGACGCCGCCGGTGCTGTTGCTGCCGTGGCTGATGCAGGTCCTGGCGCATCCGGCCCGGCTGATGCTGGAGCCAGGATTGCAGCAGCCGGGGCTGGCGGCGCGGGACCTGCCGGCCAAGTCGCTGCTGCTGCTCAGCCCGGGCGGGCCCGGGCTGCCCCCGTACTGGGTCAGCGCCGCTCTGGTGCTGGCCGGACTGGCCGCGCTGCTGGCGTCCGGGCGGCTGAAGCTGGTCATGTCTGGCTGGACCGTAGCGCTGCTGGGCTTTGTCGCCGCCCTGCTCGCCAGCCGGGCTGCCGTCGTGGCGCCGAGCGGCCAGCCGGTGAGCGCATGGCCTGGTGTGCCTCTCGCCGTCGCCGCTGCTGGCTTGCTGCTCGCCGCGGCAGCGGCCGCGGACTCGGCTCTGCGCCCCGACTCGGCTCTGCGCCCCGACTCGGCTCCGCGCCCGGGGCCGCCCGCGGGGCGGGCGGCTGGGGCGCGGCGTCCGGGCGCGCGGCGGCCGCCCGCTACCCGCAGATTTCCGGTGGTCATCCTGGGCCTGGTCGTTTGCACGGCACCGGTGCTAGCCGCGGCCTACTGGCTGATGAACGGGGTAAGCGGGCCGATCGGCGCGGCGCCCGGTGCGATAGTGCCGCCCGCGGTGTCCACTACGGCCGGCGCCGGGCGGGGGCTGCGGACGCTGGTGCTGACCGCTTCCGCCGAGCCGGGCCAGGTTTCCTTCCTGCTGCTGCGCGGCAACAGCCCTGAGTTCAGTTATCCGGATGTCTCGCAGGTCCCGTCCGCACAGGCAGCGCTGAGCAAGGCCGTCGCCGCGCTGGTCGCGCCAGGCGGCGGTGAGGCAGTAGACCAGAGCCAGCAGCTAGCCCGGTTTGATATCGGCTTCGTGCTGGTTCGGGCTCCGATCGATGCGGGCCTGGTCAGCGCGCTCGACGGCGTCAGCGGGCTGACGAAAGTCAGTATGTCGCCCCCTGCATTCGATCTCTGGCGGCTGAGCACCCTCCCGTCGCGGGTGAGCGTCATCGAGCCGTCGGGTGCCGTTGTGGCCATCGGCTCCGGTGCCGTTGGCGTGTCCGGGGCCCGCGTGCCTGCCGCTGGCGGGACTGTCCTGCTGTCCGAGCCGACTGGCGGCTGGTCGGCTGCGGTTAACGGGCACGCGCTCAGTCCTGTCGCATCTCCGGACGGAAGCTGGGCTCAGGCGTTCAAGCTGCCGGCTGGCGGCGGGACGCTAACGATTAGCCGTGACGCGCTCGTGCACAACCTGCTAATGATCTTGTACCTGGTCGCGTTTGTGGTCGTGGCCGCGCTCGCGCTGCCGGGCATCAGGTCCACAGCGGAGATGGAGGCCGCTGCCGCTGCCGCAGCGATCGGGGCCCCAGACACCGGTCAGGAGCCTGGTGAGGAGGCGGACTCGGTGGCTGGTGCTCGCGGCGCGGCGGACCGTCAGCCTGCCGGACAAGGCGCTGGCCGGGCGGGTCGCGTAGCGCGGGCCAGCCGGAAGCGGCGAGACCGGGTGGCTGGCGCGGCCACGCTCGGCCGGGGCTCCCGTCGTGATGCGGCTCGTGGTGATGCGGCCCGTGGTGATGCGGCCCGTGGAGGCCGGCGCGGCCGGGCCGGTCAGCCCGATAGCGCCGAGATTCCGGTCGGAGCGGGCCAGGAACGCTCTGGGCGCAGAGGCATCGGGACGGCACTGCCCGGTCGCATGGCTGGCCGGTCTGAACCAGGGCAGTCCGAACCCGGACGAGTAGGAGCTGCGGCCGCCAGAACTGGTGCCGCGGGCGTGGCCGGCACGGGCGTCGCAGGCACGGGCAGTGGCGCCGCTGTCGTCGCAGGCACGGGCGGGACCGGGTCGGGGCGGGCAGCCGCGGCCTGGCCCGCTGGGCAGCCGGTAAGCCGCTTCGTGAGTGGCCCGCCCGCCGCCCGGGAACGCCCTGGCGACGGCCGGACGACAGACCCGTACGCGGCTGGCGCCGACCCGGTGGTGCGATCTGCAACCGGGACGCCATACGACGAGCCGCCGCGGCGAGTGGTGCCGTCGCCGTCCGGTATGCCCTACGACGAGCCGGCCGGAGGACCGCCGCCCGCAGACCGGGACGCCGGCTACGACCGGAACGCCCGCCACGACCGGGACGCCCGCTACAACCGGGACGCTGGCTACGGCCAGTCCGGCTACGGCCCGGATGCCGGACGCGGGTATGCCGACCGGGCCTATTCCGAGCCTGGTTATCCCGACCCGGCCGGAAACCGCCGGCAGGATAGCTACCCCGGACACAACTACTCCGGACACAGCGGCGGCCGCGCCGGAGACGACCAGCAATCTGGCTGGTCGCCGACTGGCGAGCAGCCCGGCAGCTGGCCACAGGACTATCAGCAGCAAGGCGGCTGGCCACAAGATGATCAGCAACACGGCTGGCCGCGCGATTACCCGGCAGCGCCCGGGTCAGCTGATCGCGCCTGGTATCCGCCTGGCCAGGAGGCGTGGCCGGATCAGCCTGGTCCCGATGGCGCGCTTGATGGCTTGCCGCCTGCCGAGGAAGTTCATCATGACTGGTCGGCCAGGCGCGATCGGGCCGCCCGGCGCTGGCCGGCGCCTGGCCAGGACGAGGAGGGCGAGGCCTGGTGAGGCCGCGTTACCGCGGGGTCATCTTCGCCGCGGTTGTGCTGGTGGCGCTCGCCGGGATTTACGCCGGCGCTGGCGCGATCCACCCGGCTGCCCCTGCCGGCCAGCTGGGCCGGGTCGCCCGGGCCGCTGTATCGACAGCCACCCGGCTCTGCCCTGCGCCAGGTTCCGCCGCGCCGACTGCGGCCTCAGTCGCAGTAGCCGCGATGCCGACTTCGTCTGCGGTCGGCCGCGCAGTGATCACCAGGCTCGTCCCCGGCGGCAGCCCTTCCGTCGGCCCGGTTGCCGCGACCGATAGCCATCCAGGCGTCCTGCAGGTCTCTGCTGTCAAGGCGGCCACCCCGCTGACGAAGTCCGAGCAGGCAGGTCAACCCGGCTCTTCCGCGCGCGTCACGACGCAAGTAGGCCGGGGTGGAATCGCGGTCAGCGCAGTCGGCGCGATGGCCCAGGGCCTGGAAGTCGAGCAGACTGGCCCTCGCGGCGCGGTCACCGCCCAGTGTGGTGCTCCCGGCACCAGTTTCTGGTTCGTGGGCCCAGGTCAGGCCATTGCGGGCACGATTGAGCTGTACCTGATGAACCCGGGCAGCCAGCCAGCCGACGCCGCTGTTTCGGTACTGACCGACAGCACCAAGGGCCCGCCGCTGCTCGGCAACGTCGACAACGGCATCACTGTGCCGCCGCATGGCATGGTCGTGCAATCGCTTGGCCGGCTGCTCCAGACGTCGAAGGTCGTCGCGCTGAACATCACTACCAGCGTCGGCCAGGTCGTTGCCGCCGTCCGGGAGAGCAAGTCCGCTAGTGATGATGGTGGCTGGCTGCCTCCGACTGGGGCGCCCGCGCGGCATCTGCTGATCCCCGGCCTGCCGAGCGCCGCAGGGGCGCGCGACCTCTATATCGCGGTACCTGGCTCCGCGTCGGCCGCGGTAAAGATCACCGCTGTCACGGCCAAGGGCTCCTATCAGCCAACCGGCGGAACCGGTATTGACCTTCTCGGCGGCTCGGCGGTCTCGATCCCGCTGTCGTCGCTGGGTGGCGTGTCGGGTGCCATCGCGATCTCAGCCAGCGTCCCGATAGCAGCGACCCTGCGGGTGCCAGGTGGCCCGGCCGGCGCGCCCGGCGCACTTGCGGTCAGTGCAGGGCCGATCGGACAGCAGGGCGTGCTCGCCGACAATCCGGCCCGCTCAGCCGGGTCGACCGAGCTGGTGCTCTCGGCTCCGCAGAAGGCGGCTAGCGTCCGGATCATCTCCGCCACCTCGTCGGTCTCGGCTCTCGGCCAGCAGGGCACTGTCGTGCAGATCAAGGCCGGATCCTCGGTCATCCTGCCGGCAAATCCGCCCCGCGGGGCCAAGACTGAGATGTTCGCGCTGGTTGTTAAGCCGTTGAGCGGGTCAGGCCCGGTCTATGCCAGCCGGATCATCACGGCTGGCCGGAGCGTGCAGTCGATACTGCCGGTGCCGACTTCGCCCACCTCGATTTCGCTCCCTGCGGTCCAGGAATCGCTGTCGGCCATCCTGGGCTGACCGCCGGTGTGCGGTGCGGCTATCGCCCGCGACGATCCGCAGGCCCTTACTCCTCGGCCGGATATCCGGGGTCGACGGTCTGCGGATCAACGCCGAGCCAGCGCGCGAACTGCTCCACGATGACGTCGAGCACGAGTTCGGCTAGCTCCTCCTCGCCGTCGGCGCGGGCCATCAGGGGGCGCCGGTAAAGCACGATCCTGGCGGTCCTGGCCGGCAGGCCAGCGCGCTCAGGCGAATCGGACGGCGCCGCCGGGGCCTCCTGGCTGGGCTGCGGCGGGACCGGCCGCGTGGGTGCCGGGCGCACGCGCCCTGGCGGCGTGGGCCTGGCCTCAAGGCCGCCAAGCGGCACCGGTTCCGGGTCGCCGGGATCCGGGATAACGGGCGGGATCTCCTCGACGGCGAACTCTATCCCGGCCAGCTCAGCTTCCCAGCGCGGCTCTAGCTGCGAGACTGCCAGCAGGACAAGGTCATCGAACCGGTCTGACCGGCTACGGTAGAGCGGCACGTCAGGCGGGACCAGAGAGCCGCGCAGCCCCCGACCGTGCCGGTCGCGCCTGCGCACGCGGCCGGTGACGCGACGGCCACTACCCTCGCTGTCGTGCATGGCAACCGAGCGTATCCCAGCCGCTGACGTTAAGTTTTGCGGCAGCGATCTGGCAGTCGGAGACACGATCGCGCAGTGTGCCCCGGGTGGTGGCGTTACCGTCTGCCGATCGATACCGTCTGCCGTTGTGAGCGTTCATCACGATCCAGTTGTCCCCTGCCCCCTGGTGCTGCGCTCCGTCGGCTGCCGCCCGGAATTCCGGTGATCGTCCGTTGACCTCCCGCCAGTGCTCACGGCCGGCCTGCAAGCAGACGGCCCTGTACACGCTTACCTACGTCTACCGCGACTCGACGGCTGTCCTCGGGCCGCTGGCGGCATTCGTGGAGCCGCACTGCTATGACCTGTGCGCCCGGCACGCCGACCGGATGACGGCTCCGCTCGGCTGGGAGGTGGTCCGGCTCCCGGTCGGCCAGCCTGACGAGGCCGCTGTGGCCGATGACCTCGAAGCGCTGGCCAATGCGGTCCGCGAGGCCACGACACCGCGCACCCCGGCCGAGCCGACTGGCCAGGGCATTGAAGTAGGCCGCCGGGGCCACCTGCGCGTGCTGAGGTCCGCGCCGTCAGATGGCGGAGGCCCTGGGTAACGACCGGGTGGGTAGGGTGCAGCATGAGGCTCGGAGATGTTCTGCTCGGAGATGCTCTGGCCGAGCAGCATCCGGCTGCTATGACCGACTGGAGACGTGATGAAGATCGACGACTGGCTGCTGGACATTCTGGCCTGCCCGAAATGTCACTCGCCGCTACGGCCGGACGAAGCTGCCAGCGAGTTGGTATGCACCGGACCGGATTGCGGCCTGGCCTACCCGGTTCGAGACGACATCCCGGTGCTGCTGATCGATGAGGCCCGTGACCCCGCGGCCGGCGACGCACGGGGGTGAGAGTTAATCGCCGCGGGCGAGGCGCCTGCGTCGGGGCGCAGCATCGGCAGCGGTAGCGGTGGCAGCGGAGCCAGTGCTGGCGGTGACGGTCCTGGCGGTCAGGGGCACGACGGGCATGGCAGCAAGCGCGCACTAGTTGCTGCCCTGTGTGCGAACCTGGGCATAGCGGTCACCAAGTTCGTCGCGTTCGTGATTACCGGCTCGGCATCGCTCCTGGCGGAGTCCGTGCACTCGGTCGCCGACTCCGGCGACCAGATCCTCCTGCTGCTCGGTCGCAGGCGGGCAGAGCGTGTGGAGACAGAGCAGCACCCGTTCGGTTTCGGGGCAGAACGCTACTTCTACGCGTTCCTCGTCGCCGTCGTGCTATTCGTCGTCGGTGGCGCGTTCTCTTGCTATGAGGGCGTCGAGCGCATCCTGCACCCCGGACGGCTCACCTCCCCCGTTATCGCGTTCGCCGTGCTCGGTATCGCGATCCTGCTCGAGAGCTTCTCGCTGCGCACCGCTGTGCGGGAATCAGGCCCGAGTCGCGGCGATGCCAGCTGGCGTAGCTTCATCCGGCACGCCAAAGCTCCTGAGCTGCCTGCGGTCTTGCTGGAGGACGTCGCCGCGCTGAGCGGCCTGCTCTTTGCCCTGGTCGGCGTCACCCTGGCAACGATCACCAATGACGACCGATGGGACGGCGCGGGATCGCTGGCCATCGGGGTTCTGCTCGGCTGCGTTGCCATGGTGCTAGCGACAGAAATGAAGAGCCTGCTTATCGGCGAGTCGGCTGGTGCCGGCGTCGAGGCGTCGATCGTGGCCGCGATCGAGGCGGGAGCAGATGTCGAGTGCGTCATTCACCTGCGTACGCTGCACGTCGGCCCGGAGACGCTGCTGGTAGCCGCTAAGATCGCGGTTCGCCACGACGAGTCGGCGGCCAGCGTGGCCAACGGCATCGATGCAGCAGAACGGCGCGTCCGGGCGGCAGTGCCGATTGCCAAGCTGATTTTCCTGGAGCCCGATATCTATCATGCTGCGCGCGCTGACCTGACCGATCCCGCCGTCAGAGCGGCCACCCGCGTCAGCCGGTCCGCTCGCCGTCGAAGCCGACCATCCAGCGCGGGTTGAGCCGGATGTAGACGATGTCCGGCCCCCAGGTCGAGGGCGACGCGCCGTAGTGCCGGGTCAAGTGCTCCTCGATCCAGCTGCGGTCGCTGTGGCCCGCCGCCAGGAACTCTGCGTCCCCATGCGTGAAGACGCCGAACGTGTCGCCTTCCAGGTACGCGGCGCTGACTGATGGCCGGCTCAGAAGGTCAGCGGCCTTCACCGACGAGCCGCTGGTGGTGAATATCCAGCGGCCGCGGAGCAGGTGCCCGTCGACGCCGCTGATTCTTGGCCGGCCGGCCGGGCTGACGGTGCTCAGCGCTAGCGTCCGCATTCCGGTCAGCCGCTCGACCAGTTCACCGGCGGGAACGGCCCGGTCCGGCCTGATGATCGACTGCAGGTGCTGGCTAGCTTTGGCCAGCGACCGGTCGAGCAACTGCTGCATCTGCGCGATGTCGGCTGGTTCCTCGTACATGGGTCCACCTTCGGCTAACTGCCGAGCAGCGTACCGAGCAAACCCCGCTCGCGCACCGCAGCGAGGTCGGCGTCGCTGACGGCATTGGCGCGCACATCCGGGTTGAGCGCGACTGCTTCCGCCACGGTCGCCGCCGCCTGGTCGAGCAAGCCGGCACTGGCTTGCGCGCAGGCTAGGTTGTAGCTGGCCATGCCGCGGGCGGGGTCAGGCGCGCCGAGGAACGCTGCAGTCGCCGCCGCCTGCTCGGCCAGCGTCACTGCCCGGGCGGCCTGGTCGTGGCCCAGGTAGTAGCTGCCGAGATGCCCGGCCGGGTGCCAGAACCCGCGCACGATCAGCTGCAGCCACAGCTGTCTCCCGCGCAGCCACGGATTCCTGCTCGGCTCAAGCAGATCCGCCTGGCTGACTGAACCCAGCTCCTCGATCAGTTCACCGCTGACACGCCAGCTGTCACGGCTCACGGCGTCCGCCGGCTGTGCCGAGAGCTCGGCGTACAGGTCCTCAGAGCGGTGATCTACCTCGGCGAACTCGGGCGGTGCCTGGCCGCTCCTGATCGCCCGTAGTCGCTGCACTTGCTGGCGCCGGAACTCGGTGTTGTGCGCGATGAGCGGTAGCGCGGCCCAGCAGGACGGGTCGCCTGACTCGCCCGCTGGCGCCGCAGCGAGCAGCACCTGCTCCTGGCCCGCGGCGAAGCCGATCAGCCCCGCGATTGCGGCACGAAGCGCCGGAACGTCCGTCATGCTGCTGCCTCCTTAGCCGGCTTGCGCGCGATGAACATCAGCGACCCGTCGACGATGACGGTGAGCTGGCCGAAGCCAATGGTCTGCAGGCGGCCGATCAAGGACGCGGGATCGACCGGATTGTAGGTGTCGTCGGCGTGGAAGTGATGCAGGTCGTTGCCGGGCAGGCTGTCAGAGCCGACCAGCGCGCCGCCGGGCCGCAGCACCCGGAAGGCCTCGGCAAGGATCTTGTTCTGCAGGGCGAGAGTCGGTACATGATGCAGCATCGTGAAGGTGCCGACCGAGTCGACGCAGGCATCCGGGTAGTCGAGGTCGGCGCCGCTGCAGGTGCGGACCGCAACGTTGGTGCCGCTGTAGCGCTCGGTCAGCAGTCCGGCGGCGGCTTCGTCGATCTCGACCACCGTTAGCTGCCTGACCTTGTGGCGCAGCCAGTCAGTGGCGGCTCCCGGCCCGGGCCCGATCTCCAACATCGCCGCGCCAAGATCCACGTCGCGCGTCACGACGGGCAGGACGTCGGTCTGGAGGTAATCAGCCCACTCCGGGGTGGGGCACAGTCGCGCATGGTTCTCGTTCATGGCCGTCAAGTTACGGAGCCGGCTGCGGTCCGCCAAGGGCGTAGGCTGCCAAGCTGTGTCGCAAGACGGACAGGTCCAGTTGCCCGACGAGTACAGTGCCGCCGATTTCGACCCTGCCGCAGCCGTCATCGTCGTGACATTCCCGATGCCCAGGGGCCTGGTTTTCGACTGGCACACTCACGCCGACCATCAGCTCGCCTGGGCCGCAAGCGGGGTGCTGACCGTCCGCACACAGGAGTCGGCCTGGGTCCTGCCGCCATCCCGTGCGCTGTGGATACCGGCGAGCGTGCCGCACGAGACGCTGTCTGCCGGCGTCGCGACGATGCGGTCGGCCTATCTGCGGCCGGACCGGTGCAGGGTCAGCTGGGCAGAACCGACGCCGGTGTCGGCTGGACCGCTGCTGTGTGAGCTCATCGGCTATCTGGAGCAACGCAGCCTTCCCCAAGATCAGCGGGCGCGTGCCGAGGCCGTGCTGATCGATCTGCTCCGGCCGGTCGCCATGACTACCGTGGAAGTCCGCTGGCCCGCCGACGACCTGGCACGTCGGGTAGCTGACCGGCTAGCCGACTCCCTGGCCGACGGCCGGACCCTGGCCGGCTGGGGCCGCGAGGTCGGCGCCAGCGAGCGAACGCTGGCGCGCGCATTCCTGGCTGAGACAGGCGTCAGCTTTGGCAGATGGCGCACGATGCTCCGCATCCAGGCGGCACTGACCGCTCTGGCCGCCGGCGAACCGGTCACCGTGGTGGCCCGCCGCGTCGGCTACGACTCCGACAGCGCGTTCGTGCAGGCGTTCCGGCGGGAGACCGGGGTGACGCCGAGTGCCTATTTCCGCGCTAGCTGAGCGGCGGCGGCTTGCGCTGCTACGCGCTGAGCAACATGGAGCCGGAGGTATTCGCCATCCGGTCGGCGCGTTTTCCCTGCATGCAGTGGTTTGACGGCCAGGTCATTTCCGGATTCGCGGGCGTGGCCAAGCCGGACAGCCGGATTTTCGAAGTTCTCCTGGCGCGTTATGGGCTCGACCCAGAAGCGGCCGTCCTCGTTGATGACTCTAGGCGGAATGTTGAGGCAGCTCGCGACCTCGGGTTTAACGTGGTGCACTACACGTCAGCTGACCAGCTCAAACGTGATGTCCGGGCGCTCGGCCTTCAGTCGCTCTGAGCAAGCCCGCCGGATTCTTGCGGCCAGGCGGCAGGGCGGGCTGTTAGCTTGGCACGGTGGACGAGCAGTCCTTTGTTGATTACGTCTCAGATCGGCTCTGCCAAATGCCGGGCGTAACGGCCGTCTCTCTCGGCGGCTCACGCGGGCAGGGCACGCACCGGCCGGACAGCGACTGGGATTTTGCCATTTACTACCGGGCACATTTTGATCCGCAGCCTCTGCGGGACATCGGGTGGTCTGGCGAAGTCTTCGAGGTTGGCGGCTGGAGCGACGGCGTGTTCAACGGAGGTGCCTGGCTGGAGGTCGACGGCCGCCGCGTGGATGTGCACTACCGCGACCTTGACACGATTGACCGCGAGATCGCCCGGACGCGTGAGGGACGGTTTCGCATTGAGCCGCTGATGTTTCACCTGGCCGGGATCCCGACCTATCTGGTCCTGGCGGAACTGGCCGTGAGCCGAGTTGTGCGAGGTCGCTTGCCCAGGCCCGATTACCCGGTGGCACTGCGTGAAACGGCACCGCGGGTCTGGTGGGACAGGGCCTACCGGACGTTCGATTACGCGCGCGCGAACCACGCGCCCTGCGGACGGCTGGCGCAGTGCGCCGGGCTCGTCGCCCAGGCTGCCTCTCAGGCCGCGCACGCGGTACTGGCTGCTCGTGGTGAGTGGGTTACCAACGAGAAGACACTGCTTACTCGCGCGGGCCTGCGCCCCGTCGATCAGTTCATCGCGACCGCCGGGCTAGACCTCGCCGCGCTGCCTGGAGTAGTCGACCAGTGCCGCGACTTCTGCGAACAGCGCGTGCGTCAGGCCACTGCCGCCACCGGGCCGCCAGGAGCGCCGTAGCCGATCCCGCGGAAACGTTTGGTCAGCGCCTATCTGAGGACACCGCCGCGCCGAGTAGCCGTAGTGCGCGTTCCTGCTCGAAGTCGAGGGCCCTGGCGGGAGGCGGCTGGATCCTGCCGATGCGACGGCCGAACTCAGCGACGTCGGCTCTGACCCGAGGGTCGGCGAGTACCCGGACGCCGAAGGCCAGCGCGACCGGGCTGATGTCGTAGCGCCGCTCTAGCGAGAGGCCGAGCGAGACCGCGCTGAGGTCGGCATCGGTGAACTGGCGGTGCGGGCTCCGGGCCGCCGGCGCTGGCGGGCGATGGCGCGTCCGTCCCCGGCCGGCGTGGCGCAGCACGGGAAGCAAGCCGAGAGACTCCCGGTACCGGAGCATCCGGGGTGTCATGTCGAGTCGCCGGGCCGCTTCAGTGATCCGCATGAGTCAAATCTTACAATCTTCTGTCAGGAACCCGCTATTGGACGTGTCGCCGATGCCGGTTCTGCCGTACCGTCGTGCTGTGGTGCCGGCCGCCGGCCGGAACCGCCGGAAACTAAAGGAGCCTGCATGCCTGTCGAGACAGTGCCGTTCAAGGTCGCCGACCTGTCGCTCGCCGATTTCGGCCGCCGCGAGATCCGGCTCGCCGAGCACGAGATGCCGGGCCTGATGACGGTGCGAGCCGAGTTCGCTGAGTCGAAGCCGCTGGCCGGCGCGCGCATCACCGGCTCGCTGCACATGACCGTGCAGACCGCCGTGCTGATCGAGACGCTCGTCGCGCTCGGCGCCCAGGTGCGCTGGGCCTCGTGCAACATCTTCTCCACGCAGGACCACGCGGCCGCTGCGGTGGCGGTGGGTCCGGACGGGACGCCGGATAACCCGCGCGGCATCCCGGTCTTCGCCTGGAAGGGCGAGACGCTGGAGGAGTACTGGTGGTGCACCGAGCAGGCGCTCACCTGGCCGGCCGAGTCAGGGCCGAACATGCTGCTCGACGACGGCGGCGACGCGACGTTGCTGGTGCACAAGGGTGCGGAGTTCGAGGCGGCCGGCCAGGTACCCGCCGCCCGCGACGACGACCCCGAGGAGTGGGGCGTGATCCTGTCCGTGCTGGCGCGCTCGCTGAAGCAGACGCCGGGTAAGTGGACCGCCACGGCGGCCGAGATCAAGGGCGTCACCGAGGAGACCACCACCGGCGTGCACCGGCTGTACGAGATGGCCAAGGACGGCTCGCTGCGGTTCGCCGCGATCAATGTCAACGACTCGGTGACAAAGTCGAAGTTCGACAACAAGTACGGCTGCCGGCACTCGCTGATCGACGGCATCAACCGTGCGACCGACGTGCTGATCGGCGGCAAAGTTGCCGTCGTCTGCGGCTATGGAGACGTCGGCAAGGGTTGCGCTGAGTCGCTGCGCGGTCAGGGCGCGCGGGTCATCATCACCGAGATCGATCCCATCTGCGCGCTGCAGGCCGCGATGGACGGCTACCAGGTCGCCCGACTGGAGGACGTCGTCGCGAGCGCTGACATATTCGTCACCGCGACCGGCAACTTCCACATCATCACCGCCGAGCACATGAGCCAGATGAAGCATCAGGCGATCGTCGGGAACATCGGGCACTTCGACAACGAGATCGACATGGCGGGCCTCACCCGGCTGCCCGGCATCCGGCGGACGAACATTAAGCCGCAGGTCGACGAGTGGACTTTCCCGGACGGGCACGCCGTGATCGTGTTGTCCGAGGGCAGGCTGCTCAACCTCGGCAACGCTACCGGGCACCCGAGCTTCGTGATGTCCAACAGTTTCACTAACCAGGTCATCGCCCAGGTGGAGCTGTTCACGAAGACCGACCAGTACCCGATCGGCGTCCACGTGCTGCCCAAGCACCTGGACGAGAAGGTCGCGCGGCTGCACCTGGATGCTCTTGGCGTCCGGCTGAGCGTCCTGACCAAAGAGCAGGCCAGCTACATCGGCGTTCCGGTCGATGGTCCGTACAAGCCCGACCACTACCGGTACTGACCGGCAGGGCGGCCGTCCAGCCGACGGCCCGCCCTCGGACATCGCCGATCCCGGGCTGGCCCTCGCGGGCCAGCCCGGGATCGCGTGGGCCGAGCGGGCGATGCCGGTGCTCGGCATGGTGCGCGCCTCCTTTGCCGACCGGTTGCCGTTCGCCGGGCTGACGATCGCCTGCTGCCTGCATGTGACCGCGGAGACCGCAGTGCTGGTGCGCGCCCTCACGACAGGTGGCGCACGCGTGCACCTGGCCGCCTCCAATCCGCTGTCGACCCAGGACGACATCGCCGCGGCGCTCGCGGCCGAGCCTGGCGTCACCGTGCAGGCGCGGTCCGGCGTGGATCGGGATGGCTATTACGAGCACCTCCACCGGGCCCTGGACAGCGGGCCGGACCTCGTCATGGACGACGGCTGTGACCTGGTCAACACACTGCACGAGGCGCGTTCCGAACTGATCGGCGGCGTACGCGGCGGGTGCGAGGCGACGTCGAGCGGCGCGGCTAGGCTGCGCCGGATGGCCGCCGCCGGATCGCTCGGCTTCCCGGTCGTTGCCGCTGACGTATCTGCGACGCGGCGGATGATCGATCACAAGTACGGCACCGGCCAGTCGGTGCTCGACGGCATCCTGCGCGCTACCAACACGCTGGTCGCCGGCAAGACCGTGGTGGTGGCCGGCTTCGGGCCGTGCGGCTCGGGGATCGCTGAGCGCGCGCGTGGTCTTGGCGCTCAGGTGATCGTTACCGAGGTCGATCCGGTCCGTGCGCTCGGTGCGATCATGCAGGGCTTCCGGGTGATGCCAATGCGCGCCGCCGCGCCGGGCGCTGAGCTGATCATCACTGCCACTGGCTCCCGCGACGTCGTCGGTGCGGCGGAACTGGCCGCGCTCCCTGATGGCGCGATGCTGGCCAACGCCGGCCACTTCGACGTGGAGATCGACGTGCCGGCGCTGGCCGGACTGGCGATCGAGGTGAATCCCGGCGTCCGTCCGCACGCGACTGAGTACGTTCTCGCTGACGGCCGCCGGCTGATCCTGCTGGCCGAAGGACGCGTGGTGAACCTGGTCGCTGGCGAAGGCAATCCGGCGGCTGCCATGGACACCTCGTTCGCGGTGCAGGCGCTCGCGCTGGCCTGGCTGGCGGGAGCCGATCCCGAGCCGGCCGGAGCGCGCGGCCGGGTGCTGGACGTGCCCGCTGCGATCGACTCCGAGGTTGCCAGCCTGGCCGTCGCCGCACTCGGCACGCGCATCGATGAACTGACGCCGGAGCAGCTGGCCTACCTGGACTCCTGGCGGCTCGGCTCCTGAGCGGCAGCCGGGATAACGCCCGATCCGCCCGTTCTGCGCCACCGTGGGATGTCTTAGCATCCAAAACGTCCCCGGCATATCGGGGTATAACGGCGAATAACGCGCTCCCTTGAGGGCCGGATCGGATGCAATGTCGCTAGCGGCTTGCGTCGGCCCGGCAGTGCCAGCCGAGCAATTCAGACGGGCGGGGCGAAACCGGGCGCGGTAGCGGTGGTTGGCTGCGTCGGCGGAGCGCCCGGATCGGGCGGCGGCTGGCCTGGTGGGAATGGCCGGGCTGGCCCCGACGGCTGGGCCGGCGGCGGAGCCGCTGGTGGCATCAGGCCCGGCGGGACCAGCGGCGGCGGAGGGGCCGGCGGAGGAGCCGATAGTGGCATCAGGCCCGGCGGGACCAGCGGTGGCGGGGGGACCGGCGGCGGAGGGATCGGCGGTAGTGAGACTGGCGGCGGGGGAGCCGCAAGGTTCGCCGTTGCCCGCGCGCGATCACGTTCGCGCCGAACGGCGAGCACGGCGGCCAGGTAGGCCGGCGGCGGAGTGCCGGCCGGCGGCGGAGGGCTGACTTCCGCCGCGACAGCGTTGGCTAGCTGGATGCCGAGCGACTCCCGCGCCCGTGGCGACAGTTCGGCGAACCGCCGCAAGTAGCTACTCGCGGCGTCGGCAGTCTGATCGGAGAGCGCGGACAGCTGCAGCGACTGCGCCCAGCCCGTCAGCGGGGGCGGCACCATTGAGAACACGTGCGGCATCGAGGCCCTGGCCGGCATCCGCTCCTGTAGCACGTACGTCCCGGCGAAAACATCGCCTAGCCGCTTGCCCTTGGCCGAGACGATTGACGTGATCAGCGCGACTGGTGGGAACGTATAGATCTCGATCAGGCCGACCAGGGATCGCACCAGCGCCTGGCGGAAGCGTTCCGGGCTACCGTCATCGCCCACGACGCGCAGGCCCAGTGCCATCTTTCCCGGCGTCTTTCCCCTGGTCAGGGTCTCCCAGAGGGTGGCGTAGAAAACCGTGACGACCAGGTACCCGCCGATCGCTACGGCGGCGAGGTAGTCGTCGTTCACCGGGCCGGCCAGTAGCGAGATGCTCACCGCGCCCGCGAGGAACAGCGTCAGCTGAACGGCCAGGTCGATCGTCCGGGCAAGCAGACGGCCGGGAAAGCTTGCCACCGGAAGCTCGAGCACGACGGCTTCGCCCGTCACGACCTCGGACATCTCGTGCTCCTTGCCTGGCCGCCCGCGCGGCCGCAGGCACGGGCCCAACAGTACAGATGCCGGCCTGGCCGCGGCAGTACGCTCCTGTGGTGGATGTCGATGCTTTTGTCGCTGCACACGAGGCGGAATGGGCTCGACTGAACACTCTCGTCAGGCGCCGCCGGAGGCTGTCCGGCGAAGAGGTCGACGAGCTCGTTACCAGCTACCAGCGGACTGCCACCCAGCTCTCGGCAGTGCGGAGCGGCGGGAACGATCCCGCGCTGACTGCCAGGCTGTCCGGTCTGCTCGGCCGGGCGAGGGCCGCAGTGACCGGCGCGCACACGCCAGCCTGGCGTTCTGTTGGCGTCTTCTTCTGCGTGGCATTTCCTGGTATGGCATACCGCTGCCGGTGGTGGTGGCTGAGCACCGCCGCCGCCTCACTTGCGCTCGCACTGGTCGCCGGGTGGTGGATCGCGGATTCGCCGACGGTCCAGGCCAGCCTGATCTCGCATTCGCAAGTACAGGCCCTGGTGAACAGCCAGTTCCGTAGCTATTACTCACAGGACACTGCCACGTCGTTCGCGCTGAAGGTGTGGACCAACAACGTGTATGTCGCGGCGGGTGCCCTTGTCTCCGGCGTGATCTTCGGCATCGGCACGATCTTCTCGCTGCTATTGAACTCGTTGAACCTTGCTGTCGACGGCGGGCTGATGATCGGCCACGATAAGGCGGCGGAGTTCTTCGCGCTGATTCTTCCGCACGGCATGCTTGAGCTGTCGGCAGTGTTCCTGGCCAGTGCGGCAGGCCTGCGGCTCGGCTGGGCCATCATCGATCCCGGCCCGCGGCGGCGATCCCAGGCGCTAGCCGAGGAGGGCCGGGCAACGATCACGATCGCACTCGGCATCATCGTGGTGCTAGGCGTGTCCGGAATCATCGAGGCATTCGTCACCCCGTCCGCGCTGCCGACGTGGACCCGGATCGGCATCGGCGCGATTGCCGAGATCGCAGTCCTGGCCTACGTAATCGTCGCGGGCCGCCGGGCGCAGCGCCTTGGCCTGTCAGCCGACATCAGGGAGGCGCCTGAGCAGGTGCCGGTTCGCGGCTGACACTGTTTGCAGCCGGCACTGTTTTGCAGCCGGCACTGTGTGCGGCTGGACTCCGTGCGGCTGGCACTGTGCGCAGCTGGCACCGGGGCCGGCCTGTCCGCCCCCGCGTGGCCCGCGTTTCAAAGTCGCCCGGCACTCTTCAGCCCGAGATAAGCGTCCGCCAGCGCAGCGGGCAGGCGGTCTGGCGGCGCGTCAACCACACCGATGCCGGCCTGGCCCAGGCGGGCGGCCAGCCGCGCGCGCTCAGCCCGCGCGCGCTCGGCCGCGGCCGCCTGGTAGACCGAGGCCGCGTCGCCACGGGCCGCGGCCATCTCGGTTACCCGCGGATCGGCGACAGCCGCGACCAGCAACCGGTGCCGGGCCGCCAGCAGGGGGATGGCGGGGAGCAGGCCCAGCTCCATCGCGGTGGAGTTGAGATCGGTCAGGATCACCACGAGGCATCGCTGGCGGGCCGCCGCGAGCACCGTGCTGGCGATCAGCCCGCCGTCCGACTCGGTGAGCTCCGGCTCGAGCACCGCCATCGCGTCGGTCATCGTCGCGAGCACCTGCGTCCGGCTGGCCCCGAGGACCCTGGCCCGGACCTGACGGTCGACCGCGATGAGGTCGACCCGGTCGCCTGCCCGCGCCGCGATGGCGGCCAGCAGCAGCGCCGCGTCTAGGTAGGCGTCGAGCCGCGGCGCCCCCGCGACGCGCCCGGCGGACGTACGGCCGGTGTCGAGAACGACGATGATGCGACGGTCGCGCTCGGGCCGCCAGGTGCGCACCAGAACCTCGCCGCGCCGGGCAGCCGACCACCAGTCGATCGAGCGGACGTCGTCGCCGATCACGTACTCGCGCAGCGAGTCGAACTCCGTGCCCTGGCCCCGGATCAGGCTACGGTGCTGTCCGTTCAGCTGGCGCAGGACCGCCAGCTTCTCCGGCAAGTGCTTACGGCTCAGGAACGGCGGCAGCACCCGCACTGTCCAGGGCACCGCGCGGCTTGCCTGCCTGGCCGCAAGGCCAAGCGGGCCCAGCGACCTGACGGTCACCCGGCCGGCGGCCTTGTCACCGCGCCGGGTGGGCGCGAGCGTCGTGTTCACCACCACCTGGCCGCCCGCCGGGATCATGACGCCAACCGGACCGGTCGCCTGAAGGCTGGGCTGCCAGGCGTCGCGCACGACGCCGCGCAGCGGGCGCCGGCCCGGATTGCCGATCGTCAGCGTCGCCGTCCCCTGCTGGCCGAGCAGGATCGTGGTATCACCAGACCTGATGAGCGTCAGCTGCCGGACGCCAGCCGCGAGAACCAGATCAACTGCGATCGCGGCCAGGATGATGCCGTCCGCTGTCAGCAGCCCGGCTAGCGAGCCTGACAGCAGGGCGGCCACGGTGCCTATCAGCGCGATGAGAGCCGCGCGTCCGGTGACTGCCACAGGCTCCTACCTCGGCACCTGAACAGAGCTGAGCACGCTCTCGAGCAGGCCGTCGGCGGTGACTCCCTCGAGCTCGGCCTCAGGCCGGAGCCTGATGCGGTGCCGCAACGTAGGCCGTGCCAGTGTCTTGACATCGTCGGGCGTCACGTAGTCACGGCCGGACAACCAGGCCCACGCACGGCTGGTCGCCAGCAGCGCCGTACCACCTCGCGGCGACACGCCAAGATCCGCAGCGGCAGACGTCCGCGTAGCGCGGCAGATGTCGACGATGTAACCGGTCACTTCGGCCGACACCCGGACCCGGCCGACCCCGGCGCGCGCGCTCGCCAGGTCGGCGGCGCTGGCAACCTGACTGATTCCGGCGGCACCGAGATCGCGCGGGTCGAAACCGGCTGCGTGCCTGGCGAGAATGTCAATTTCGGCGTCCCGGTCCGGCACGTTGACCGCCAGCTTGAGCAGGAACCGGTCAAGCTGAGCCTCCGGCAGCGGGTAAGTGCCCTCGTACTCGACCGGGTTCTGGGTCGCCGCGACGAGGAAGGGAACGGGCAGTGCGCGCGGGATTCCTTCGACCGACACTTGCCGCTCTTCCATTGCTTCCAGCAGAGCTGCCTGTGTCTTCGGCGGGGTGCGGTTGATTTCGTCGGCCAGCAGCAGGTTGGTGAAGACGGGCCCTTCGCGGTACTTGAACTCAGAGGTGCGGGCATCGTAGATGAGCGAGCCTGTGACGTCGCCCGGCATCAGGTCAGGGGTGAACTGGACGCGCTTGCTGTCTATCGCCAGTGCAGCGGAGAGTGCCCGGATCAGCAGCGTCTTGGCTACGCCGGGGACTCCTTCGAGCAGCACGTGCCCCTGGCACAGCAGCGCGACGAGCAGGCCGCTAAGCACCTGATCCTGCCCGACGACGGCCTTGCCGACCTCGTCGCGGACGGCGACCAGCGCCGTGCGGGCCCCGTAAGGCGACCGCGCTTCCGGTGACTGCATTTCAGGCGACAGCGCGTCAGCCGTCACTGCGTCCGGCTCTGCCCGCACCGGGCGCGCGCTGAGGTCATCGATGCTCACGACATGCCTACCTCTCGCTCCAACGTGTCTAGATCGCGGGCCAGCTCGACCAGCGCCCGATCGGATGCTGGCGCGGGACCGTACAGCAATTCCGCGACGCGTGCCTGTGTCCAGGCCGAGCGCCGTGCCAGCGCGGCAACGACGGCATCCCGGCTAGCCGTGACTGGCAGGCCGGCCAGCGGGCTCAGCCGGCTGATTACTCGCTGGCGCAACGCGCCGGTCGCTCTGGTCCTGGCCCGCCGGGACTGGTACAGGCGCGCGTGACCTTCGACTGTCTCTGCCGCCCGGACCACGACTGGCAGCGGCTCGGCGACCAGCGGCCCGAGCCGGCGCGCTCGCCAGGCCACCGCGAGCAGGAGAGCGACAGCAAGCTGGATCGCGACCAGGTACGCGCCGAGCGGCACCAGGCTGTAAAAGGACCTCGGCGTGGTCGGCCCCGCGGCCGCCGGTGGAGCTGACGCAGGCGGCACCAGCCAGACGATCCGGTGGCTCGGCAACAAGTCGATCGCGAGCGCCGCGTTGCCCTCGCTCGCCAGCGCACCGTTAGTCAGCGGTGCACCGGTGCCAAGCATCGTCACGAGCCGCCTGCGGAGGGTCAGCTGAACCAGGGACGGGTGACCGCCCACCGGATAGCACTGCTGGAGCCCGAGCGCTACCCGGTTAGGGACCGTCAGCGTGGTGCCGCCCATGTCCGCGGTCCCGGCCAGCACGGCCGCCTGCAGCGTGCAGGCGGCGGGCGTGCTCGCGGCCGGCACACCGTCCAGAGCGACGTGCAGGCCGCCGCCGAACACAGCGAGGGCGGCGCCGTCCGGCTCCACCAGCAGCACCGCAGCGGGCACTGTGGCGAGCGCGGCGAGGTCGTGCCGCGACAGGTCGGCCGGGCTGGTAATGACCAAGGTGGTGCCCGCGGATGCGGCGGCCACCGCTGACCCGGTACTGGTCACCGTGGTGACCTGATGCCCGAGTCCGGTCAGCACGTCTACCAGCGCATGCGAGCCGCTGCCGCCGGTCGAGCCCGGATTCAGGTAGGAATTGCCTGGCGGCTGGTTCAGCACGCCGATGATGGCGCCTGCAATCACGATGACCAGGCAGATCAGCAGCCAGGCGCGCGTTCGCCGCCACGCGGTCACAGGTTGCCACTCACCTGGATCGGGACAGCGAGGATCCGCAGGTCGAGATCGCGGATTTGCTCGTAGCCGTCCTTGCTGCCGGGATGGCCGCCATAGCGCACGTCGTCAAACAGCCGGGTCGCATAACCGAGCGCGGTCGCCTCGGCGGGGATGGCCAAAGCTGTCTCCGCGCCGAGTTCCGCGGCCGTCCTGCCGGGCCGAGGCGGCAGGATCTGCCGGGATTCCAGGTCGACTGCGATCGCCCGCACCCGCTCGATGATCGCGGACTGGTAGTCGCCCGCAGAGGCGAATCCATCAGCGGCCGCACGGTGCTCGGCCGCGCTCATTGGCCGGCCTTCGACGACTGCGGTGCGGTAGCGCCTGTCCACCCTGGCCGGGCCTGCGGCGTACCCGACAGCGCCGAGCAGGGCGAGAACGCCGATCCCGAGCACGATCACCGCCACCCAGTTCACGCTGCCCGTCGGCGTGTGCAGTACTAGCGACTCAAGCCAGTTCACGAACCGGGCCCAAAGGCGCGTCACCAGTGACGGATGGTAGATCGCTCTTGCTAGTTCCCGCCGGGCTAGCTGGTTCCCGCGCGACCGCCCGATCAGCGGCCCGGCAGTCAGCCACGTCGCGCCAGTCACCCGGGTAACAACAGGCGCTGCTCGCTCTGCCTGTCTCACCAGGCAGAAGGCTGGCCGCTGGGTGGCGGCCGCCACGCGGAATCGAACTCTTCACCGGTCAGGCTGTCACTCTGGGCTGCGGTGCGCAGCGCCAGGTCGAGACCCTCGCGACGCATTCGCAGGTCGGCGTACAGCAACACGACGACGCCGGCGCTGATCGGCGCCGTGACAGTGCTCGCGACGATTGCGCCGATAGCTCCGATGATCAGGCTGGCCAGGGTGGCCTTCGTGCTGACGCTGAAGAGCCCGCCGGAACCGCCGGCCAGGCTACTGAGGACGCTGAACGGGATGGTCAGCACCAGCGAGGCGACGCCAACGATGAACCTGGTCAGCAGCAGGATGCCGAACAGCCGCCAGTAGCTGCCGCGGCTGAGGTCGAAGGACCGCTTGATCGCGCTCACGGGCGAGATGCGCTCCAGTACTAGGGCTGGCAACGTCAGGATGAGCCGGACGAGCAGCAGTAGCTCGAAGACGATGCTCGCGATGCCGCCCAGCACAGCAATGACCACAGCGACAGGCGTCAGGTGCAGCAAGGCAAGGACGACCGCGACGATGACGACCGGCAGCGGGACACAGATGCTGATCAGCAGCAGCAGAAAGCTCGCTCCGATGACAGGCCCGACGCGGCCAGCCCGCCACGCCTCGGCCAGGCCCACCCGTCGCCCGAGCAGACCGCGGCCGATGACCGCGCTGAGCATGCCGGAGAGCGCCGAGGTCAGCACGAAGCTGAGCAAGATGGTGACCGCGGCCGCGGGGAGGACGGCGCCGAAAACAGATCTCAGCAGGTTGTCCACCTGCTGCGGGGAGAGTGTCTGGCCGCCCCGAAGCGCCTGCTCCGTACTGTTGATCCGTGCTGCCTGTGAACGCTCGACGGCCTGGATGACCGCGGAGATGACCCCGTAAACCGTCATTACGATCGCGGCCAAGCCGAGGGTCGCGGCCGGGTTCCGGCGGGCCGAGACAACTGCGCCGTTGAGGATGTCACCAAGTCCGAGCGGGCGGAGCGGGATGCCGCCCGGCGCGGGCGCCGTTGTCCACCCGCCTGGCTGGCCGTACCCAGCCCGGCCGTAGCCGGGCTGGCCGAATGGCGGATAGCCAGGCTGGCCGTAGCCCGGTTGCCCGTAGCCGGGCTGGCCGTAGGGACCGGGCGGGACTTGGTTCTCCCAGCCGGGCGGCATCTGCTCAGTCACCTGAAGCTCCATGATCGATGTTGAATTCGGGGTGCAGCCGGCCCCCTGAATCAACATCGATCTTGGCGGTCCGGGGGCCACCGGCGCCAGCTTGGCGCGTGTTGCGGGCCTGCCGCTAACGCGCTACCAGCCGGCGCGCTAATGCTCGCATGCCGGCCAGCCGTGAACGGGCATATTCCAGGCATGCGGGACCGGCCTGGCGCCTGACTTGGCGAAACCTGGCCTTGGCAGCACACTCGGCAGATGGGGAACATCGAGGAGAGCGGGGGAGTCCCGGCCGCCCTGTGCTGGCTCGAGCCACCGGCCGGCCCAGCTATCCGGCTGCTCGATCAGACCAGGCTGCCGGCTGAAGAAGCATTTCTGACCTGCACAGACGTCTCTCAGCTGGTCGACGCCATCGGCCGCCTGGTAGTACGCGGCGCCCCGCTGCTTGGCGTGGCCGGTGCGTACGGCGTCGCGCTCGCGGCATGCCGCGGCGACGACGTGGAAGCAGCTGCCGTGGCCATTACCGCGGCCAGGCCGACGGCGGTGAACCTTGGCTGGGGCGCCCGCCGGGCACTGAACGCGTACCGGTCAGCGGCTGGCGGCCAAGCGCGCGTTCCCGGTCTGGAGAATCCAGCGGCGGCCGCGCTCGCGGAGGCCAGGGCCATTGCCGCGCAGGACACCTCGGCGAGCGCTGCAATGGCGGGGCACGGGCTGGCTCTGGTGCCAGAAGGCGCCCGGCTCCTTACCCACTGCAACACCGGCAGTCTGGTATCGGCCGGGGCCGGAACGGCGTTCGCGGTCATCCTCGCGGCGCACCGGGCAGGCCGCGTGACGCGGCTGTGGGTAGACGAGACGCGGCCGCTCCTGCAGGGCGCGCGGCTGACCGCCTGGGAGGCGGGCCGGGCCGGGATACCGCACTCGCTGCTAGCCGACAACGCGGCGGCGTCGCTGCTCGCGGGGGGCCAAGTTGACCTCGTGCTGACCGGGGCGGACCGGATCGCGGCAGACGGGAGCGTAGCCAACAAGGTCGGCACCTACGGTTTGGCAGTCCTTGCCAGGCACCATGGCGTGCCGTTCGTGGTCGTGGCGCCAGTGTCCACCGTGGACTTCGGCACGCCGGACGGAACCGCGATTACGGTCGAGCACCGCCCGGCTGAGGAGGTCACCGGACTGGCCGGACAACCGGTCGCGCCGGCCGGGACAGCTGCGTACAACCCGGCGTTCGACGTCACTCCGCCGGACCTCGTCACCGCACTCGTCACCGAACTTGGGGTGATTCAGCCGCTCACGGCAGGTAATCTGCGAGTCCTAAGCGCAGGTGGTGACGCGGTTGCGGGTCCCCAAGCGGCCGTCTACGTGGAACGATGAGGTCTATGAAGGGTCGTGTGCTGGTCGTCGATGACGACGCCGCTCTGGCAGAGATGCTCGGGATCGTGTTGCGCGGAGAGGGCTTCGAGCCCACATTCGTCGGTGACGGAGACCGCGCGATGGATGTTTTCCGCGATACCAAGCCGGACCTGGTGCTGCTTGACCTGATGCTGCCGGGCATGGACGGCATCGACGTGTGCCGCCAGATCCGGGCGGAGTCGGGTGTCCCCATCGTGATGCTGACCGCCAAGAGCGACACCGTGGACGTGGTACTGGGCCTGGAGTCGGGGGCGGACGACTACATCGTCAAGCCGTTCCAGTCCAAGGTGCTGATTGCCAGGGTGCGGGCGCGGCTGCGGCGGACCGACGACCCGGCACCGGAGACGCTGACAATCGGTGACGTCACCATCGATGTGGCGGGGCACTCCGTGCAACGGGCTGGTGAGCCGCTGAACCTGACCCCGCTGGAATTCGACCTGCTGGTAGCGCTGGCCCGCAAGCCGCGCCAGGTGTTCACCAGGGAGGTCTTGCTCGAGCAGGTCTGGGGCTACCGGCACGCGGCGGATACCCGGCTGGTCAACGTCCACGTCCAGCGGCTGCGGGCCAAGATCGAGAAGGATCCGGAGCGACCGGAAATCGTCGTGACCGTCCGGGGGGTTGGCTATAAGGCGGGTCCAGGCTGATCGCTGCTGACACTCTCCCGGCTGCCGGGCCGGGCCGATCAACGGACGGGGAAGGGCAGTGAAGGGAGCAGCCGCCGCCGTCGGGGCGAGCTATCGCAACTGGCTGGCCTGGCCGCGCCGGGCTGCTGTCCGCCGGTCAGCCACTTTCTCCCGGTCGCGGCGGTGGCTGCGGCACGTCTCAGATCGCTACCGGCACTCGCTGCAATTCCGGGTCGTCAGTGCCACACTGATCATGTCCGCGGTTGTCGTGTCCGTACTCGGCTACATACTGATGACTCACCTGGTGGCCGGCATCTACACGAACATGAAGCAGACCTCGGTGAGCATTGCCGACGGGGGGCTGACCACAGCGGGCAGCCAGACCGCGTTCAGCCAGGCGCCAGACGCCGGGACTGCGGCGGCGATGTTTTCGCTCGTTCAGGACCTAGCGCCGGCTGATCGGACCCAGTACGCCGTAGAGGTAACGCCGGTGCCGGGGCACGGGGGGCCGCCGGTCTACAGCGGCGGGGACTCGGTCGGATTCTTCGGCCAGCTGCCTAAGTTGCCCGCTGCGCTGACAAATGCCGTCTACGACGAGTGGCAGTCCAGCGCACGCCCGAAGCGCCCGATCAGCCAGTGGGTCAGCATCCCGTTCGGCTCCAGTTCCCGGCCCGTACATGGCCTGCTGTGGGGCGTCCCGTTCGGCCGCGGCTACGAGCTGTACTACTTCTTCCCGCTGACGGCCCAGCAGCAGACCGTAGCGAGCATCCAGCAGAGCCTGCTGGTGGCAGGCATCGCAGTGGTGTTCCTGCTGGCCGCAGTCGCCTGGCTGGTGACGCGGTGGGTGGTGGTTCCGGTCCGGCTGGCCGCACACGGAGCCAGGCGGCTGTCTGCCGGGGAGCTGAACCTGCGGATGGAGGTGCGCGGCTCAGATGAACTGGCGGCGCTCGCGACCTCGTTCAACGAGATGGCTGCGAGCCTGCAGGAGAAGCTGGCCGAGCTGGAGGACTTGTCCCAGGTGCAGCGGCAGTTCGTGTCGGACGTGTCGCATGAGCTCCGGACACCGCTAACCACTATCAGGATTGCCTCGGACGTCCTGTTCGGCGCGCGAGATGAGCTGGGCGCAGCACCCGCGCGGGCGGCCGAGCTCATGCAGGGCCAGCTAGAGCGGTTCGAAGCGCTGCTGACCGACCTGCTGGAGATCAGCAGGTATGACGCCAACGCTGCAACGCTGGAGCCCGAGCCGGTCGACCTCTGCGGCATCGTCTTGCAGTCCGCCGACGTCGCGCAGCAGCTCGCGGAACGCCGAGGCACGAAGATCGAGTTCCGGGTCCCGGCTGAGCCGTGCATCGCCGAGATCGACCGCCGCAGGGTCGAGCGCATCCTGCGCAACCTGCTGTTGAATGCCGTAGAGCACGGCGAGGACAAGGACACCATCGTGACGGTCGGGATGGACTCGGCCGCGGTCGCGGTATCCGTCAGGGACTTCGGCGTGGGCCTGCATCCCGGCCAGGAACAGCTGGTCTTCGACCGGTTCTGGCGCGCTGACCCGGCCAGGGCACGAACCTCCGGCGGCACCGGCCTCGGGCTGGCGATCGCCCTGGAAGACGCACGGCTCCATAGCGGATGGCTGGAGGCCTGGGGAGAGCCGGGACGTGGCTCGGTATTCCGGCTGACGCTGCCGCGCGCCGTGGGCGGCGAACTGCACGGGTCGCCCTTGCCGCTCGTCCCGTTGCCGCTCAGTGCGCCTGCGGACGGCATCGACACAGCCGAACTCCCGCTGACTGGCGTCCCGCCCGCGCCAGGCGCTCCGGCGGGAGCTGCCCCTGGACTCGGGCCTGCGGCAGGTAGCGGGGGAGGGACTGCCGCCGTCGAGTCAGGAGCCGCCGGGCCCGCAGCTGATCAGGGCGCAGCCTCCGAGGTCGGCGCGCGTGGCTAGCCCCGGCATCCGTCGTTCCCGGCTGTCGCCCGCTCGAACGGCGACCGTCGTCGCGGGAATCATCGCGCCGATCGTCGCGGGATGCGCGACGGTGCCGTCGAGCAGCGCGCCGCGCCCGGTGCTGAACGGAGCCAACGCCGTCCAGGCGTACGTCCGCCCGCTGCCGCCGCCGCCCCCGTCATCAGGGCTGTACACGTCACCGCTCGACATTGTGCGCGGATTCTTGTCCGCCAGCGCCACCTATGCCTACGATCGTGGCGCCGCTAAGCAGTTCCTGTGGCCTGCCCTGCAGAAGACGTGGCGGCCGGGACCAGTTACCGTGGTCAGCTCGCTGGGTCAACCGACAACGAGCGCCAGCCTGCGCGTCGGCAACTCGTCCCCAGCGAGGTACGCGACCGTCGAGCTCCGCGTGCAGAACCTGGCGACGCTGAACCAGTTTGGCCAGTATGAGTACTCGGCCGGCACCTCCAAGCTCACGTTCACGCTGGCGAGGCAGACGAATGGCGTATGGCTGATCAACAAGCTGCCGCAGGACGGGCGCAACCTCCTGCTCACCCGGGCCAGCTTCCAGGAGGCGTATCAGCCGCGGGACCTGTTCTTCTTCGCCCGTCAAGAGCCCTCGGTGGTGAACGGAGAGCTAGTTCCCGACCCGGTCTACGCTCCGGTCCAAAGCGCGGACAGCTCCCTGAACACCGACGTGGTCAAAGGGCTGGTCAAGGGTCTGCTGAAGGACCAAGGCAGCTGGCTGAGCGACGCGACGACAACCGCGTTCCCGCGCGGAACCACGCTGCTGAAGGTTGCGCTTCGCGGCCAGGTGGCGGTTGTTGACCTGGGCGGGACTGCCGCGAGAGCGAGCGGGCAGCAGAAGAACGACATGTATGCGCAGTTGCGGGCAACGCTCACAAGCAACGCATACTCGAACCCGCTTGCCGGTAGCGTCGTGATGCAGATCGACGGCCGGACGCAGTACAGCAACGGGAACTTCAACCTCGTCAGCTCAGTAGGCACTGGTTCGCTGGTCTATCAGTCCGGCATTGGCACGGTTGGCGAACTTGGCCGGAAGTCGAGTGTGGCTGGGCCAGCGCAACTTAGCTCGGCACAGATCACGGCACTCGCTGCGACCGCGTCAGCCGCGACACCCGGGCCAGGCAACAGCGGTCAGACTGTCCCGGGAGTGGCCGTCGCGGTGCAGGATGGCAACGGCTGCGCCGTCAAGATGCCTGTTTCGCCGGCCGCCGCGCATCTGGGCGATTCGTACAAGACCCATCAGATCTCTACCTCCGGCGGCCCGTGCACGTCGCTGAGCTGGGACCGGAACGGGAACCTCTGGGCGGTTGCGGGCGGGAGCGTCATGGAGTTGCCGTGGCGGGGCGGCAAGTTCCTGGCCGTCAGCAGTCCTTCGAACCTGCCGTCGGACGGCAAGTCCGCAGGGCGGATCATCTCGCTGCAGATGGCCCCCGACGGCGTCAGGGCGGCGCTGCTGGTCAAGACGTCGCGCGGCAACCGGGTGCTGCTCGCCGCCGTCACTAACGTCAAGCCGGGCCAGGTTTCGCTGGGTCCTGCCGTGCCGGCCTGGACCGCCTTGCCTGACCCGACGGCGCTGAGCTGGTACAGCCCTTACGACCTCGTGGTGCTGACCAGGACCGGGATCTGGCAGGTACCGCTCACCGGTGGGGCGGGGCGGCTGCTCGGCAGCACTCCGGCTGGCGCCGTCGCTGTATCCCTGGCCAGCGATGGCAAGACGCTGGCCGTCGGGACCGACGGTGCGCCGGGTGCGCCGGGTGCGGTATACACCTCGCCAAACGGGGCTAACTCCTGGCAGCACGTAAAGGTTACCTACGCCGCATTTCCGACCTATCCGAGTTTGGAGCTTGGCGCCCCGGTCTCCGGCGCGCACTAACGGCGGAGCCCCTCCTGACATTCAGCCGGCATACGGCTAACGTCATGTCATGGCACCCGCCCGGGTCCGTGGTTGCGTCAGGTCAGTTGCCCCCGTAGCGGGGGCAGGGCCTGGCAAGCCGATGCCAGCCGCAGGCAAAGCGGTCCACGTAAGGCGACTTGTCGTCGACCGATCACGGTGCGGCTTAGAAGTAAGTCCTGCCCCGCCGGGGGATCCGATGTCCTCCGGGTAGGGAGAAGGGCAGTAGTGGCACAAGTAGCCGCGAACCCCTCAGCAGGCGGATGTGGGGTAGAAGACCAGGTCGGCCGGGCGGGTGCTGCTCCACACCGGACGAGAAGGGAGTTCCTCTGTGGAAGTCATCTTCAAAGCCCTGCACACCGAAATGCAGGAGAGGTTCCGGCAGCATGCGACGGCCAAGCTCGCGAAGATCGAGAAGCTTGACAACAAGGCGGTCAGGATCGACGTGCAGGTCTCTGCCGAGCACAACCCCCGGCAGTCAGGAACCAGGGAACGGGTCGAGCTCACCGTTGTCTCGCGCGGACCCGCGATCCGCGCGGAAGCAGCGGCTGAGGACCGCTTCGCGGCGCTGGACGTCGCGCTCAGCAAGCTGGAATCCCGGCTCCGGCGGGCCACCGACCGGCGCAAAGACCGGCACGGCGCGCATGCCGCCGTGCGGCTTTCCGACTTGCCGGCCGCCGACCTGGCGTCCGAGGCTGAACGTCCTGCCATCAGGCTCGGGGCCGGCGGCGGGCTCCTGGCCAGCAACGACACCGCGGGAGCACTCGCGGCGATGGCCGCCGCCGCGGACAGGGCCGACTCGGCGGAGCAGACCGACACTGACACCGAGGATCTGGTGCCGGTCGATATGCAGGGCAGCGGGCCGCTCGTAGTGCGAGAGAAGTTTCACACTGCCTCCCCCATGGGGATCGAGCAGGCACTTTTCGAGATGGAGCTCGTCGGCCATGACTTCTTCTTGTTCATGGATGCCGCGTCCGGCATTCCTAGCGTGGTTTACCGGCGCCGCGGATATCAGTACGGGGTGATCCGGCTCGTGGAAGCGCCCGAGCCAGCCGCTGCCGGCTCGGCGACGGGCAGCGGGCAGGTCAACGGCCAGCGAGGCAATACCGCAGCAGGCCGTGCCGGTGAGGGGGCCCGCGCTACCAGGGTCTAATCTCCTGGGGTTGCAACTGGGGCCCGAGTCGGAGAGAGTTCTGGCACGGGCATCGCGGGGGTAGCTTCTGGTGGGCTGGGCGGGATTGCTCGCCCAGTCGCTAAGGAGGAAAGATCAATGGGCCGCAGTGCCAGGGTCACCCCGCAGGCTCCCGGCGAGCCAGCGGGCTCCGGCGTGGACGGCGCTGCTTCTGATCTCACCCTGGGCGGGAATGAGGCGCCTGAGCCAGCTGGCGCCCGTCGGCCCGCGGCGGAACCCATCCGCACCATGATTGTCGACGACCATGCGCTTTTCAGGCGCGGTCTGGAGATGGTGCTCGCTTCCGAGCCCGACATCGACCTGGTCGGTGAGGCGAGCGACGGTGAGGAAGCCGTCAGCAAGGCCGGCGAGTCGCTGCCCGACGTCGTCCTGATGGACATCCGGATGCCACGCAGCAGCGGCATCGAGGCATGCCGGGCACTCAAGGAGGTCGCGCCGAGCGCCAAGATCGTGATGCTGACGATCAGCGACGAGGAAGAGGACCTATTCGAGGCCATCCGGGCCGGGGCCAGCGGGTACCTGCTGAAGGACATCCCGCTCGACGAGGTCGCCGATACGGTGCGGGCGGTCTATGGCGGCCAGTCGCTGATCAACCCTTCGATGGCCGGCAAACTGCTCACCGAGTTCGCCGTGCTCGCACGGCGGGACGAGCACGAGCCGCCGCAGCAGGTCCCCGCGCCACGGCTGACCGATCGCGAGATCCAGGTCCTCCGGCTGGTAGCGAGGGGGATGAACAACCGGGACATTGCGAAGGAACTCTTCATCTCCGAGAACACCGTGAAAAACCACGTCCGCAACATCCTGGAGAAGCTGCAGATCCACTCCCGGATGGAGGCCGTCATGGTTGCCGTCCGGGAGAAGCTGATCGAGTTCGGCTGATCGAGCGTGCCGGGCTGCTTGTCAGGAGTTACCTGACGACGTAAGGTCATGCCTGACAGGTGTCAGGAAGCGCCTGACAGAAGCCCGGGCGAAGGGTCCTGAGATGGCCGCTAGTGAGTTGCAGGAGAACATCGCCTGCTCCTTTTGTCAGAAACCGCCCGATGCGGTTGCCAAGCTGGTCGCCGGGCCTGGCGTGTTCATCTGTAGTGAATGCGTGGGCCTGTGCACCGAGCTCGTGGCCATGCCGTCGGAGAAGCCATGGCGGGAGCAAGCAGCCAGCTGGGAGCAGAAGATGTCGGACGAGGACCTGCTCCAGCATCTGCCCAGGGTCGCGGCGATGGCCGCTCAGGTCGAGCAGCAGCTCACCGCCTGGGTGCGCAAGGCGCGCGGCCGGGGAATTACCTGGACGCGGATCGGTGAATCGCTCGGCATGACGCGCCAGTCAGCCTGGGAGCGCTTCTCCGGCGAGGACTAACGTGGCCGGGGCCGGCCCTGCCCGGTGCCGTGCGCGGCGGGTGGCGCGGATGTGGTGCCGGAGCCTGGCGGCCTCAGTGACTGGCCGTGGGCACACCTGGCTGCATTGGTCGAAGCCCGCTCAGACCGACGTCTCAGCCGCCGATCTCGGTCAGCGCGTCCCGCAGCCGCGGCTCTAGCTTGGGTGGCTCTACCTGCTGCAGCTTGACGTTGTCGCAGCCGACCCACGAAGCGGCCTCGATTAGTGCCTGTGCCATTGGCTCGGCCGCGGGCGGCTTGTCGAGGGTGATCTTGCGGGCGATCAGCGTGCTGCCGCTCCGGGCCGGGTCGACCCGGCCGACGAGCCGCCCGCCGGCCAGCAGCGGCATCGTGTAATAGCCGTGCACCCGCTTGGCCGGCGGCACGTATGCCTCAAGGCTGTGCTCGAACCCGAACATACGAAGCGTCCGCTTCCGGTCCCAGACCAGCGAGTCGAACGGCGACAGCAGCGTCGTGCGGTGCCGTCCGCGCCTGGCCTGGACGTCCGGCAACTGCGGGTCGAGCCAGGCGCGGACAGCCCGGCCATCGCGGCCGGCCGCGATCTCCACCGGCACTAGGCCGGCGGCCTGCGCTGACCCGGCTGCGGTCAGCGCCTGGCCGTCCCGGCGCAGGTCCGCGCCCCCATACCGCAGCCGCTGGTAGTCAGCGAGGTCGGACTGCGTCGCCACGCCGAGCGCACGGCCAGCAACTGCGGCCAGCCTGATCAGGCACTCCTCGTCCGTGAGCGCAGCCTCGAGCAGTTCCGCTGGCAGCACGCGCTCGGGCAGGTCGTAGACGCGCCGCCAGCCGGTGCGGCGTACGCAGATGACGTCGCCGGTGTCGAGAAGCCATTCCACCGCGATCTTCGTATCCGACCAGTCCCACCAGGGGCCGCCGTTCTTGGCGCCGCCGAGCTCGGTAGCCGTCAGCGGTCCCTCGGCGCGGATCCGTTCCAGCACCCGCGCACAGACATCCGGATGGCTCTGGTGCCAGCGCAGGCCGCGATCTCGGAAAGCGCGGCGGCGGAATTCGTAGTACGGCCACTCCTCCATCGGCAGTACGCACGCGGCATGTGACCAGTACTCAAATGCGGCAGGGTGGCGGGGGTGCCAGTATGCCTGCTCGACCTTCGCCCGGCCGACGCCGCCGAGCCGGGCATAGGCCACCAGCTCGTGCGAGCGCGCCAGCACGCTGATGGTGTCGAGCTGTACCCCGCCGAGCCGCCTGAGCATGGCGGGAACGCCGCCCCGCCGCGCTCCGCTCCCGATCAGGCCCTGGGCGTACAGGGTGATGAGGCGGGCTTCGTCCTGGCTCAGGGTGAGCTCAGGCGGAGGAAGGTGGGGGGCAGCCACGGTAGGGAGGTTACCGGCAGGGTCCGACAATCGGCGCGCGCGGAAGCTCGACCCTCAGCGGGTCGGCCCGAACTGCGACTGCCGGGCTAACTGCAATTGCTGACCCGAACTGCGACTGCCAGGCCGAGCTGCGGCTGCCGGGGCTAGCTGCGACTGCCGGGCCCAACTGCTACCAGGCGCCTAGCCCACCGCAGATGCAGTGGCTTTCAGCCGGTTTAATACCAATCGTCGAAGATGCCGGTCGCCATCGCGACCAGCGCGCCGACCACGGCCACGCCAAGTGCGGTCCAGAACAGCCACCACGTGGGACCGAACACCAGCGCAAGCCCGCCGGCCAGGAACGCGACCATGATCACCGAGACGGCGACCCAGGAAACGGCCCGCCCGTGGAAGGTGGGGAAATATACCGGCGTGCCGGGCACCTGAGACACGAACGGGACAATGTCCTCACTGCCGCCCGCGCTAGCGCTGGCACCAGCAGTTATGCCCGCGCTTGCGGCAGTGGCCGGGCTAACCTGCTTCGCCATGCGCGCTGCTCCTCTCCTACCGCCTGTAGCTGTCCCTATCATTGTGGTCAAGAGCTCGTTATGGTGCGCACTCGGCCCCATAGATGCCCAATAGATAAGAGCACAGGCCGAGTTGCCCCCCGAGCGGACTCGGTTTAGCGGGCCGTCTCGCCTACCATGACGGTGAGGCAGGAACAGTGACTGTCGCCGTGCCGTTAATTGCTACGGAACGGGCTCAGTTGCTGCCGGCTGCTTAGCAGCCAGCCCGCACCGGCCAAGCTAGGATCCGCGAGCCAGGGTACGTCAGCCAGGAGATCGCAGGGAGCGCGACGACAAGTGCCAGCCATCATTGACAACATCCTTCGCGCTGGCGAAGGAAAGACGCTGCGCAAGCTCAAAGCGATCGTCAGCCAGATCAACTCAATCGAGGACGACTTCGGCGCCCTGACCGACGCTGAGCTCCGGGCGATGACCGACGAGCTCAAGAAGCGCCATGCGGACGGCGAATCCCTGGATGCCCTGATGCCCGAGGCATTCGCGACCGTCCGCGAGGCGGCCACCCGGGTGCTGGGCCAGCGGCACTTCGACGTCCAGCTGATGGGCGGCGGCGCATTGCATTTCGGGAACATCGCCGAGATGAAGACCGGAGAGGGCAAGACGCTGACCGCCGTGCTGCCCTCGTATCTCAACGCGCTGACCGGCCGTGGCGTGCATGTCGTCACCGTCAACGATTACCTGGCCAAATACCACGCCGAGTGGATGGGCCGGGTGCACCGGTTCCTGGGCCTGGATGTCGGCGTGATCCTGGCAAACATGGAGCCTGACGAGCGGCGCAAGCAGTATGCCGCCGACGTGACTTACGGCACCAACAACGAGTTCGGCTTCGACTACCTCCGCGACAACATGGCCTGGGGGCTGGAGGAGTGCGTCCAGCGCGGCCATTACTTCGCCATCGTTGACGAGGTGGACTCGATCCTGATCGACGAGGCGCGGACGCCCTTGATCATCAGCGGCCCGGTCGACCAGAACAGCATCTGGTACCAGGAGTTCGCCAAGATCGCGCCGCGGCTGCGCCGTGGCGAGGACGGTGACGGCGACTACGAGGTCGACGAGAAGAAGCGCACAGTCGGCATCCTGGAATCCGGGGTGGAGAAAGTCGAGGACTGGCTCGGCATCGACAACCTCTACGAAAGCGTCAACACCCCGCTGATCAGCTTCCTGAACAATGCCATCAAGGCCAAAGAGCTTTACGCCCGCGACAAGGACTACGTCGTCATGAACGGCGAGGTCCTGATCGTGGACGAGTTCACCGGCCGGATCCTGCACGGGCGCCGCTGGAGCGAGGGCATGCACCAGGCCGTGGAGGCCAAGGAGGGCGTGCAGATCAAGGACGAGAACCAGACGCTCGCCACGATCACGCTGCAGAACTACTTCCGCCTCTACGAGAAGCTCTCCGGCATGACCGGAACGGCGCTGACCGAGGCCAACGAGTTCCACCAGACCTACACCCTCGGGGTCGTGCCGATCCCGACGAACAAGCCGATGATCAGGAGCGACCAGCCTGACCTGGTGTACCAGACCGAGGAAGCCAAGTACGACGCGCTGGTCGAGGACATCGTGGAGCGGCACGCTAACGGCCAGCCGGTCCTGGTCGGCACCACCAGCGTGGAGAAGTCCGAGCGTGTGTCACGCCAGCTCAAGCGCCAGGGCGTGCCGCACGAGGTGCTGAACGCCAAGTACCACGAGCAGGAAGCCGCGATCATCGCGAAGGCCGGGCACAAGGGCGCGGTCACCGTCGCCACCAACATGGCCGGCCGCGGTACGGACATCATGCTGGGCGGGAACCCGGAGTTCCTCGCCGACCTTCAGCTGCACCAGCGCGGCCTGTCCCCGGTGGAAACGCCGGAGGACTACGAGGCAGCCTGGCCGGAGGCGGTAGAGAAGTGCCGCAAGGCAGTGGCCGAGGAGCACGAGGAGGTCGTCGCGGCAGGCGGTCTGTATGTCCTCGGCACCGAGCGGCACGAATCGCGTCGCATCGACAATCAGCTACGTGGCCGGTCAGGCCGTCAGGGTGACCCCGGCGAGTCACGGTTCTACCTGTCGCTCGAGGACGAGCTGATGGTCAGGTTCAACGGCGACAAGATCGCGCACCTCATGCAGCTGATGAAGACCCCGCCGGACATGCCGCTGGAGTCAAAGCCGGTCAGCCGGGCGATCAGGTCCGCGCAATCTAACGTCGAGTCGCTGAACTTCGAGATCCGCAAGGACGTGCTGAAGTACGACGACGTCATGAACCGGCAGCGCAAGGTCGTCTACGAAGAGCGGCGCGCAGTGCTGGAAGGCGCCGACCTCGAGCCGCAGATCAGCGGCATGATCGACGATGTGGCAGAAGGCTACGTCAAGGGCGCGACCGGGGAGGGCTTCCCGGAAGAGTGGGATCTGGACAAGCTGTGGCGCGCGCTCAAGCAGCTCTATCCGGTCGGGATCACGATCGACCAGCTGGCCGAGGAGGCCGGCGGCGAGCGCTCGCACTTGACGAGCGACTTGATCGCCGAGTCGGTCAAGGAAGACGCGCATGCTGCTTACCTCAAGCGGGAGCAGGAGCTGACGCCTGAGGTAATGCGCGAGGTGGAACGCCGCGTCGTGCTCTCGGTCCTGGACCGCAGGTGGCGCGAGCACCTGTACGAGATGGACTACCTGCGCGAGGGCGTTAGCCTGCGCGGTTACGGCCAGCGTGACCCGCTGATCGAGTATCAGCGCGAGGGCTACGACATGTTCACCGCCATGATGGATGGCATCAAGGAGGACACTGTCGGCAGCCTGTTCAACCTCCAGGTGCAGGTGCAGCAGAATCCGATCATGGCTGAGGACGGGACCGATGGCGCCGTTCCGGCTGGCCCGATGATCAGCTTGACCCAGTCGGCACAGCCTGTTGCCGGGCAGCCTCTCGCCGCACAGCCTGGCGCGGCTCCGCCGGTTGCGACAGCGCCGGTTGCCGCACCGGTCGAGGCCGACCCGGCCGAGGCTCAGCCCCGCCAGGGTGCGAAGCCCGCGGCGCGCCAGCCGGCCCAGGCCCGACGCCAGCCAGCCCGCGCAACGGCGCAGGCCGACGGGACCGGCGAGGCGAGCTTGCCGGCCGGCCTTGCCAAGGGTCTGGCCAGGCCGCAGCGCTCCGGGGACCTCAGCTACAGCGCCCCGAACGAGGACGCGACCGGCACCGCGACGCACTCGAGCGGCTCGGTGAGCGGCGGTGCGTCCTACGCCAACGTGGGCCGCAACGCCCCGTGCCCCTGCGGCTCCGGAAAGAAGTTCAAGCAGTGCCACGGAGACCCCCGCAACCGCTAGAAATCTTCACAACCGGGAACGCCCGCTTGCGGCCGACGGGCCGTCTGCCCGCCGCACAGAAGCGTGTGCGGTAAAATGCCCGATTAGCCGGGATCGTGAGCGGCGCCGGGCTCGTCGGCGGGCCCGGACTCCGCCGCGGACTGGCACAAGTTCGATGCGACACCCGAGTCATCGTCAGGCCGACTCGATGGCAGTACAGCACCAGCGGTCACCGGTTTGCCGGTACGGACGGGACTGCTCGCGCTCCAGTCGGAGGGCAAGCGCCCGGACCCTTGGCCCGAACCCGACTACGGCCGTCATCTCGAGCACGCCAGCCGCGGGTGCCGAGGTCATCACCCTGCGTACTTTGGGCCGCTGGTCGGTGGCCAGCTGGGGGCCAAGCTGGCGGATACGCCTGCGGGCCTGCTCAGTGGTCCACGGCGTGAGTTGCTGAGCGGGCCTGGAGCCTGCCAGCGTCTCGGCCAGGACTTGCGCGAACTGGCTGGGCCAGCTGCCGCCCGGATCCGGTCGCCGCCCGCCGCCTGGTGGCTGACCTCCCGGGGCGCCCGGCGGCTTGGGCGGTGAGCTGCTCTCATCTTCCGCCTCGGGCCCGCTGCGGTCCTGGTCGTGCGGTGGCCCGGCCGCGTCCGGTCTGGCGGCTGCGGCGGCCGCAGGCTCGTTCCCGGCTGTTAACGCCAGGATCTCGTCGTCGAACGGCGGTGCCGGGTCTGGCACCGCCAGCCGACGGACGGCGACCGCATCGGGCAGCGGGGCCTGCCGCCCTGGCTGGCGGACGCGGGTGGGGAGAATAGGGACGACAGCGGGCCCGGCCGGGACCTCGGGAGCGGGCCGGGGCGGCTGCGGAGGCGGAGTCTGCGGCATGTCTCCGTGTTGTACCGGTCGCCGGTGACATTTCCGGTGCCGGAATGCGGCAGCCCGCTGACTGGTTCAATTGCCATAGCTACGAAGCAACAATCAGGAGACCAACCGTGTCGTCACTTCCCCCGCTGGTCGAGCCCGCCGCTGAGCTGACTGTTGACGAGGTGAAGCGCTACTCGCGGCACCTGATCATCCCCGAGATCGGCATGACCGGGCAGAAGCGCCTCAAGAATGCCCGCGTGCTGGTGGTCGGCGCTGGCGGCCTCGGCTCGCCAGCCCTCCTCTACCTGGCCGCGGCGGGCGTGGGCACCCTCGGCGTCGTCGACTTCGACGTGGTGGACGAGTCCAACCTGCAGCGGCAGGTCATTCACGGCCAGTCGGACATCGGGCGGCTGAAGGCTGAGTCCGCCAGGGACAGCATCGCGGAGATCAACCCGTACGTACACGTGCAGGTGCACGCCGAGGCACTGAGCAACGACAATGTGCTGGATATCTTCTCCCGTTATGACCTAATTGTCGATGGTACTGACAACTTTGCCACCCGGTACATGGTCAACGACGCGTGCGTGCTGCTCGGCAAGCCGTACGTATGGGGATCGATCTTCCGGTTCGACGGGCAGGCGAGTGTGTTCTGGGCCGACTACGGACCGTGTTACCGGTGCCTGTACCCGGACCCGCCGCCGCCCGGCATGGTGCCGTCCTGCGCCGAGGGCGGCGTGCTCGGCGTGCTGTGCGCGTCGATCGGCTCGATCCAGGTAACCGAGGCGATCAAGCTGCTGACCGGGGTTGGCGAGAGCCTGACCGGGCGGCTGATGATCTACGACGCACTGGAGATGAGTTACCGCACGGTGCGGGTACGCAAGGACCCCGAGTGCGCGATCTGCGGCAAGAACCCGACGATAACCAGCCTGATCGACTACGACGCCTTCTGCGGTGCCGTCTCAGACGACGCGGCGGCTGCTGCCTCCGGCGCCACGATCACTGCGACCGAGCTCAAGGGCATGCTTGACCGCGGTGACAACATCTTCCTGGTCGACGTGCGCGAGCCGAATGAGTACGAGATCGTCTCCATCCCCGGCTCGACACTGATCCCGAAGGACCAGTTCCTGACCGGGGCAGCGCTGGAGAAGCTGCCTCAGGACAAACGGATCGTGCTGCATTGCAAGAGCGGCGCCCGCAGCGCGGAGGCTCTCGCCATCGTGAAGAACGCAGGATTTTCCGACGCCGTGCACGTTGGCGGGGGCGTGCTGGCCTGGGTGAACCAGGTGGACCCCAGCCTCCCGACCTACTGACCGGGGCGACTGCCCGCTAACCAGGCCGTAAAATCCGGGTGTGACGTGGCAGCCGGAGCCGGACCAGAAGCCCGACGGCCCCGGCAGCGACAGTCGATTTGGCGCAACTGGTGAGGGGGCGCCAGCGGCGCGGCAAGGCGGCCAGTGGCGTCGCCGCGGCCGGCAGATGGCGTTCGGCGCGTTCCTCACGGCCGGGCTGGTCGGGCTGGCTGTCTCGGCTGTCGGCATAGCCCATCAGTTGCTGCCGCGGCACTTCACGGTCGCCCAGAATCGCGCGATAGCCACCTGGGAGGTAGAGCGCCGCTGGCGGGCCGTCCCGGCCGGCACGATCTTCCCGGCATCGGTGCCGTACCACTTGTCAGCAAGCCTGCTGAATTCAACCTCCGGCCTGGCGTTGAAGGCCACGCTGCTTGGCATCAGCCCGGTGACAAGCTGCGCACGGGCGGCGTCAGGGATGGCGCTGCGGGTGTTGCGAACGCACGGCTGCTCGGACGCACTGCGGGCCACCTACGTCGACGCTTCGGGCAGCCTGGTCGCGACCGTAGCCATCGCGGTGCTGCCGAGTGTCACTGCCGCCGGAAAGTCGGTTAACCAGCTGTCCGGTTCAGGCGCCAGTCATTCGCTGCTGGTCCGTGCGCTGGCTATCCGCCGTACGCCGGCCGCTGGCTTCGGCACCGGACAGCGCCAGTTGTCGTACGCCACGGCCGGCGAGTCGTACGTGATCATGGCGACGGCCGGGTTCGCCGACGGACGTGGCCCGGTTCATCTTGCTGCCGACGACTACCTCGACGGCGAGCTGACGAGCCTGGCTTACGGCCTGGTCGGCAACGCCAAGTCAGTGCTCGGAGGCGCGCCTGCCCCGCCAGCCTGTCCCGGGGCGCCCGGATGCTGAGCCGGCCGCGCGGGGAACGCTTGCCGCGGCGACCGGGCTTGCGCATGCAAGCCGGCTTTCTGCGCGCGCAGGGCTGGCGGCACCGCGCGCTCGCGCTGACGGCGACGGCGATCGCCGCGTGCTCGGCAGCTGCGCTCGCGCCTGCCGGCTCGGCAAGGGCGGATGTTGTCCGCAACACCGAGACGTGGGTGCTCAACGCGCTGAGCGCGGAGTCTGCCTGGACAATCACCCAGGGCAAGGGGGTGACCGTCGCTGTCATCGACAGCGGTGTGAACCGCGGGGTGTCCGACCTCGCCGGCAACGTGCGGACCGGACCGGACTTCAGCGGTGTGCATACCTCGCCAAGCAACCCGAAATGGGGAGTTCACGGGACCTGGATGGCGTCGCTGATAGCCGGACACGGGAACGGGCCTAACGGCGACAGCGGCATCATCGGCATGGCGCCCCAGTCCACGGTGCTGTCGATCCGGGTGATTACCGACACCGGCGACCCGAATGATGCCGCATACGAACGGGAGCCCGCTGCCCAGGGGCAGCGCGAACTGGCTGACGCGATCAGTTACGCGGTCCGTCGCCATGCTGGGGTGATCAGCATGTCACTCGGCTACGGGCAGCCGAGCCCTCCGGTGCGGAAAGCGTTGCAGTATGCCTACGAGCACAACGTCGTCGTCGTCGCGTCCGCCGGCAATTCTGAAGGCCTGGCAGGCTCCAACGGCAAGGGGAACGCCCCCTACTCGTTCCCGGCCAACTACCCGGGCGTACTCGCTGTCGGGGCTGTGAACAGCGCTGGCCAGGTCGCCAGCTTTTCCAGCGAGAACCTGTCTGTGCAGGTGGCGGCGCCGGGATACAAAGTACCGGCGCAGGGCCGCGACGGGCAGTACTGGTACGTCAGCGGCACCAGCCCGGCCTGCGCTCTGACAGCGGGCGTAGTCGCGCTGATCAAAGCGGCGTACCCGCGACTGACCGACCCGCAGGTCATCTCCGCCATCACGAGCAGCACCACGCCTAGCACCCAGCCATCGGACGGGTACAACGATCAGGTCGGGTTCGGTGAGGTTAATGCCGCTCGCGCGCTGGCTGCTGCGCGCAAGCTGGCCGCCTCGGCGCCAGCGCCCGCAGGCATGGCGCCGTCGCATCACTTCGGTGGCGGGCTGGCCGACATTCAGGCCGCGCCGGTGCCGCCGCGCGGCCCGGCCGGCCTGGCGCTCTACTGCCTGCTCGGCGCTGCCTGCCTGGCTGTAGTCGCGATCGCGACGAGCAAGCTGCTCACGCAGCGCGAACAGGTCACGAGTGTTCCGGGTGGTCTAGCCAGTCCGGGCGGGCCGGGCAGTCCGGGCGGGCCGGGGGCGCTGCAGGCGGCCGAGGCCAGGCATCATGTCGCCGGAGATCATGCGGCGGGCCGCCCCGTGGCCGGCCGCGCCGGCGACGAGGCAGGGCCGGCCCGGCACGCGGCACCGCGAAGCCGTGGCCGCCACTGGCCGGGGCCGCCGTGACCGGCCGCCCCGGGGCTGCCGCGACCGGGGCCGGTCCTGACAGCTATGCCGCCCGGGTACTGGACGTGGTGGACTCGATCGCTCCCGGCAGGGTCATGTCGTACGGAGACGTAGCCGAGTATCTCGGCGAAGGCGGGCCCAGGCAGGTCGGCCGGGTAATGGCCCTGTGGGGCGGCGGAGTGCCCTGGTGGCGTGTCGTGCATGCCGACGGGTCGTTGCTGGCCGGGCATGAGCAGGTGGCGCTGGCCAGGTACAAGGCGGAGCACACCCCGCTACGGCGAACTGGTGACGGCGGTTCGCCACGGGTGGACATGAAGCTGGCTCGCTGGCGCGGCTAGCCGCGCAATACCGGTGAATGTCGGCAGCGTCTGCTGGAATGCAAGGCGAGATGGAAACTGCTTCGCCACCCGCATACCGGCTTGTCCGGCGACCAGGACAGGCCGCGGCACCGCCGCGCCTTGATGATGCCCAGCGCCGTGTCGTCGAGCACGCCGGCGGGCCGTTGCTGGTGCTTGCCGGTCCCGGTACCGGCAAGACAACCACCATCGTCGAATCTGTCGTCGACCGCGTCGTGCGCCGCGGTATCGACCCGAGCCGGGTGCTGGTGCTGACGTTCAGCCGCAAGGCGGCAGCCGAACTGCGCGAGCAGATCACGCTGCGGCTCGACCGCACCGTCAGGCAGCCTCTGGCGCTGACGTTTCACAGCTACGCGTACGCGCTCGTGCGGCGCGAGTTCGCGCTGGCCGGCGAGCAGCCGCCGATCTTGCTGTCTGGTCCCGAGCAGTTGCTCGAGGTCCGAAGGCTATTGCGCGGTGAGGCAAGCGACGGCGGGGACGGCTGGCCGGAGCGGCTGAGAGCGGCTATCGGCACGCAGGGATTTGCCGCGGAGCTACGGGACTTCCTGCTGCGGGCGGCCGAGCGCGGCCTCGACGGCAGGGGCCTTGCCGCGCTCGGCCGGGAGCACGGCCGGGATGACTGGGTTGCGGCCGGGCGGTTCCTCGACTCCTATGCCGCCAGGTTCGACCTCGCCCCAGTTCCTGCTTACGACTATGCCGAGATCGTCAGGATCGCCGGCGCGCTGCTGCGCCGCGGTGCGGTCCGCGCGAGGGAGCGGGACGCCTACGATGCCGTCCTCGTCGATGAGTACCAGGACACCGATCCGGCGCAGGAGGAGTTGCTGGTCCAGCTCGCTGGCGACGGCCGGGAGCTGATCGCCGTCGGCGACCCGGACCAGTCGATCTACGCTTTCCGCGGCGCCGACGTGGACGCCGTCAGGCGTTTCGCCGACAGGTTCCGCACGCCTGATGGCAGGCCCGCCGATGTCATCGCGCTGCAGACGTGCCGCCGCAGCGGCCCGGTGCTACTGGCCGCATCCCGCCGCGTCGCCGCGCGGCTTCCGATGGCGCAGCTGTTCTCCGCCGCACAGTTGTTCCCGGCTGCACAGTTGTTCCCGGCACCACGGGGCCGTCGGGAGGCGGTGGCCAGCCGCGCCCACCGCCAGCTTGTCGCACCGGACGGTGCTGAGCCGGGGCGCGTCCAGATCATCACGGCGGCGAGCGCGAGCCAGGAAGCCGCGTTGATCGCCGACACGCTCCGCCGCGCGCATCTCATCGACGGCACTGCGTGGTCGCAGATGGCAGTCCTGGTCAGGTCAGCGGTGCGTCAGGCGCCGGCGCTGCAACGGGCGCTGAGCGCGGCCGGCGTGCCGGTGAACGTCGCGGGAGACGAGCTGCCGCTGAGCTATGAGCCAGGTACCCGGCCGTTGCTGCGGCTAGTCAGTTGCGCGCTCCGTCCGGAGATGATGGACGAGCAGGCGGCGGCTGAACTGCTCACCGGTCCGCTCGGCGGTGCCGACGCGCTAGGCCTGCGGCGCCTCAGGCGCGGGCTAGCGGCGGCCGCCAGGGCGGCCGGACAGCCGCCAGCCGCGGAGCCCTTGGCCGGAGCGCTGCGGGATCCGCGCGAGCTCATCCAGGCCGGCTGGCCTGCCACCGAGCGATCTGAAGAATCTGACCGGCCGGAGTCGGCCGCCGGCGCCGAGGTAGCCGGTGCTGCACGCGTAGCGGCGCTGCTGCAGGTCGCCAGAGAGGCCGACCAGCACGGCACGCCACACGAGGTGCTCTGGGCTGTCTGGGACGCCTCCGGGCTGGCCAGGCAATGGCAGGCTGCCAGCGCCGCGGGCGGGGTACGGGGCGCGGTCGCGGATGCCGACCTCGATGCCGTGGTCGCGTTGTTCGACGCTGCCGCCAGGTTCTCCGCGCGGCTCCCGCACGGGTCGACGCAGCTCTTCCTGGACAGCCTGGCTGGCCAGGAGATCGCCGGTGACACCCTGGCAGCGCGGGCGCCCCGCACTGACGCGGTGTCAGTGCTGACGGCGCACCGGGCCAAGGGTCTTGAATGGGACCTCGTCGTAGTGGCCGGGGTGCAGGAGGGCACCTGGCCAGACGTGCGCCAGCGCGGTTCCCTGCTCGGCATGGACGAGCTTGTTGACGTGCAGGCCGGGCGGGAGCCGGCCGGCAGCGCGTCAGGCGGGCAGGCAGCTGTAGCTGCCGCGGCATCGGCCGCGCGGCTGCTAGCCGAGGAGCGCAGGCTGTTCTACGTCGCCGTGACGCGAGCGCGACGCGAGCTTGTCGTGACGGCCGTCGGCGCGGACGACAGCGAGGAACGGCCGTCCAGGTTCCTCGCTGAGCTGGCCGGCGACGAGATTGAGATCGAGCGCGTGGCCGGCACCGAGCGGCGCTGGCTGTCGCTTCCGGCTCTGACGGCCGACCTGCGCCGTGCGGCAGCCGATGCCGACCTGCCGGCGCAGGTACGCTCGGCGGCCGCGCGCCAGCTGGCCAGGCTCGCCGCAGCGGGCGTGCGCGGCGCCAGCCCGCGGCACTGGTACGCCCTTACCGAGCTGACCGCCGCGGGCGAGCCGATCCGCGGCAACGTGCAGGTCTCCCCGTCGAAGGTCGAGACTTTCACCAAGTGCGGTCTGCGGTGGCTGCTCGAGGCAGCAGTCGGAGTGCGCTCGCCGGGTGTCGCGCAGCACCTGGGTGTCGTCATTCACGCTGCTGCCGCGCTGGCGGCCCAGGGCACCGACGACGGCGAGGTTGCTAAGCGCATTGACGAGCTGTGGCAGCATCTGGACTTCGGCAGTTCCTGGTACAGCGCCCGCCAGCGGGCGCAAGCCGAGGCCATGGTGACGAAGTTCCTCGACTGGCACCGCAACAACCCGCGCGAGCTTGTGGCGGTTGAGCAGCAGTTGCGTGTCAGCATGGGCGAGATCACCATCACCGGCCAGGTGGACCGGCTGGAGCGAGACGAGGACGGCGCCGCGATCGTCGTCGACCTCAAGACGGGAACGAGCAGGCCATCCGACGCAGACCTGGACCGCAACCCGCAACTCGGTGTCTATCAGCTTGCGGTCCTGCTAGGCGCATTCGAGCAGTTCGGCCTCGCCGAGCCAGGCGGCGCTGAGCTGGTGCAGGTAGGCAAGGCCGGGCTCAAGGCCAGCGTCCGGGTACAGGCCCAGCGCGGCCTGCGCGGCGACCCCGACCCAGAATGGGCGCGCGAACTGGTGGAGACAGTTGCGGCCGGCATGGCCGGGCCGGTGTTCGGGGCGACGGCCAACCCTGGCTGCCGGGTCTGCCCGGTCGCGTCCAGCTGCCCGGTCGACGAGCGCGGCGGCCAGGTGACCCCGTGACGGGTGATCCGATCAGGTACAGCCCGGCGCAGCTGGCCCGGATGCTCGGCGCGCAGGAGCCGACGGCCGAGCAGGCCGCGGTAATCGGAGCGCCGATGGTGCCGCTGGCCGTGATCGCCGGGGCCGGATCCGGCAAAAGCGAGACGATGGCGGCGCGGCTGGTATGGCTGGTAGCCAACCAGCTCGTCCGGCCAGAGCGAGTGCTCGGGCTGACTTTCACCAGGAAGGCAGCCGCAGAGCTAGCGGACCGCGTCCGGATCCGGCTGGCGGGCCTGCGCCGGGCTGGCCTGCCGCTGGCCGGTCCCGTGCCTGCTCTAGGCAAACTGCCCGGCCTGGACGAGCTGCCCGCCGCGGACGACCTGGCAGGTCCCGGCGCCGAGCTGCTCGCTGGCGACCCCGTTATCTGCACCTACCATGCGTACGCTGGCCGGCTCGTCACTGATCATGCCCTGCGCGAGGGCCTCGAGCCGACGTTGCGGCTGATCACGCCCGCTGTTTCATGGCAGCTCGCGGCTGCGGTAGTTGCCGCCTACGATGGCCCGACCGACGCGTTTGACTGGACGCCCGCCACGGTGACCGCGGCCGTGCTCACGCTGGCCGGCGAGATGTCCGAGCATCTGCGCGGCGCCGAGGACGTGCGCCAGACCGCCCAGTGGCTGGCGGACTGCGCCGCAAGCCTGACTGGCCGGGTGCCGAAGGCCGTCACCGACGTGCTTAAGACCCAGCGGACCAGGGACCAGCTGCTGCCGCTGGTCGCTGCTTACGCGGCGGCCAAGGACGCCCGGGAGGTGGTCGACTACGGCGACCAGATGGCGCTCGCGGCCCGGATCGGCAGCCGGCACCCGCAGGTCGGGCAGGCCGAGCGATCCCGCTACCAGGTGGTCCTGCTCGATGAGTACCAGGACACCTCGCACGCGCAGTTTGTCCTCCTCTCATCGCTATTCGGCGGCGGGCACCCGGTGACAGCTGTCGGTGACCCCTGCCAGTCGATCTACGGCTGGCGCGGGGCGAGTGCCGGGAACCTGCGCCGGTTCAGCACGGACTTCCCTGCCCGCGACGGCCGGCCGGCTGACGTGCGCGTACTGTCCACGAGCTTCCGTAATACCGGGAACGTGCTATTGGCGGCCGGTGCTCTCCAGCGCGACCTCCGTGCCGCAGCCCCCGACGTGCCGCTGCTGGTAGCGCCACCGGGCCGGGCCGAGCGCGGGCTGGTGCGATGCGCGCTGCTTGAGTCGGTGCAAGACGAGGCGGCCTGGGTGGCCGACCACGTTTCGCGGTTGCTTGACCTAGCGCCCGGGCTGGCGCCGGATGGCATGCCGTGGCCCGACGGCCGGACGGCGAAGGTCAGGCCGAGCGACATCGCTGTCCTGTGCCGCAAGCGCGCCCAGTTCCCGGTGCTGCGGGCGGCTCTGGAAGCGCACGGCATCCCGGTCGAAGTCGTCGGCCTCGGCGGTCTGCTGACCGTCCCCGAGGTTGGTGACATTGTCGCCACACTTCACGTGCTGCACGACCCGACAGCCGCTGGCGCGCTTGCCAGGCTGCTGACCTCACCGCGCTGGCGGATCGGCCCGGCCGACCTGGTAGCACTCGGCCGGCGAGCTCGCGCTCTGGCGACTGTGGCGGAGCCCGGCGCGCCAGCCGCCGGGGCAGCGCCCGGCACCGACCTGATGGCCGGTGCCGTCAACGACCTGACCAGGGACCCCGGCAGTCTCATCGAGGCGCTCGAGGACCTGGGCAGCCCGGCCGCCTACTCGTTCGCCGGCTACGCCAGGCTGACAGCGCTCGCCGCCGAACTGCGACTGCTTCGCGGGCACGTTGCCAGGCCGCTGGCCGAACTCGTCACCGAGGTAGAGCGAACGCTGGGTCTCGACATCGAGGTCGCGTCGCGCCCCGGCGCCGATCCTGCCGCGGCCAGGGCGGACCTCGACGCTTTCGCCGACGCTGCGGCTGCCTTCGCAGGGGACATACGGGAACCGACACTCGGCGCTTTCCTGGCCTACCTCGCGGCGGCCGAGTCTGAGGAGTTCGGCCTCGAGGCCGGCCGGGTCGGTGAGACGGACTCAGTGAAGCTGGCGACCGTGCACGCGGCCAAGGGCCTGCAATGGGCCGCGGTCTTCGTGCCCGGATTGGCCGGCGGACCGCAACGGCATGTCTTCCCGGCCAAGCCGCGCGTGACGACCCGGTGGACTGAGAACGCCAGGCTGCTGCCATTCGGGCTGCGCGGCGACGTCGCCGACCTGCCGGCGCTGGCCGGGCTGACGACACCCGAGCTGACCGCGTTCAACGACGCGTGCACGGCGCGCGACCTGGCCGAAGAACGCCGGCTCGGGTACGTGGCCGCCACCCGGGCCGCCTACCTGCTGGCGTGCTCGGGCTACTGGTGGTCCGATGGCGTCTCCCGGCTCGGACCATCGCAGTTCCTGACTGAGGTGAGCGCTGCCTGTGCGGACGGGGCCGGCGTGGTCGAGGTGTGGCAGCCCGAGCCTGAGCCAGACGCCGTGAATCCGGCGCTTGCCGACCCGCCCTCGGCGACCTGGCCGGCGGAGGCGGCCGCAGACGCACGGCAGGTGTCCATCCGCCAAGCGGGCGCACTGGTGGAAGCCGCCGCCCGTGAGCTTGCGACGGGTGCCGCCGCCACTCCGCGGCCCGCAGCAACTCAGCCAACAACGTCCGAGCCAGCAGCGGCCGATCCGGCAGGCGAGGCAGCCGCCCCGGCCGGCCGCTATCAGGCCCTTGCTGAAGCCTGGGCGCGTGACGCTGACTTGCTGCTGGCCGAGCGTGAGCGCCGCCAGGCTGGGCAAGACGTGCTCGTCAGCCTGCCCCGGCAGCTCCCGGTCTCGTCACTGGTGGCGATGGCAAGGGATCCCGGCGAGCTGGCTCAGCAGGTTCGCCGCCCGATGCCGCGCCGGCCCGCGCCCCAAGCGGCCAGGGGCACGACGTTCCATCAGTGGCTTGAGCAAAGGTATGGCCAGGCACAGCTCATCGACGCCGACGATCTCCCTGGTGCCGCCGATGACCTGGCCGCCCGCAGCGCGGAACCGGAGCTAGCTGAGCTTCAGGCGCGGTTCGAGGCCAGTGAGTGGGCCAGTCGCTGGCCAGTCGAAGTCGAGGTGCCGTTCGAGACGAAGATAGGCGACCGGCTGGTGCGCGGCCGTATTGACGCGGTGTTCGCCGACATGCCGGGCGGCGGATACGACGTCGTCGACTGGAAGACCGGGCGGCAGCCTGGCACCGCCGCGGAGAAGCGCGCGGTAGCCGTACAGCTGGCGGCCTACCGGCTGGCGTGGGCCGCGCTGGCGGGCGTCGACCTTACCCTGGTGCGCGCCGCGTTCTATTACGTGCGGGACGATGTGATCGTTCGTCCGGCCGACTTGCTCGACGGCGCCGGCCTGGCCGCCCTGATCGACGATCTGCCTGACAGCTAGGCACGCACCGCGACGCCGCATGCGTGCGGAGCCGTCGGCCACGGGAACCGGGTATCAGGCAGCCGGTACGTCTCGAGCTCTCGCACCCGGAACCCGGCCGCGGCGATCGCCGTCACCGGATCGCGGCTGGCATGACATCCGCCGAAGCAAGCCGGCCAGCAGGTAGCGTCCGCTATCCGCTGCACCCGCCGCAGGCCGGCCGACTCAGCGGCCACGTGCTCCATGAATCGCAGTTCGCCCCCTGGCCGTAGGACACGGCGCATCTCCCGTAGCGCGAGGGCCGGATCGCTGACCGAACACAGCATCAGTGTGGCAACCACCGCATCAAACTCCTGGTCTCCGGCTGGCAGGTGCTCGGCGATTCCGTCGGTCACGGTGATATCTATCGTTGCCCGGCGGGCACCCTGCTCGGCGAGTGCCCGCAGGTGGGGCTCCGGCTCGACGGCAAGTACGGCCGTGACCGCGGCCGGGTAGTGCCCGAAGTTCAGCCCGTTGCCGGCTCCCACCTCCAGAACCGAACCAGTGAGCCCGGCCAGCAGCTTTCGACGGTGCTCGCTCACTCCGCCGCGTTCCATCCCGGCGCTGAGCCGCGCGTAGAACCGGGCAAATACCGGATGGCGGACCACCGGGCGAGGCATAGGACTCCTCAGACGAATAAGATGCCTCGGTCGGACGGGATGGAGGCACACAGGTGGCGGAACGACGGGTTGCCATGAGCGACGGCATCGCTGAGCGCGTTGTGCGGCGGGCCATCTCGCACCTGGCGAACTCCTACGGACAGGCGCCAGCTAAGGCTACGGCGGCCAAGGAAATGCTGGTGCATGCCCTTGAGGGCGCGAGCGGCGAGGCCGACGAGGTCGACGGCTATGCCGCGGCGGCCGCGATGGCCGCGCTGGCGCATGGCATCGAGGCTGAGGTCGGCCAGGGTCTCGACTGGCTCGCTGTGGCCGCGTTGCAGGAATGGGACTCCCACCACCCGGAGAACCCGATCTAGGTACTCCCGGCCCGCCAGGGTCAGGCCTCGAGGTGACGCTCTAGCGACGCCATTTTCGAGTCCAGGGCACCGGTCACGCCCGGCCGGATGTCCGCCTTCAGCGTCACGCTCACCCTCGGCGCCCGCGCAGCGACTGCGTCGCACGCGCTCTTGACCACTGCCATCACTTCGTCCCAGTCACCCTCGATGGTGGTGAACATGGCATCGGTCCGGTTCGGCAATCCGCTCGCGCGCACGACCCTGACCGCGTCGGCGACGTATTCGGCCACGTCCGCGCCGACGCCGATGGGCGTTACCGAGAAAGCGACAATCATTCAATCCTCCATGACCGGCACGCAATAGGACCGTTCCTCGCCATACGCGGTGAACCCGCCGCGCCGCAGGATCGGCCCGGATGTCTCTACCCGGCCCTTGACCAGGGCCAGCGTCGCCCCGTGCTCGCGCGCCAGGGCAATGCGCGCAGCCAGCAGCGCCCGGTACGCGCCGCGGCCGCGGAAGGCCGGCCGCGTCCCCGCGCCCCACAGGCGGGCGACTTGCCCGACGATCCCGCAGCCACCCGCGGCCGCTGGCTCGCCGTCCAGAAACACTACGACCCGGAAGTCCGACCACGACTCCTGCGCCTCAAGCAGGCCGGCCAGTTCCCCCGTGATAGCGGCCGGGGTCCGCTTGCGGTCGTCCTCCCACACCTCCGCGGCGACCCGGTGGCTCGCGCGGAGCGTGCGCTCGTCCTGCACCAGCTCGGCCTCCGGCCCGTCGGCGACGTCCAGGTCCGGAAGGCCGTCGGTCAGATCGTAGGCCAGCACCTGGACAGTTTCCGTCAGCTTGCCGCCGCGTAGCTGCAGGACTTCCTCGGTGCTGGCCTGACTGGCACTGGCTCCGCTGGTGGCGCCCTGCGCGGGACCGACCGCGTCGTCCCTGACCCACCAGCAGACCCGGTTCCGGCCCCAGGCACGTGCGTGAGCCAGCACCTCATCGACGACCTCGTCCACCGGGCGGGCGGCGCTCGACCAGGCCACCTGAGTCGGGTACTGGTAGTGCGCCGGGTATGCGATCAGCTGGTACTCGCTGGTCACAACCTGCTCCGCGTCCGGCGGCACCCAGACCCATGCTTCGGCGGCTGCCCGAATCTTCTCGGCCGTCCACTCGCTCATCAGCTCTCCTAACGCGCACTACGATCATGACCACACGCCTGTCATAGCCCCAGCCCGGGCCGGCCGAATATCGTCTGCAAGGGAGAATCCATGGACGTCCGCCAGTTCATTGAAGAGCACGCGGCCGAGTTCATCGGCTCGCTGAGCGAGTGGCTGGCCATCCCGTCCATATCTGCCGACCCCGCGCGTCACGCGGACGTCGGCAGGTCAGCCGACTGGCTCAGGACTTTCCTGACGCGAACGGGCTTTCCGACCGTCGAGGTATGGCCGACGGGCGAGTCTGGTTCGCCGGGAATGCCAGCGGTTTTTGCGGAATGGCCGTCCGGCGATCCGGCGGCCCCCGTGGTGCTGGTATACGGGCACCACGACGTGCAACCGGTCGAGCCGCTGGAAGAGTGGGACAGCCCGCCGTTCGAACCGGTGCAGCGCGACGGCATGCTGTTCGGCCGGGGCGCCTCAGACGACAAAGGGCAGGTGCTATTCCATGCCCTCGGCTTGCGGGCCAGCCTGGCGTGCTCCGGCGCTGCCGCGCCGCCAGTCACGATCAAGCTGCTGATCGAAGGCGAGGAGGAATCCGGCTCGCCGCATTTCGCCGACCTGCTGCGAGCCAGGCGGGACCGGCTGGCCTGCGACGTTGTGGTCGTGTCAGACACTACGATGTGGGCGGCTGACGTGCCCTCGATGTGTGTCGGCATGCGTGGCGTCGTGGATGCGGAGATCAGCCTGCGAGGTCCCGAACGCGACTTGCACTCCGGATCGTTCGGCGGCGCGGTGCCGAATCCGCTGCACGTCATGGCCGACCTGCTGGCGGGCCTGCACGACGCCGGCGGCCAGGTGACGATTCCTGGCTTTTACGACAAGGTGCTGCCGCTGTCAGACGCCGAGCGAGAGCTGATCGGCCAGCTCCCGTTCGATGAGCAAGCGTGGCTGGCTGAGGCGGGCAACAGTCGCGCCGCGGCCGGAGAGGCTGGATACGGCACACTCGAACGCGTCTGGGCCCGGCCGACCGCTGAGATCAACGGCATGTGGGGCGGCCACACCGGAGCCGGCGGCAAGACGATCGTGCCGGCGCGGGCTAACGCGAAGCTGTCCTTCAGGCTGGTCGCTAACCAGGAGCCAGCCGACGTCATAGCCGGGCTGCGGCAGTACGTAGCGGAGCATGCGCCGCCAGGCATCGAGGCGACCGTGACCGCCAGCGGCGGCGGCGTCAGGCCGTCATTCGCGCCGCTGGACTCTCCAGCGGTCGGCGCGGGCGTCCGAGCCATGCAGCGGGCGTTCGGCAAGGAGATCCTGTTCACCAGGGAAGGCGGCAGCGGGCCAGAAGCGGACCTGGCCGATATCCTGGCCGCGCCGCTAGTCTTCATCGCGGTCGGACTGAACGCGGACAGGATCCATGCACCGAATGAGCGGGTGGACATGGGATTGCTGCTCAAGGGCGCCGAGGCAGCGGCATACCTGTGGGACGAACTGGCCGCGGCCGGCGGCGAGCTGACGGCAGCACGGTGAGTGCGGCGAGCGCCCCGGACGATGCAGTGGCAGCCAGCACCGGGTCGGCCAGCACGGGGCCGGCCAGCACGGGGCTCAGGCTGACCGGCCCGGCGCTGACCGGGCTGTCGCTCGCGCGCGGCGAGGTCGACCGGGTTGCGCACCTGCGCGCGGATGCGGACTGGCTCAAGACGGCCTGGTCAGACCCGGCGACCAGGGTGATCGTGGTCGAGCACGGCCAGGCGCTCTGTGAAGTCACCGGTCAGGATGCCGAGCTGGCTTTCGTCGCGCCGGGGCAAGCGCCGGACGGAGTGCGGTTCCTGCTGGGCGTGGAGGCGGACGGCCGCGCGTACTTCGGCGTGGCCGGGCCGCTGCCCGAGCAGACTGTCCCTGGCGTACGCCCGGCCTACCTGCGTGAGGCCGGGCCGCTCCTGTCCGACCGGGATGCCGGGCTGCTGACTCATGCTGTCGCGCTGGCGAACTGGCACGAGACGTTCACGCACTGCCCGCGCTGCGGCTCGCCAACCGAGCCGATCGCATCCGGTCACGCGCGCAAGTGCCCGGTCGATGGCAGCGAGCATTTTCCGCGCGTCGACCCGGCGATGATCGTGCTCGTCACCGATCCTGCCGACCGCGCACTGCTTGCCAGGAACGCGCTGTGGCCAGAGCGCCGGGTATCCATCCTGGCGGGCTTTGTCGAGGCGGGGGAGTCCGCCGAGCAGGCGGTAGCCCGCGAAGTCGCGGAAGAGACCGGCATCACAGTCGGCGCCGTGACCTATCTCGGCAGTCAGCCCTGGCCGATGCCGCAGAGCCTGATGCTCGGCTTCCGCGCAGCGGCTAGCAACACCGACATCAACGTCGATGCCGACGAGATCGCGGAGGCGAACTGGTACAGCCGCGACGAGCTTGCTGCTGCCATCGCGGCCGGCACCGTACGGCTGCCGCCGCCAGTGTCGATCGCGCACCGCATCATCGAGACCTGGTACGGCAGCGAGTTGCCCGGCAGCTGGTAACGGCGCACTCACGCGGCGGGCTCGAGCGGCGACGGGAGAAAGGTTCTGCGGGCGATGGAGACCATCCGCAACGAGGTTGTCGTCGTCGGCCTGGGCGGTTTCGGTTCCGCGGCGCTGTGGCGGCTTGCGGCGCGCGGGGTTGACGTCGCGGGAGTCGAACGTCACGGCATCGGGCACCACCTCGGCTCCTCGCACGGAGCGACCCGATTGTTCCGTATCGCCTGCCTGGAGCATCCCGGCCTCGCCGCGATCGCGTTGAAGTCGCTTGAGCTGTGGACCGCGCTTGGCGGCCAGCTCGGAGAACAGCTGATCAGCCAGACCGGTTGCCTGAACGTCGGAGCGCCTGACAGCCCTGCGGTGCGCGGCGCGATCGAGACGGCCGCCGCGGCCGACGTGCCGATTCAGGAACTCAGCCACGAAGAGCTAGTGGCGCGGCAGCCGCAGTATCAGGGTCTGGCGCCAGGGGACATCGCCGTCTGGGACCCGGGCGCAGGAATTTGCTACCCGGAGCGCAACGTCCGGGCGCAGACGGCGGCGGCCCAGCGGCTGGGCGCTGAGGTTTACCCGCACACGATGGTCACCAGCATCGAGGCCGACGGTGACGGCGTTACCGTGCGCAGCCCGACCGTCGAGTGGCGGGCTTCGGTGGCAGTCGTCGCCGCCGGGGCGTGGCTCGGCTCGCTAATGCCTGGTCTGCCGCTGGCTCCGCGACGGACGCCGCTGTACTGGTTCCGTCCCCGTGATCCCAGGTCGGAAGATTTCACCCTCGGCAGGTTCCCGGCCTTTATCTGGGAGCGATCGGACGGCACGGGGCTCTGGGGTCACGGCTCCGCGGAGGACTACGGAGTCAAGATCGGCCTGGAGCCTGCGGATACCAGCCCGGGCCCGGCGGAACTAGACCCGGAGGAAATGGACCGGTACATCCATCTGGATACCGACGTCGACGAGCTGAGCTCCGCTGTGACGCGGGCGTTCCCGGCCCTGGACTCCAGGCCGGCCAAGGTCATCCCGTGCCTGGTCACCGATTCGCCGGACGGGCAGTTCCTGGTTGGCGGGCTGAGCGACCAGCCCCGCGTCGTAGTGGCCGGAGGGGATAGCGGCCACGGGTTCAAGCACGCAGCGGGTGTCGGCGAGCTGCTGGCCCAGATGGTGGCCGGTGAGCAGCCTTACTGTGCGACGGACTTTCTGAACCCGGCGCGCTTCGGCTGAACGCACCAGCCGGCGGAGCTCGGCGGCGCCCGCCGCCCAGCCGGTGTCCCCGGCCCGTCAGAATGCGGCCTGTGCCTTCGGGGAAGAAATCAGCACGCGCGGCCGATCTCAGTTGCGGCCTGCGCCAACGCACTCACCAGGACACGGGGAGACAACGCTATGGCCGATGAGCACTACGACGCGATCGTGATAGGGACCAGCCAGGGCGGCCGGTTCCTCCCGGTCGAGCTGGCGAAAGCGGGCCAGAAGGTGGCGCTGATCGAGCGTGACCAGCTCGGCGGCGTCTGCGTCAACAGGGGGTGCACCCCGACCAAGACGATGGTCGCCAGCGCGCGCGTGGCCTACCAGGCTCGACGCGGCGCGGAGTACGGCGTGCGTACTGGTCCGGTATCGGTGGACCTGGCCGCGGTGCGCGAGCGCAAGCGGGCCATGGTCGCCGGCGCACGGCAGAATTATGCGAGCCGCCTGGCGCAGGACGGGCTTGACCTGATTGAAGGCCAGGCCCGTTTCACCGGGCCGAAGGCGGTCGAGATCGACTTGACGGACGGCGGGACGCGGCAGGTCAGCGCGCCGGCGGTTGTCATCGATACGGGCACCCGGCCCAGGCCGCTGGCGATCACCGGCGCGGGCGAGGTTCCCGTGGTCGATTCAACGTCGATCATGGAGTTGGACGAGCTCCCGGAGCACCTGATCATCGTCGGCGGCGGCTACATCGCGCTGGAGTTCGGGCAGATGTTCCGCCGGTTCGGCAGCGAGGTCACCATGATCGTGCGAGGCGCGCGCCTGATGAAGAGGGAGGACGAGGACGTTTCGGACGAGGTTGCTGCTTTCTTGCGTGATGACGGGATCACCGTCCTGACCTCCTCGACGCCGGTCCGGGTTGAGCCGGCCGGCGGTGGCCGTCTGCGGCTCACCGTTCGCAGCGAAGACGGTGAGCAACAACTCGAAGGCTCGCACCTGCTGTCGGCTATCGGCCGCATCCCCAATACCGAGGCGCTCACCCCCGAGGCGGGCGGCATCCGTCTGGACGCCCACGGGTTCATCGCGGTGGACGAGTACCTGGAAACCAGCGTCCCCGGCGTCTACGCCATGGGGGACGTCAAGGGCGGCCCTGCCTTCACCCACCTGTCCTACGATGATTACCGCATCCTGCACACCAACCTGATCAGTCACCAGAAGGCGAGCACGCGGGACCGGATCGTCCCCTACACCGTGTTCATGGACCCGCAGCTTGGCCGCGCCGGCCTGACCGAGCGCGAGGCCAGGGAGCAAGGACGCGCGATCCGGGTGGCCAAGCTCCCGATGAGCGCCGTCATCCGGGCCCTCGAGACCGGGGAGACCCGCGGCTTCATGAAGGCCGTCATCGACGCCGACAGCGGGGAGATCCTGGGCTGCGCGATCCTCGGCAGCGAAGGCGGCGAGATCATGACCATGATCCAGGTCGCGATGCTGGGCAAGCTCACCAATACCGCCATGGCGGACGCGATCTTCACCCACCCGCTCCTGGCCGAAGGCCTCAATACCCTCTTCGCGATGTTCGACGCCTAAGGCAGGCCAGTTCGACCTGACCGGACGCACAATCAGAATGTGGCGTCAGTTTTTGGTGGCAATGAAGTAGGTATTAGCGATGTCGCCGTCGACGTGCTCGACATTGACCGAGGTGAAGCCGGCGTCGCTGAGCATCTGCAGTGCTTTTTGCTCACCCCACATCGCGCCGAGGCCCATCCCGCCGTCGGCGAGCGACACGGTCATGCAGTGCATGCACGAGACGGTGTAGAAGAACGGGCCGAGTGGGTGGTCTAGGTTCTCGGAGAGCTTGCTAGACGCGGCGATATCCACGCAGAGGTAGACGCCGTCGGGGCGTAGCGCGTCGGCGATCCCGGCAAGCATCAGGTCGGGCCGGGCCTGATCGTGTACGGCGTCGAAGGTCGTGATGAGGTCGAACCGCGCGGTCTCGCCCAGGCGGGCCGCATCGCGCTTGGAGAACCGGACATTCCTCAGACCGTTGCGATCGGCTTCTGCTCTCGCTGCCGCCAGCCCGGTATCGGAGAAGTCGAACCCGACGAACCGCGAGCGAGGGAACGTCTGAGCCATCAAGTTGGCGGCGTGCCCGGAACCGCACCCGACGTCCGCGACGTCAATGCCTTGCTCGAGCCGGTCAGTTAGCCCCGGAACGAGCGGAAGCGTCTCGCCGATCAGCGTTGCATCGCGAACAGCGCCACTGTCCTCAGCCATCAAAGCCTGAAACTTCGGGAACGAGGAGTACGGAACTCCGCCACCGTTCCGGAAGCACTCGACAACCTGGTCTTCTACAAGCGCCAGCAGGCCCACGTACTGCGCGTCAATCGCAAGGTTGTCCGGTCCAGCTGCCCGGGTGAGCCACGCGGCGTGAGCGGCGGGCAGCGAAAAGGACTCAGTCGCGGCATCGTGATCGATGACCCGCCCGGTCGTCATCGCCGCGAGCCATTCCCGGACATACCGCTCATCTAGTTCCGCGCGCGAAGCGATCTCCGCGCTCGTCGCAGCGGGCATCGTGGCCATAACGTCAAATAGCCCGGTACGGTGGCCGACGCTGACCATCAAGGCCAGCATTGCCTCATTGACCATGTGGAGCATGCGCTCGGCGAACTCCGTCGTGCTGGCAGCATGTGCGTCAGCCATCGAGGCCTCCCTCGGCCGGCAGCTTACAAGTAAGTAGATTGACGACGTGTCGATCGTCTACTTATTATGCGGTGGTGGGCAAGTCAGTGATTCCCATGCGGGAGCCAACGTACTTCGTGCTGGCGGCGTTGCTCGCCGGTCCGTTGCACGGTTACGCCATCATCAAGCGGGCTGAGGAGATGTCGGGCGGCCGGGTCCGGCTAGCGACCGGCACCTTGTACACCGCGCTGGACCGGTTGACGGCCGACGGCTATATCCGGCTGGTCAGCGAGGAGATGGTAGCCGGGCGGATGCGCCGGTCTTATGGGCTGACAGACGCGGGATCGGCCGCGCTGCGTGCCGAGGCGCAGCGGATGGCCGAGGCCGCGCGGCTAGTGACCGGCGAAGAAACTGTGCCGCGGCCGAGTCGGCTCGGCCGGAAGGCGAGGACGGCATGAGCGCTGGTGCCGAGGACCGCATGAGCACGCTGGAGCGCCGTTGCCGTCTGCTGCTGCGCCTTTACCCGGTCGCCTACCGCAGCGAGCGCGGCGAGGAGATCCTCGGCACGTTGCTGGAGGCGACGCCGGAAGTCCGGGCGTGGCCGCTGCCGCGGGACGTCCGCGGCCTGGCTATCGGAGGCCTGCGCGCCCGGGCGGCGATCAACGGGCGTAACACCACGGCGGCGAACCTGCGGGTCGCCGTTCTCGTCGGAGTCGCTGCTCACCTCGCCTACGTCGTGGGCGCGGTTCTAGGCGACGGCCTGTTCGCGGCTGAGCACGGCATGCCATTCAGCTGGCCGATGCTCGTCGTCGCAACGTTGATCGCGGTGACGCTGGTAGTTGCCTGGCTGAGCCGCCGCCGGGCCATCGTCCTCGCGGGCGCACTGCCGGCAGCTGCGGCTCTTGCCGTGGTCGGCCCTTGGCGGACTTTCGCATTCGGGTCCGCGGTCACTGAGCTGGCCTGCCTTGCGGTGCTGATTGCATTGGCCGGCCCGCAGCAGCCGGATCGACGGTGGCTATGGCTGATCGGCCCGATCTTGCTCGCCGGGTTGCTGATGGTGCAGCCGCTGCCAGGCAGCAGCCTGGAAGCAACCGCAGCCGTTGCTCTATGCCTGCTGCTGACCGTGGCCACGGTCAGCCTCGCATGGCTCGCGATCGACGCGAGGCCGGCCATCGCGGTCGTCGTCTTCCTGCTGGCGGCATGGTTGCCATTCGCGATGGCAGATCTGGTGAATGGCTCCGGTCTCTTGGCAGGCCTGTCGTTGCTTGGCATCTGCGCGGCGGTAGCAGCGCCTGCGCTCTGGCTGCTGCACCGACAGTCGGCGCACGCGGGCCGGCCGACGCATACTTGACGCTGTGAAGCGAGTCCTGCTGACCGGGATGTCGGGTACCGGGAAATCAGCTGTTGTGCGCGCGCTGGCGGATCGCGGGTACAAGGCTATCGACACCGATGACGGATGGTGCGAGCCGACGCCGGACGGCCGCCAGAGGTGGTGCGCGGGCGCCATCAAGGCTCTGCTGGACACCGAGGACGCTGACATCCTGTTCGTGGCCGGCTGCGAGGAAAACCAGGTCCAGTTCCATCCGCGGTTCGACCACATCATTCTGCTGAGCGCGCCGCCCGAGATGCTGGTCGAGCGGCTGGCGAGCAGGACGAGCAACTCGTTCGGCAAGACTCCGGAGGAGCTGCGCCGCATTCTTGACGACCTGGAAGCCGTCGAGCCGCTCTTGCGACGCGCAGCCGACCACGAGGTCCGGACAACTGTGGCGCTGAACGACGTGGTGACGACAATCCTGCAGATTGTCGGCGCCTGACATCCGCCCGGTGTTGCGTTCCCGAGCAGTGTGCGCTGGCCTGCGGCAGTGGGCGGTTCCGATGCTGTTGATGAGCGCGGCTACTGGTGGCAGGCGGCTGGTGGCTGCAGCTGGACCAGTCCTCGGGCACCGACACCGTAGATATCACCGCTTGCTGCGGCCGGCGTCGCCCGGATGATCGGGCCATGAGTCTGGTCGCCCGGCTGCTCGGCGAGGACCCGCCCCGTATCAGACTGAAGGCAGGCAAGTGCGTTCGTGGCGGTCAGCCAGGTCACGCCGCCCAGCACGGCCGCGCGCGCGCCGTCCTCGAAGATGAAGAAGTGCTTCTCTTCCGCGCCGCGAGCCAGCTCGCCGGCGCCGAGGCGGAGCCGGACGTGGCTCAAGTTGGCGGCGAACAGCTGAATCCCGCCGGTGGTGCCGCCGCCCACCGTCACCCACACGGCGGCGGCTGCCGCGGAGATCGGGCCGATGTCCAGGTTGCGGGCGATGGTGGCACTGTGCCGCAGTCGCCAGCCAGGTAGCGCCCGCTCCTGCAGCGTCGGGCCGGTATGGGTACGGGAGATGGCCAGGTAGACGCGGCGCCCGTCCGGGCTGAATGACAGCCACTGCACCCGCCCTGCGCGGATCCGGATGGTTTGTTGCACCGTCCATGGCACCGGCCGGATGAGCTGGACAGTCGAGCCGATGGACAGCCATAGCCGTCCGCCGGTCCATCCGGTCAGCGTGGCCTGCACGCAGCAGCCGGCGGGTCCAACTGCGCGCTGGCTGATCAGCTGCAGCGTCTGCGGGTC
>DASXIA010000532.1:0-13516 GCA_036488155.1 Streptosporangiaceae bacterium | reverse complement strand
ATGCCATCTGGTGCGCTCACCCTCCCCGCGAAATTACCGTCCGTCGAGCGGCCGTCCCGCTCAGCCTGCTGGCTCTCTGCCCGGCCGGCGGCGTTCGCCCAGCTTGACACCTCGAGCAGGAGGGCGATCCCCTGGCTGCCGTCCGCCCGGCAGGTGGCTAGCTGCTGTGCCTCCGTGACCGACAGCCTGCCCATCACCGCGATGATCACCCCCGCGCCGGAGGCCCTCAGTTCTTTGAGTGACTGGGTCAGAGTGCTCCTGGCTGAGGGCCTGATGACGGCCAGCGAATCCAGCACCCTGTCCTCGAAGTACGGCACGCTCCGGATCACCTCACTGTCGGAGATGAACTGCCCCGTCAGGCCTTCCTGTGCGATATGCACGCCAACGGAGGCTGCCGCGCTGACCGCCACCTCGAAAGAGGACGCAGCTCCGCTGCCGGCGTGCGCGCGGGAACGGCTGTCCAGGAAGACGGTCGCCTTGTTCCGCCAGCGCTGTTCTTCCCGCCGCACCATGAGCTCGCCGTACCGGGCCGTGGATCGCCAGTGCACGCGCCGGAATTCATCGCCGTCCCGGTATGCGCGCGGGATGACATCGTCTTCGCCCGCCGCGGACGTCAGCCGCGCTCGTCCGTTGCCCTCGCCGGCCCACGACCGGCTGATCACTGTCCTCGCGAGCGGCACCACTCGCGGCGTCACGACGAACATCGTCCGGCCGGACAGCGACCGGGTCAGCTCGACCAGTCCGAACGAGTCTGCAACGCGCAACTGCAACGGGCCGATCTCGAACTTTCCCCGAAGGTCTGACCGCAGCGGGTAGGTCAGCTCACGTGCGCCGCCGCGCTCGATCTTGTCCAGCACGTACCTGGGCCGGGAACCAAGCGCGTACGGCACGGTGTCCTCAGCCATCAGCAGCCCGGTCGGCACTCGTGAAACGTTTTCCAGCCGCAACGTCACGGTGGCGGTGTGCCCGGCCGGGACCCGAGGAGGACTGACTATCCGGCTGGTGGCCAGCCTGTACTGACCCCTGCGGGCAGCTGCGGCAGCGAGGAGCGGCAGCGCGAGCAGCGCGATTCCCACGCAGAACAGTCCGCGCTCGCCGAGCAGGTAGCCCGCTATAGCGGATGCCACCCCGGCGGCAAGGAACGACGTCCCCCGGGTTGTCATCCCAGCGAGCAGCGAGGTACGCATCTTCGTTGTCCTTCCGGCTGCTCTTGCGCGTGATTGTACGCGTCTAGCGGCTCGGCAGCGGGAGCCGCTGAACGATGCCGGACAGGACCTGGTCTGGCATTTCCCGCCCGACCATGGCCTCGGCGCTAGGCAGCAGCCGATGCGCCAGTACCGGCACCGCAAGAGCCTGAACGTCGTCAGGGATGACGAAGTCCCGCTCGTCGAGCGCCGCATGGGCGCGGCTGGCCCGCAGCAGGTGCAGTGCGGCACGCGGTGACGCGCCGAGTCGCAGTTCTGCGGACACCCTGGTCGCGTTGACCAGGTCGATGATGTATTGCCGGATCGATACTGACACGTGCACGTCGCGCACAGCAGCGACCAGTGCCCGCACGTCGCTCGCGTTCGCGACCGGCTTGAGTTCCTCGAGAGGCGAGCCAGCGCCATGAGAGTCCAGCATGGCAAGTTCGGACGCCCGGTCCGGATAGCCGATCGAGATCCTGCTCATGAACCTGTCGCGCTGCGCTTCAGGCAACGGGTAGGTGCCTTCCATCTCCACCGGGTTCTGCGTCGCGATCACCATGAACGGCGACTCAAGCAGGTAGGTGCTGCCATCGACGGTGACCTGGCGCTCCTCCATCGACTCCAGCAGTGCTGACTGCGTCTTCGGTGACGCCCTGTTGATCTCGTCGCCGAGCACGATATTGGCGAAGATAGGGCCGGGCTTAAACTCGAACTCACGCAGTTCCTGGTTGTAGGCGTTGACGCCGGTGATATCACTCGGCAGCAGATCCGGGGTGAACTGCACCCGCCGCACGGAGCAGTCAATGGACCTGGCGAGTGCTTTGGCAAGCTGGGTTTTGCCAACACCTGGAACGTCCTCGATGAGTACGTGCCCTTCGGCCAGAAGCACGGTTAGGGCGAGGCGGATCGCGCCTGGCTTGCCAGAGATGACCGTCTGCACGGCATTGCTGACCTGTTTGGCTACGTCCACGAGTTCATCCAGCGATCGCTCAGCCTGCTGGCCGGTCTCCGTGACCACGCGCCCTCCTGGCGGCTATTCCCTATTAACTGCACTCACTGCTCACCAGCCACTGCAGCGCTAACATTCCACATCAACGCTGACGCGGCGAGATCAGCCCATGCGATCAGACAGTACGTCCTTATATGGGTCGCGGGCGATCCCCTGCCCGTATCGGGCGCGTAACACTGAGATGACTATTCCCCACGATCGGTTGGATCGCACCCGGCCACAGTCTGCCTGAGGCCAATTTGCAGCCGAGCAGGGGCCTGCCCCGTCCTCCACTCCATCCCACTTCCCTGACCTGGTAACTCCTGCCGCGAGTACCAGGTTCAAGGGCTTGCCAAGATTGACGGTGGGGAAGAGTGGAGTACAGTGGTGAGCCGTGGGGCGGGAATGGCGTCCAGTGGGAGCGATGTGGATGGCCTGGGGAGGTGAGGCGGGTGTTTCTCGGCACCCACACGCCTCGGCTCGACGACAAGGGCCGCCTGATCCTGCCCGCCAAGTACCGCGAAGAGCTGTCTGCCGGGCTGGTGCTGACCAAAGGCCAGGAACGGTGCTTGTACGTCTTTCCGGTGACCGAGTTCGGGCGGATCACCGAGGCGTTGCGCACGGCACCGGTGACAGCGAAGGCCGTCAGGGATTACAGCCGGGTGTTCTTCGCCAGCGCTTCGGACGAGGAACTCGACCGGCAAGGCCGGATTACCATCCCGCCGAGCCTGCGGGAGTACGCCGGCCTGCAGCGCGACTGCGCGGTGATCGGGGCGAACACGCGGCTGGAGATCTGGGATGCCGCTGCGTGGACGACCTACCTGGAGCAGCAAGAGGACGCGTTCGCTGACGCATCAGAGGAGGTTCTGCCAGGAGTTCTGTAACGGCGCTGGATGCCCGGCGAGGACTCCACCCGTGCTGGAGGGCTTAAGGCCCGGCTGACGTCACTTCCCCGGCGTCAGGCGGATGCCAGGCCCGGCAGTGCAGAGGCGCGGATGGGGACCTGGCCGGGCATCGCGGCAGCCGGGACAGGCAGGATCGCCGCGCCACGCGGCGAAGTAGCAGACACCAGGGGGCGCGATGGAAACGGCTGCGGCCGCACATGTGCCGGTCATGCGTGACCGCGTTCTCGCGCTGCTCGCGCCCGCCCTCGATCCGCCGGGCGCGGTGCTAGTAGACGCGACTCTCGGCCGCGCCGGGCACGCGCGGGCACTGCTGGCAGCGCACCCTGGCCTCAGCCTCATCGGCATTGACGCCGACGCGACCGCGATCGAGGAATCGCGGCGCATCCTGGCGGGTTACGGCGACCGGGTGACCCTGGTCCAGGCGGTCTACGACGAGCTACCGCTGATCCTGGCAGGAGCCGGTCACCGGGCCGTCCAAGGCATTCTGTTCGACCTTGGCGTCTCCTCGCCGCAGCTGGACAACCCGAGCCGGGGCTTTGCCTACTCGCAGGACGCGCCGCTCGACATGCGGATGAACCAGGCCAGCAAGCTGACCGCAGCCGACGTTCTGAATACCTACCCGGCCGATCGACTGGCTCGGGTGCTGCGCGACTACGGTGAGGAGCGGTTCGCACGCCGCATCGCCGATGCCGTGGTGGCCGCGCGAGCGCGAGAACCGCTGACCAGCACCACCAGGCTCGCCGACATCGTCAGGGAATCGATCCCGGCGCCGGCCCGGCGGACCGGCGGCAATCCAGCCAAGCGCACTTTTCAGGCGCTGCGGATCGAGGTCAACGACGAACTCGGGGCACTGCGGCGGGCGCTCCCGGCCGCCCTGGATGTCGTGGCGGTGGGCGGCCGGATAGTCACTCTCGCCTACCACTCACTTGAAGACCGGGCAGTAAAGCAGGAGCTGGCCAGCAGGACGGCGGATACCACGCCGCGAGGGCTGCCGGTCTCGCTGGAATCCGCCAGGCCGCAGTTCCGGCTGCTCACCAGGGGCGCCGAGCGGCCGACCGCGGAAGAGCTGGCGGCAAACCCGAGGGCGGCACCGGCCCGGCTCCGCGCAGCAGAGCGGGTCAAGGCGGCGGCATGACGGCGGCCCGCGAGCATGGGGCGGCTGCGTTCCGGGCAGGGAGCCCGGAATGGCTGGGAGGGGCGGGCTAACTGGAATGGACACCACATCACAGGCACCTCCTCGGCTGCGTCAGGCGACGCGGGCCGGCTCACCGGAGCCGCGGCGTGCGCGAAAACCCGCTGACGGCCGGGCCCGCGCTGGTGGTCAGGACGCCCGTGGTCAGTATGCCCGTGGTCAGGACCAGCGTCGTCGTGTTACTGGCGCCGGTGCTGATCGTGCTGCCGGCGGTCGTGTAGCCGGTTACCGTGCCGCCGGTGATACGGCTCGCGGCCGCGTGTCCGGCACCCGTGGTCAGGATGCCCGAGGCCAGGATGCCCGTGGTCAAGACACCCGTGGTCAGGTGGCCGGCGCTCGCGGTGACCGTGCTAGTAGCGGGCGGGCTGGCAGCGGCCGGACTGGCAGTGGGCGGACTGTCAGTGGCCGGATTGCCGCGGGTGTTCGCGGCACGGCTGGGGCAGGCGCCCCGTCGGGCACAGGAAGCCGGCCAACCAGCTGGCGGCATCTGCGTGTCGTCGGGCAAACTGCCGCGCAGCCGTCCGCAACCTCGCCGGGTTCGTCGCGGAATGGCGTGTCCGGAGCCGGCGCACTCCCGGTACGAGCCGCCCGGCTGCGCAGCCCTGCGGCCGCCGTGCCCCTGCCACGGATTTCATTCGTTCTGCTTGTGCTGGCATTGCTCGCCTGTGGACTCGTCAGCCTGCTCGTTGTCAACACCACGCTTGGCGCGAGCAGCTTCCGCATCAGCCAGTTGCAGAGCGACAAGGCGAACCTGTCCCTGCAAGAGCAGACGCTGCTCGGTCAGATCGCGAAGGAGCGGTCGCCGCAAGGTGTCGAGGAGCGTGCTTACCAGCTCGGAATGCGGATGCCAGCGAGCAGCAACATCCTCGACCTGCGTAATCACCGCTACGCCCGAGTGCCTAGCCATGCTGGCGCACTAGGACAGGACAGCACCGCTGCCCGCCGGACCGCGCGCCACAAGGTGACGGCACACTCCGGGCGAGCCGCGCACGCTGCCCGAGGAGCCACTGTCGGCCGGGCCGCGCATCCGAAGCGGGTTGCGGCCAGCCCGCGCCCCAGCGCCGGGTCGAGCCAGTGACTGGAACCGGGGGGCCCTCAGGCCCGCCCCCGCGACGCGGTCAGCCGGTGCCGGGCGGTTCTCGCGGCCCGGCCGCCGGACGGCGTTCCGTGCGGCAAAGTGATCAGGTCAGGCCCAGGAGCCGCCCGAGACCGGGACGCGGCTCTCAGAGCGGTGCTGGCCAGGGTGGTTTGGGTGAGCCGCACCAGTACCTGACCGCACGCGGCTTTGGTCCCAGGCCGGCCAGCGGCAGCGAGAGAGCGCGCAAATCAGCTCGGCAAGCCAGCCTGAAGGTGCCGCTGCCCGCTGTGCTCCGCCGTGCCAGCCCGCGCCGCCGGCTCCGGATCAGCCTGCTGTGCATCGCGCTGGCGTTGTCCCTCTATGCCGCCCGGCTTGTGCAGATCGAGGGGCTCGACTCGGCGCGGTACCGGACGGCGTCCCAGCAGCAGCAGCTCGCACATATCCACTTTCCGGTCGTTCGCGGCAACATCACCACCGGTGACGGAACAGAGCTGGCGATGACGGTTCAGACCGACCGGGTCCTGGCCGATCCCAAGCTGATCCCGGTGGGGTCGCGACCTGGCGTCGCGGCCAAGCTGGCCGGGCCGCTCAAGCTTCCAGCCGCGGCAATCCTCGGCATGCTGAACCATCCGTCCTCGCCGCAATACCAGGTGCTCGGCTCCGGCATTCCGGTGGCCGCCGCGAGCAAAATCAGCAGCCTCGGGCTGCCGGGCATTGACCTGAAGGCGACCTATAACACCGTCTATCCGAACGGTGACCTCGCCGCCAACATCGTGGGCTTCACCAATCCGGCCCCGTCAGGCGACGGCGGCCTGGTCGGCGAGGCCGGGCTCGAGCAGCAATTCAACTCGGTGCTGGCCGGCCGGGACGGTAGCGAAGAGGTCGAGATCGGCGTCAACCAGGAGCCGATCCCGCTGACCGAGGTGCAGCTCTCACCGGGCGTTGCGGCTAAGAACCTCCGGCTCACCATCCAGGCCGACATCCAGTGGAAAGCCGAGCAAGTCTGCAAACTGCGAGTGCTCCAGACCCGGGCCAGGAATTGCTCCATCGTGGTGATGCAGCCCGGAACCGGAGCGATCCTGGCCATGGCGCAGTGGCCGAGCTACAACCCGGCAGACGTCACGAACGTCAATGAGACAACGAACATCAGCGCCGCGAACGTGTTCGCGCCAGGCAGCACGCTCAAGCCGGTCACTGTGGCAGCCGCGCTGGAGGATGGCGGCCAGACGCCCATGAGCGCGTACACGATTCCCTACTCGATCACCATGGACGGCCTGTACAGGTTCCACGATGCCGAGTACCACCCGACGGTCAGGTACACGATCGCCGGCATCCTCGCGCACTCAAGCAATGTCGGGATGGTGCAGGTCGCGCAGCACATCACGCCGGAGCAGCAATACCGCTTCCTGCGTAGCTTCGGGCTGGGCTCGGTCAGCGGCGTCGGGCTTCCGGGGGAGAGCGCGGGGCTTCTTCCGAGGCCCGGCTCGCCCGGCTATTACGGGGACAACCGGTACGAGTACGCCTTCGGGCAGGGCGTCGGCGTGACCGCTGTCCAGATGGCCAGCGTCTACGCCACCATCGCTAATAGCGGCATCCGGGTGCAGCCGACGCTGGTGGCGGGCACCACTACCGCGTCCGGGCACTTCGTGCCGGCGCCGAAGCCGCCGACAAGGCGGGTGATCAGCAAGACGACGGCGGCCGCGCTGATGAAAATGCTGCAGCAGGTACCGGCGGTGGATGCCCAGGCAGGGGCGCCGTGGGGACTCATCAAGGGGTACACCGTGGCGGCCAAGACCGGAACCGCGCAGGTTTCCGGCTCTGGCCTGGGCAAGTGCCTCTGCCAGTATGGTTCCAGCTACATCGGCATCGTTCCAGCCGACAATCCGCAGCTGGTCGTCGCGGTGAACATCCAGGACCCGCGGGGGAAGTACTACGGTGACGAGGTCGCCGGGCCGGCCTTCTTCGACGTAGCCAAGTTCGCTCTGCAGACGATGAAGATCGCGCCGGACGATGCCAGGACGCCCTATATCCGGCTCACGGCACCGTGAGGGCGCGAGGGGAGGTAACCTCTGCCCGTGCCAGCGGCTTTTCGCCCAGATTATGTGCCCGCGCTCCCGCTAACCGGGCTCGCGGCGCTGCTTGGCCTGCGCCCGGCAGACCCGCTGCCGGATGACCGCGGCTCTGCCGGTGTCTTGCGTGGCGTCACTCATGACTCCAGGGCCGTCCGGCCCGGTGACCTGTACGCTGCGCTGCCGGGCAGCACCGTGCATGGCGCGCAATTCTGCGCCGCGGCCGCCGAGGCCGGGGCCGTCGCAGTGCTCACTGACCCAGCCGGCCGCGCATCAGCGATTGCCTCCGGCCTGCCAGTCTTCGTGGTCGCCGAGCCGCGGGCCAGGCTGGGCGAGGTCGCTGCCTGGATATACGGCCATCCGTCGGACCGGCTGTTGCTGATCGGGGTGACCGGCACGGCCGGCAAGAGCACGACGAGCTACCTGCTTGAGGCCGGCCTGCGGGCAGCTGGCTACCGGACCGGCCTGATCGGGGGCGTGCAAACCCGGGTCGGTGAGGCCGCGCAGGCCAGCACGCTGACCACGCCGGAGGCCACCGACCTCCAGGCGCTGCTGGCGGCGATGGCTGAGCGGCGGATCGGTGCGGTGGCGATGGAGGTCTCCAGCCATGCGCTGGCGCTCGGCCGGGTTGCCGGCACGCACTACGACGTCGCCGTCTTCACCAACCTGTCGCAGGACCACCTGGACTTCCACGCCAGCATGGACGACTATTTCGCGACCAAGGCCGAGCTGTTCACGCCGAAATACGCCAGGGCCGGCGTGGTGAATTTTGACGACGCGCACGGGCGGGAGCTGGCCGCGGTGGCGGCGATCCCAGTCACCACCTTTTCGGCCGAAGGACGGCGGGCGGCCGACTGGCGGGCGGTAGATGTCCGGTCCGGCGCGGACGGCTCTACCTTCCGGGTCATCGGGCCAGGCGGAGTGGAAGCCGACGCGGCTGTAGCGCTGCCAGGCGAATTCAACGTGGCGAACGCCCTGGCGGCCATCGTGGCCCTGGTCGAGGCCGGCGCCGGGCTCGCTGATGCCGTCGCCGGGGTGGCCGCTAGTCCCGGCCCGCCGGGCAGGCTCGAGCGGGTCGACTGCGGGCAGGACTTCAGCGTGCTTGTTGATTATGCGCACAAGCCGGGTGCGGTCGAGGCGCTGCTGACCGTGATGCGCGACGTCACCCAGGGCAACCTGGTGATCGTGCTCGGCTGCGGCGGAGACCGGGACCGTGGCAAGCGCCGCCTGATGGGTGCCGCAGCGGCCAGGCTCGCCGACGTGGCAATCCTGACCAACGACAACCCGCGCTCGGAGGATCCGCTGGCCATCCTGGCCGAGATGCTGGCTGGCGCGATCGAGGTTCCGCAACGCGACCGTGCGCAGGTGGTAGTGCAACCTGACCGGGCGGCAGCGATCGGGCTTGCGGTGGCCGGCGCGGGCAAGGGCGACGTGGTGCTCATCGCAGGCAAGGGACATGAGCATGGGCAGTACGTAGCCGGGGCAGTAATCCCGTTCGACGACCGCGAGGTTGCTTCGCAGGCCCTCCTGCGCCGCCGGGCGAGCGAGGATGCGACGATTGCCGCCGGCCCGGGTCCAGCCGGCTGGCTCCATCCGCCCTACCGGACCAGCACTGCCGACGGAACCGCCCCGTTCGACCCGACCAGTCGTTTCCCGGAGGATGTGTGATTCCGCTGTCCGTCGCGCAGGTTGCCGAGGCCACCGGCGCGCGGCTGGCGGACGTGCCCGATCCGGGCGTTCTGGTGACCGGACCGGTGGTGATCGACTCGCGCGACGCCGCGCCAGGAAGCCTCTTCGCGGCGCTGCCCGGCACCCGCACCGACGGGCACGAGTTCGCCGGCGCCGCGCTGGCGGCCGGCGCGGTGGCCGTTCTGGCCGCCCGGCCGGTCGGCGGCCCGGCGCTGATCGTGCCGGACGTCCAGGCGGCACTTGGCAGGCTGGCCAGGGCCGTCATCGATCGCGCGCCCGGGCTGACTGTCATCGGCATTACCGGATCGGCAGGTAAGACCACAACAAAGGACCTAGCGGCCCAGCTGATCGAGACGCTTGGCCCCACCGTGGCGCCGCGTGATTCGCAAAACAACGAGATCGGCCACCCGCTCACTGTGCTGAAAATCACGCCGCAGACCCGGTACCTAATCTCCGAGCTCGCGGCGCGCGGTCCCGGCAACATCACCGAGCTATGCCAGATCGCGCCGCCCCGGCTCGGTGCGGTGCTGTGTGTCAACCACGCGCACGCCGGCGAGTTCGGCGGCCTGGACCGGATCGCTGAGGCCAAGGGCGAGCTTCCTGCTGCGCTGCCGGCTGATGGCGTAGCCGTGCTGAACGCCGACGATCACCGGGTCATAGCGATGGCGGCGCGCACCAGGGCCAGGGTCGTGACATTCGGCCAGTCGGCCTCAGCGGACGTGCGCGCGGCGGAGGTCAGAACTGACGATCTCGGCCGCGCCAGTTTCATCCTGGAAACGCCGGACGGCTCCGCCCCGGTGCGGCTGCAGCTGCACGGTGAGCATCACGTGTACAACGCGCTGGCAGCCGCCGCCCTGGCCGGCCAGCTCGGCATGCCGGCCGCCGATATCGCCGCCGGGCTGACGGCTGCGGTGGCCAGGAGCCGCTGGCGGATGGAAGTCACGCAGCTCAGCGATGGCGTCACGATCATCAACGATGCCTACAACGCCAACCCCGACACGGTCCGGGCGGCTATCAGGGCGCTGGCTACCATGGCCCGCGGCCGCGGCGGATTCGCCGTGCTCGGCCACATGACGGAGCTCGGCGAAGACGCAGACCGGCTGCACGAGGAGATCGGTGCCGAGGCGGCGAGGGCCGGACTTGCCGGGCTGATCGTGGTCGGCGAAGAGGCGGCCCCGATGCTGGCCGGCGCGAAGGCCGTGCCTGCCTGGCACGGCGAGCTGCTCTGGGTGCCAGACGGCCCGGCGGCCGTGCGCGCGGTGCGGGACCGGGTGCGCGCCGGAGACGTGGTGCTGGTCAAGGCGTCGCATAGCATCGGCCTGGAGCGGGTGGCGCTGGCTCTCACCGGTGAGCGGCCGCTGGATTCTGGGGCAGCCGTAGCGGGCGAGCATGCGGGGTCCCAGCGCAAGGGGACACTGTCGTGAAGACGATCCTGGTTGCCGGCGCGGTATCAATGCTGCTGGCATTGTTCGGCACGCCGCTGATCATCAACGTCTTGCGCCGCCAGGGGTACGGTCAGCCGATCCGGGTCGAAGGCCCCAAGTCCCACGAGACCAAGCGGGGCACGCCGACCATGGGCGGCGCGGTGATGGTGCTGGCCACGCTCGTCGGCTACGTCGTCGGGCACGTAGCGACACATGACCCGATGAGCGCGTCCGGCCTGCTCGTGCTGTTCCTGATGGCCGGTCTCGGCCTGGTCGGGTTCATCGACGACTTCCTCAAGATCTCCCGGCAGACCAGCGTAGGGCTCCGGAGCGGGGCCAAGCTGACCGGCCAGGTCGTGGTCGGCACGGTGTTCGCGATCGAGGTGCTGCAGCACCCGGACGGCTATGACCTCACTCCAGCCGACGCGCACCTGTCGTTCCTGCGCGACTTCGGGCCGGCCATCGGCGTGCTGCCGTTCGTCATCTGGATCGTCATCCTGATAGCCGGGTTCTCCAACGGAGTGAACCTGACCGACGGCCTGGACGGACTGGCTACCGGCGCCACAGTCCTGGTGCTGGCCGCCTACGTACTGATCGGCATCTGGGAAGAGCGCAACGACTGCACCACCTTCCTGTCCAGGCAGTGCTATCAAATCAGGGACCCACTGGACCTGGCGGTGGTTGCCGCCGCCGTGACCGGCGCGTGCTTCGGCTTCCTGTGGTGGAACGCGCCGCCCGCCAAGATCTTCATGGGCGATACCGGCTCGCTGGCGCTCGGCGGCGTGCTTGCCGGGCTGGCGGTGTGCACCAAGACCCAGTTGCTGCTGCTGATCCTGGGTGGCCTCTTCGTGATCACCACGCTCTCGGTGATCATCCAGGTGAGCGTGTTCAAGGCCACCAAGTTCAGAACCGGGCGAGGGATACGGGTCTTCAAGATGAGCCCGCTACATAATCATTTCGACATGGTCGGCTGGGCCGAGACGACCATCGTGATCAGATTCTGGCTGATCTCAGGGTTGTGCGTCGCGCTCGCCCTGGGCCTCTTCTACGCCGAGTGGCTGGCGACCTAGGCCGATGACCGGCAGCAGCGAAGTGGCTGGGCTAGCGGATCTGGCTGGGCGGGCCGTCGTCGTGGCTGGCCTCGGCATCACCGGGCAGTCGGTCAGCTTTCTGCTGACCAGCCAGGGCGCCAGGGTGACCGCCCTGGACTCGCGGGACGACGCTGAGCGCCGTGACATCGCCGATCGACTGGCAAGAGACGGCGTGACAGTCCGGCTCGGGCCGGAGCAGCTAGGCCCCGGTGCCAGTGTGCCGCCCGGCACGGCCCTGGTGGTCACCTCGCCCGGGCTGCGGCCGGACACGCCGCTGCTGGCGTCCGCGGTCGCCGCGGGCATTGAAGTGATCGGTGATGTCGAGCTCGCCTGGCGGCTGCGGCCCGCCCTGCCTGGCGGCGGTCGGCAACAGTGGCTGGCCATCACCGGCACGAACGGCAAGACGACCACGGTCCGGATGCTGGCCGCTATGCTCGCCGCCGCCGGTCATCGCAGTATCGCCGCCGGAAACGTCGGCACTCCGATCCTCGACGTGGTGACGGACCCGGAGCCGTACCCGGTCGTCGCGGTGGAGCTGTCAAGCTTCCAGCTGTACTGGAGCACGACGATCAGGCCGCTCGCGGCCGTGGTGCTCAACCTGGCGGCCCACCACCTGGACTGGCACGACGACATCGAGTCCTACGCTGCAGCCAAGGCCAGGATCTTCGCGCCAGGCACGATCGCGATCTACAACGCCGAGGACCCGGCCACGGTCGCGATGGCGGTCGCCGCAGCAAGCCGAGCGGCCGAAGCAGGCGAGGCGGCCAGGCTCGTGGGGTTCCGGCTGGGGCCACCGGGTGCTGGCGAACTAGGCATCGTGGATGGCTGGCTGGCGGACCGCGCGTTCGACGGTGCCAGCCAACTGGGGGCCAGCCAGCCGGCTGCCTGCGAGCCAGGTGCCAGCCGGACCAGTGCCAGCCGGGCCGGGGACACGGCAGTGCGGCTGGCAGCGGTCAGTGCGGTACAGCCGGCCGCGCCGCACAACGTGGCGGACGCGCTCGCAGCCGCCGCGCTGGCGCGCGCCTACGGCGACCAGCCGGCCTCCATTGCCGCCGGGCTAGCCACCTTCGTCCCTGAACGGCACCGGATCACGCTGGTCACCGAGATCGACGGGGTGGCGTTCGTCGACGACTCAAAGGCGAGCAATCCGGCGGCGGCAGCGGCTTCGCTAGCCTCGTTCCCCTCCGTGGTGTGGGTGGCCGGCGGCCTGTTCCGCGGCAGCGACGACGACCTGGACGGCATCGTCGCCGCGGCGGCTCCGCGGCTGCGGGCGGCTGTCCTGATCGGCACCGACCGGGCCAGATTCGGCAAGGCGCTGGCGCGACACGCGCCGAATGTCCCAGTCATGGAGCTGAGCGGCACTGACACTGGTGTCATGGACCAGGCAGTAGCACAGGCGGCGGCGGCCGCGCGGCGCGGGGATACCGTGCTGCTGGCGCCGGCCGCGCAGTCGTGGGACATGTTCCGCGATTACCCGGCCCGCGGTGACGCCTTCGCCGCAGCTGTGCGCAGGCTGGCGGATTCGCGGTGAGCCCCGGGTCCCCCGCCAGCACTGAGCTGGATCAGGGCCGGACCAGTGACGGGGCGGCGGGACGGGCGCGGATGCGCCTGGCCGGCCCGAGCGCGGCCCTGGACGACGCCGGGCAGCGCCCAGCCAGCCTGCGCGATGGGGCGCGCCGCCTGAAGGCGCTGCTGGACCGGCCGCTGGCTTCCTACTACCTGGTACTTGGCTGCACAGTGCTGCTGCTCGCGGTCGGCCTGATGATGGTGCTCTCCACCTCGACGGCTTATGACCTCGATATTGGCGCGCCGCCGTACTCCATGTTTGAAAAGCAGCTGCTCGGCGCCGTCGGCGGGCTTGTGATCATCTGGCTGGCGATCAAGACGCCGCCG
>DASXIA010000523.1:0-17662 GCA_036488155.1 Streptosporangiaceae bacterium | reverse complement strand
AGCAGGTACTCGGCCATCCCGCCATCAGTGGACAGGCCGGGGAACGTCGAGTTGCTGCAGTGCATGTCCTGGCCTGCCCGGCAAGCTCGGCACAGCCCGCAGGTGGGAGTCGGATGCAGGATGACAGTGTCGCCGACGGCCACGCTCGTCACCGCCGAGCCGATCTCGTGCACCCAGCCGGCGTTCTCGTGACCGAGGATGTAGGGCAACGGCGTGCCCATCGCGGCATCCCACTGCCCCTCGATGATGTGCAGGTCGGTGCGGCAGACGCCGGCCCCGCCGATCTTCACGATCACGTCGAGCGGGCCGGCGATCGTGGGCTCAGGTACCTCGTCGACGACTGGCTGCTGATGGAACGCGTGCAGCCGGACAGCCTTCATTGCTCCTCCTCGCCAGTAATGTCGTATCGGTGCCGCAGCATCCCGCGGCAGATACTGCCGTTCGCGGCCAGGCTGATCGCGGTGACCCGGGCGCGCCGCAGGTGCAGCGGCACAGCCTCGGCGCTTACCGATTCGCCGGTTGCCGGGTCGATGAGCAGCAGGGCGTCGTCGCCGACGGCCAGCCCGAGCTCGGCCCGGCGTTGCCTGAGCCGGTCCAGCGCCGGCGATGGCGGCACCTCGCCGAGCGTCAACGCGGCGAACCGCTCCGGATAAACGCCGTCAGCCTTCAGGGCGCGGCAGACCTGGTCAGTGCCGGCCAGCACCGCCTTGCGCAGGAAATCACGGCGCAGGTCGTGCAGCTCGCCTACTGCCTCGCCGTCGAACGACTGCGCGAACCCGGCTTGCGCCGCGACGCCGCCGTTGATCGCGTCTGCCGCGAAGTGGTCCTCCAGCAAGACGCGGGCAGTCCGCACGCCGGGCACCCCGGCCACCGCGTCGTAGGCGTCGGCGACCATCAGGTAGGCGAAATTGGGCGCGCAGAAGTACGTCGGCAGCCGGAGCCGGACCTCCGCGTCGCCGTCGCGCGACACGGTGCACGCGGCCACGAAGCCGAGCGAGGTGATGGGCTCGTCCAGCTCCGGGTCGCGAACCGTGCCGAGCGCGGCTAGCAGCGGCGTGGTGCTAGCTGCGGTTGCTGTCATGCTTCTAGTCGACTAGTTGGACGTCATCTTGAGTCGCCGGAGCCCCGGCATCGGCGGGCAGCCGGCACTCGGCCGGCACCTCGATGTCGTAGAGCTTGGCGGCATTGAGCCCGAGGATCTTCTTCTTGCCGGCCACGCCGAGCCGCGGGTAGTCCGAGAACTCCTCGGTGTCCGGCATCTCCCAGTCGACGAAGCCCTCGACCTGCCACCTGGGTTCCCAGATGGCGTAGTCGCTGCCGAAGGTCATCTTGTCCTCGCCGACCCAGAACAGCAGCTCGCCCATCACCTTGGCGAAGAACCTCGGCCGCGCGTGCATCAGGCCGCCGACGACGACGGCCAGCCCGGCGTAGACGTTCGGCTCCTGCGTCGCCATGAAGCAGAAGTCCTCGATCCTGGGCAGGCCCACGTGCTCGACGATGAAGTTCAGGCCAGGGAAGTCCGTCGCCGCGTGGTCGACGTCGGACACGTCGAACGCGTCCTTGTCCAGCGGCCAGATCGTCGGGCCCTTGTGCACGTGGATGTTCTTGATCCCGAGTTCCTGCGCAGCCTCCAGGTAGCGGTACGCGGCGGGATCGGTGAGCTTGTAGCCGCGGGAGCCAGCGTTCCACTCGGCCGTGTACAGCTTGACACCTTTCGACCCGAAACGCTCTACGTTGCGCTTGAGCTCTTCCAGGCCCGCGTCGCCGTCACGGGGATCGAACCGGGTGTTGTAGACGAACTTGCCCGGATGCCTCTCGCCCATGAGCGCGTTGCGCTCGGTGGTGTTGAAGCCCTCTGAGTACCACTCCTTCAGGTAGGTGGGCTGGAAGATAGCCACGTCGACGTGGCCGTCGTCGAAGACGTCCTTCATCAGGTCTTCTTCGGAGTACTTCTGGAAGTGCTCGAGGCTCCAGTGCGTCTCCGGCGGCCCGAGGCCCTGGTATGCGTGGAAGCACTCGATCCAGCCCTTGGCGTACTGCTCGGCGCCGGGCACCCAGTTGTCCGGCGCCGCGTTCCAGTAGTGCATGTGGCTGTCCACCACGAAGTATTTCTCGCCGTCCTTCTCGTACACCGTGCCTCCTTACGCGCGGGCTGCGGATGACTGGGCCGGCTACGCCGAGATCGGGACCAGGTCGAAGCCGAGGTACTCGGCAGCGTCCTCCGGGTTGGCGATCATGATGGTCCGGTCGTCGGTGTGGATCATCCGGCCGTAGTGGGTAGACATGTTCTCCTCGAACTCGGCGGCGTCGAAGAAGCCCGGTTCCTCGCCAAGCGCCTCGGAGACCTCGTCGTAGATCACGTCGAACCGGCCCGTGCCGTCGACCCTGATCATGGACGGGAGCGGCGTCACCACAACGTTCGGCTTGGTCGCGCAGTAAGCGGCGACCACCACCCCTACCTGGTTGTTCATCAGCGTGAACCCGCATTTGTTGGATGCGGTGTTGTCTGCTTTGAACGGGCTTTCTGCCGTGGCGAACGTGGTCACTGCGCCAACTCCTTCGGTACTTCGAGCCTAAGCTCAGACAGGATTGAGGTGAAGCGGCTCTTAGCGGCGTCTAGGCCGTCCTCGAACCGGGGCGGTTTGGCGTCCGGCTGGGACCACAGCGGCTGTAGGGTCCGGTCGGCGGCGATGCAGCGCGGTACCCAGACAGACAGCCACTGCTGCATGGTCGATTTGTTGTGATCGGCGAACTCGCGGTCGCCGGTCAGCAGCTCGAACATCGCCTTCGTGTACCGCAGGTCCCGCTCAGCGAAGTCGTACTCGGCGGCGCCGACAATCGTCGGGGTGACGAAGTCACCATTGCGCGGTGACGCGTGCATCACCAGGTGGCTGCGGAACAGCTCGCCGACCAGCGGCTCGAAGACGACATTCGCGGCGAAGATTGCCTCGCACCAGTCGTCGATCGCGGTCAGCTGCTCGGCGACTTCCCGCACCCCTTGCCAGGCCGGGTCGGAGTTCCATGTCTCCAGGTGCGCGGATCCGTCGAAGCCGTCCACTTCCTCGGTGAGGGTCAGGTTGTACAGCGCCAGGTCCTGCGCGGCCCTGATGCGGTGCATGCTGTTGACCGAGATCGCGTTGTTGTGCATGTTCGTCGGCGCGCGCCGGTTGGCGTTGGCGTACAGGTACAGGCCCAGGCCGTGGTCAACGTGCATCCAGGCGCCGACATTGCGCTCCACGAACCTGACCCAGTTCCTGTTCCACAGCTCGAACGCCTTGGACTGACGGGCTTGCTCGACGTTCTGGTTGACCTGCCGGACGACGTTGGAGTTGTAGCGGTAGAGCGTGAGCTCCCACTCCTCGTTCGGGTCACGGAACTCGTGCCAGCCGTGCGCCGGCCAGTCATAGCCCTTGCCGCCTGAGCCGGGGTAGCGCTCGGGCTCCGGGCGGTCTGAGCCCCACGCCTTCAGCGCGGTCCATTCCAGCGGGTAGCCGCCGCGGCCATCGGAGAAGCCGTACAGCCAGCCCTGCGATAGGTAATGCCGCGGGTCAGGCTGCACCTCGACGGTGACGTCCTCGTAGTGGGATTGCTTGCGCTTGGCCGGGTTGTAGTAGTTGAACCGCCGGGCCGTGGAGTCCGGGAAGGTCTTCGCGCCCGCCTCCGCATCGGTGAAGACAGGCTTGGGGACGCTGCGTTCGGCCGTCGTCTCGCTCATGGGGCCCTTCTTTCAGTCCTCCGGATTGCCGGTGAAGGTGAACTTGTCGTAATAGATGCGTTTTTCCTCGACGCCGAGGCTGGCCAGCAGCGGTAGCGCCGCTTCGACCATCGGCGGCGGTCCGCACACGTAGGCGTGCGCGCCGGTCAGGTCGCTGGCATGACGCCGCACGACGTCGGTGATCAGGCCGGTCTCCCCGGCCCAGCTGTCATCTCCGCTGGCCTCGGACAGCGCCGGCAGGTAACGGAAATTCGGCAGCCTGCGCTCCAGTTCGCGGAGCTCCGCCTCGAAGCAGAGGTCCGCGCGGGTCCGTGCGCCGTAGAAGAAAGTCGCCTTGCGGGCGATACCCCGCTCGGCCATGGACCGCAGCAGCGCCAGGATCGGCGCGAGACCGGCTCCGCCGCCGACGAACACCAGGTCGCTGTCACCCTCGCGGAGGGTGAAGACACCGAACGGACCGGTGAGGTCAAGCCGGTCGCCCTCGGCCAGCTTGTCGGCCAGGAACCGGGAGAACTGGCCGTCCGGGTAGACCTTGATAATGAACTCCAGCAGTCCGCCCTCACGGCTGCTCGTGTTCGCCATCGAGAAGGACCGGACAACCCCCGTTCCCGGTATTTTGATGTCCATATATTGACCAGGGAAGAACTTGATCTCCTCCGGTTCGAGGAGTCGCAGTACCAGGTGCCGCATGTCGTGGGTGACAGCGTCCCTGGATACAACTTCCGCCACGCCCTGCTGGATCGGCAGGCCGGAGCGGATCATCTCCTCGTCGTAGTTGAGCAGCTCGATCGTGACGTCCTCGTAGGCGTGCGCCCGGCACAGCAGCGTGTAGCCTTCCTCGAGCTCATAGTCGGGCAGCGCGAACGTGGAGTACTTGTCATGCTCGATGTCCTCGCCGTCCAGGATGAACGACTTGCAGGACGCGCACTGGCCTTCCTTGCAGCCGTGCATGAGCATGATGCCCTGCTCGGCAGCGGCGCGCAGGATGGTCTGGTCCTCGCCGACTTCGATCTCGATGCCGACCGGCTCGAACCGGACGACGTGCTTATCGGGCATGACTCCTCCTTCCTGCTGTCCAGTTGTGTTCCGGCTGTCCAGCACGCGCGGCGCGCGCCGCTCGCGGGAGGGGCCGCCGATCGGGCAGCCCCTCCCTGCGGCGGACGAGGACTAGGCGTTCGGCGCAGGGCGTCCGGCCGGTCCCTGCTTGATGTAATCGGCGTGGAATGCCTGCCGCTGCTCGTCGGTCATTTCGTTGAGCAGCACGTTCGGGCTGAGCACCGGCCCCATCCTGCGCAGGTGATCCAGGGTCCACATCTTCTTCGGATCCAGGTTCAGGTGCGGCTGCGCGACCATGGTCTTGCCGTCGTCACGGACATAGCCCATGTCCGATACCACGTCAGCCCAGTTCCAGCCGTGGTAGAGCGTCTCCCATTCGCGCTTGCCGATGAGCTGGCCCATGTTCGGCGTCTGGCGCCCCTGGAAGGTCGGCCGGAATGCGACCGCATCGGTCCACCGGCACTCCTCGTGGCAGTAGGTCCGCCACTGACCATCGACCTGGTCCATGACCATGTCCTCGCGGACCAGGCACGGGACCATGCAGGTCCAGCACCGGTGCGGGTACACGTAGTCGACGTCCTCGGCCACGATCGGGTGGTGGCCGTTCGGCATCGACAGGCGGTTGTAGTTCTCCCACCACTTGCCGTACCTGTCATACCAGCCCGGGTACTTGTACTCGAACCACTCGAAGTCCTTGTCGGTCATCGGGTCGATCCGCCAGTAATTTGCCAGCCAGCCGGTGGCGAAGAACTGCGCGACTTCGTGCACGTAGCCCTTGTTCCAGATCTGGTTCCAGGCTTCCTCGATGAGGTCGTGCGGGATGACCAGGCCGTACTTCTCCAGCGGCACGAGGTAGCTGCGGTAGTAGTCGTCGTAAATCCACCGCCGCCACATCTCGGCGTAGGACTCGCGCTCCTTGCGCCGGTCCTTGGTTCCGTACTCGATGAACGTGCCGATGGCCGCGTCGACCACGCGGTGGTTGTTCCACCAGGCGTACCGCAGGTCACGCTCGAGTAGCTGGTGGTTGCTCTCGTCAGCCAGCGCCATCAGCAGCGTCGCGTAGCCGTTGCTGATGTGCCGCGACTCGTCTGACTGGACCGAGTGGAACACGGTCGGCAGCAGGTAGTCGCCGTTCGCGGCGGCCTCGGCTGGCATGGCCACGAAGAGCGTGTTCGTGAACGCGGTCTCCGCCACGATGGTCAGGTAGATGCTGGCCGCGGTGATGGCGTCACCGGTAATGAAGCCCTCGGCGAACTGACGGCCGATCGTGCCGCAGTAGTCGTTCTGGAAGTTGCGGAGGCTGTTGTTGAAGCCGGCCGGGTCGATGTAGTTGTTCATGTACAGGCGCTTGAGGTTCTGCTGGATCGTTGAGTGCCGGACCTCGTCGATCATCTGGATCGCCTGGCCGTTGTGCAGTTCCGGGTTCGGAACGGTCCTGAACAGCAGCGGCATGGCCCGCGCGGCGGAGATCTCCGGCAGCGGGATGATCGACAGGAACAGCTTCTGCCACTCCAGCCAGCGCTCCTGGACCTGGCGGAACATGTTGCCGCGGATCGCGCCGTCCTGCGCGCCGTACACGCGGTTGTCCTTCTCCTCCTGCATCGGGAAATAGGACCGGAGGACCTGCTTCAGCGGGTCCTTCTTCTGGGCCTTCGCGAACGTGTAGTCGGTGCCGTACTGCGAGACTGGCTCGTGGTACAGCGGTTCCCAGGCGAGTTCCTGGATCTTCTGGTGAGCCTTAGCTACGCTCTGGCGACTCATTGTCACCCCTTCCTTGATCCCGGCCGACCCGAGACGGCCCTGCTTGCGACGCCCGCGTCTGCTACCTGCTGTGGCGTCACGCCTCGGCGGCGGACACTCGCATCCTCAAGGCACGGGACTCCTCGTCGCCCCCGATCACACCGCGCCGCCGGGCACTATGAGCTCTCAACATGAGACAGGGAAGTCTCGGGACGGTAACGGGCACGTCTCACGCCCGGCCTGCGTCCGGCCGCGGCGACGGCGGATTACTCGCCTTGCTCGCTGCCGAACACCGCGTTCCTGAGCTGCTCAAGCTCGGTGCGGACGTGCTCGGCGAGCTGACGGTTGCCTTCCGCGGCCGGTGTGATGCCTAGTGCGCGCAGCAAATCGGCGGCGGGGGCGCCGGGATCTCCCGATTCGCCCAGAACCGGGTGCAGTCCTTGCGCCGCCAGATGGTGGAACACCAGGTTCACGATGCTCCACGGGTTGTAAGTCTCGCGCTCCTCGCCGGCGGGCATACCGCATGGAAAGCCGCGCGCAATAGCCCGGAGGTCTCAACTTGAGACAGGTTGACCGGACGGCGTGCTTACCTTGAAGGCAGTGCAATGTCATTTGCGCGCGGGCTGACCCCGCCGGCTCGCGTGAGCCCTTCGGCTTAGGCAGGAGGCGGCTGATGCTACACACCACACGGCAGCCGTCAGCTTCCGGTGACGACAAGGGGCTGGCGAGCGCACGCGAACGGTTCCTGACGGCCGAGTCGGTCGAGCCGTACCACGTGCGTGACACGATCCTGGCGTCCTGGTGGCGGTCCCGCCGGTCGCGGGTAGCCGCCGACAGAATCGACCTCAGCTATATCCGCGACCCTGACATGGACACGCCGCTGACCCGTAGCGCGATGCCGGTCCTGCGCAGCCTGCGGAACGCACTCGACGGCCAGCCGATTAGCGTCATCCTCACCGATGCGGACGGGCTGGTGCTGTCCAGGCTCGCCGCGGACACCGAGCTCGACCGGCACCTGGACGGCGTCCAGCTCGCGCCCGGCTTCAGCTACGCGGAGGAGTTCGTCGGCACGAACGGCATCGGCACCGCGCTGGAGGGCGGCCGGCCCATGCATGTGTTCGGGCACGAACACTACGCGGAGCATCTGGAAGACCTGGCCTGTGCAGGCGTGCCGATCCGGCATCCGGTCTCCGGACGCACCATCGGCGCGGTCGACCTGACCTGCTGGCGCAAGGACGCCGACCCGCTGCTCATCGCGCTCGCCAAGACGACGGCCGACCAGATCATGCAAGCGCTGCTGAGCGACACCAGCGCGCAGGAAGTCCAGCTGCTGCAGGAGTACCTGCGCGTGTGCAAGCGGACCAGCGGAATGGTGCTCGCGCTGGGCCCGGACACGGTGATGCTGAACGACCACGCCCGCCAGGTGCTCGACCCTGCGGATCAGGCGGTATTGCTCGGGCAGGCTGCGGAGGCGCTGAACACCGGTCAGCACGGCCCGGTGCAGGTGGCGCTGCCGACCGGCGTGACGGCGCGGCTTTACTGCCGTCCGCTGGAAGGCACGCACTCGCCTCGGGCTGGTGTCGTGCACGTCCGGCTGGCGGACACGGCTAACCGCGTCAGCGCCGAACTATCGCCGCACCTGCGGATGTACTTGCCAGGACTGGTGGGATCCGGGCCGCTGTGGTTGCGCGGCTCCAGTCAGGTCGAGGCGGCGTATACATCCGGCGAGTGGCTGGCACTCGGCGGCGAGCCGGGTACCGGGAAGGTCGCCGTGCTCCGTGCTGTGCACCAGCGTCGCAACCCGGCCGGCTGGTTCCACGTTATCGACGCGGCCGAGGCCGCCGATCAGAGCTGGAATGCCGCCGCGCAGGACGAGCTGGCCGGCGACTGCGGCACGCTGGTCATCAGGCACGTGGACCAGCTGAACGCGCGGCGACTCCACGCCCTGTCGGCCGCGCTGCAGGACGCGGTCGCGGCGGGCAGGCACCGGTCGCTGTGGGTCGCGGTGACGCTGGGCCAGGGCAAGCCCGGCCCGGACCTGGCCCGGCTGCTACGGCACTTCCCGTGCACGGTGGAGCTGCCGCCGCTCCGCCATCACATCGAGGACCTGCACGAGCTGGTGCCGTTCCTGCTCGGCAAGCTCAATCCGCCTGGCCGGCTGGTGTGCTCGGGCGAGGCCATGCAGTTGCTGCTGCGCTACAGCTGGCCGGGCAATACTGAGCAGCTATGGCAGGTGCTCCGCCGGGTCGTCCAGCTGCGGCGGACCGGCGTGATCAAGGCCGCGGACCTGCCACCAGAATGCCGCACCGTCAGCCGCCGTCTGCTTAGCCCGCTGGAGTCGATGGAGCGCGATGCGATTGTGCAGAGCCTGCTGGACTTTGACGGGAACAAGGTGAAGGCTGCCGAATCGCTGGGCATGTCCAGGGCCACCATCTACCGCAAGATTCACGAGTACGGCATCGTCGTCCCGGCGGGCTGACGCCGTTGGTGCGTGGCCGTGGACAAGGGTTTCGTGCTGCGGTAAGCCTATGTGCAGGTGAAGCAGGGGAATGGGACGAGAAGTGATCAAGCGACTCGTGGCCGCGCTGGGCAGCGGGGGCATCCTGCTGGTGGCCGTGGCTAGCACGGTCACTGCGAGCGCCATCAGCCCGCAAGCCGCTAGCGCGGCAAGGTCTCGTCCGGAGATCGTGTACGTACTCGACCAGGGCAACGGGACGGTCGTGCCAGTGCTGGCCAGCACCAGCAAAATTCTGCCTGCTATCCATGTCGGAGTGCTTCCGAGCACGAGCCCGGCGGCTCCTGCCGACTCCATCGCCGTCGCGCCGGGTGGGGGGCGCGTGTATGTCGTCAACCCAGGGTTGAGCACGATCACCGCGATAAGCACCCGGACAAACAAGGCGATCGCCACCATCAGCCTGGGGATTGGCAATCTGCCGCTATCGCTTGCGATCACGCCGGACGGGAAGGCCGGTTATGTCCTGGAGGATGAGAACCCAGAGCAGGCCAATATCGGGGTCGTCGTCCCGCTCAACATCGCGACGAGCACTCTCGGGTCACCTATTCCGGTGGGCACCAACCCGATCGCGATGGTGTTCTCACGTGATGGCCGGTTCGGATACGTGCTCGACTCTGGCGAGGGCCGTGGTACCGGCGTTCTCGTAAAGATCGACCTGGCAACGAACCTCGTGACGGGCCATGTGCAAACGGGCATCCGGCCCGACGCGATGGCCATTACACCCGATGGCAACACGATCTTCGTGGTGAACAGCCAGAATGCGGTGAACGCCATTGGCAGTGTCTTGCCGGTCCGGACTTCCACCGTTACGGCCGGGAAGCCGATCAGGGCCGGCTGGGTTCCGTCCGCGATCGAGATAACCCCGGACGGCCGGACGGCATATGTTCTGGACGCTTTGGGTGCCGGCGCGCATGCCAGCAGCCAGGGCGCGGTGACCCCGATTGCGATCTCAACCAGGAAGGCGAGACGTCCGATTAGGGTTGGCATCTCGCCGATAGCACTGGCGATCACGCCGGAGACAAGCTGGGTTTACGTTCTCAACATGACCGACGGAGCCGTCAACGACCGCGGGACTGTCACGCCTATCCGCATCTCGAGTGATACCGCGGCCGCCAGCGTCAAGGTCGGCAGGTCCCCGGACGCTATAGCCGCGGCGCCGGGCGGGCGGACCGTCTACGTGGCCAATGCGGTGTCGGGCACGGTGACGGAAATCAATACCCTCACCCGCAAGGTGGAGGGGACGATCAGGGTTGGCCGCCAGTTCGCGGCCGATCCGGTCGCGCTCGGCGTCGTCGGGTGATTCCGCCGCACTTGCCTGCGCCATAGGCGACGTGCCAAATCGCCTAGCGGCTCATCCTGCCCGGCGTACTTGCAGCCACGGTGTCTCCCTCCGTTCTGTGGGAGGTCGTCGGGCGCCAGCAGGAACTTGACGGCGCCGAGGAACAGCGGATCAGGCTTCTAGCGGAGGAGCCAGGGCTGCATCCACGGCTTATCCGGCTGGCCCTGGACTACGCGGCCGAGCGCCGCGACGATGTCCTGGCCCGGATCGAGCGCAACCGCGCCATGGCGGAGCCCAGCCGCGCCATGAGCGTCGCCGGACGCGGGGCGCGGAAGCGGGCGTAAACGTCGCAAGCAGTCGGGACGTCCTGTCCGCAACGGGCCGGAACACGGCAATGCGCGTAGACGTGCGCCAAGCCCGCGGAGCGGCCCGCGGCTAGCGACGCGACCATGCCCGCGGAGAGCCTGGCCAAGGTCACTGCGCCCCGCCTCTGGCCAGCACGGCCACCGTCGATTCGACGCCGTCGAGGTCGGCGTAGCAGCCCTGCAGGTGTCGCTGCCCGGCCGCGGAGAAGCCGGTGCGGGAGTGCATCAGCCTGGTGTTGTCGAACACGATGCAGTCACCCGGCTCGAGGCTGAAGCGGAGGGTGAGTTCGGGCCGCAGCAGGATCAGCGCGAACGCGCCGTAGGCGCGGTAGAGCTCGGTCAGCTGCGCCACCGCGGACGCATCTGGTCCGGGCGCCGGCGGCTGGAGTGACCGGCTGTTGTACCGGATCTCGCTGATCAGGCCGGTCGCTGTCAGGCCGATCATCGGTCGGGTCGCGGTCAGCTCGGCGCCGGCGTCGGCGTACCGGAAGGTGACCGGCGTCGTGGTCAGGCAGTCGAACGCCGCCGGGTCTTCGGCCCGCAGCGTTGCCGCAGCCGTGTACCCGTCGAGCAGCCCGGACTCGCCGCCGTCGGCCGCATTGACAAGGCAGTGCAGCAACTGCACGGTCGGCGACGGATCGCGGTACGGATTGTCGGTATGCGGCCCGATCGGCAGGCCGGTGAAGGCCAGGTTTGCCGGGGTTGCCTCGACTCTTACGTCGAACAACCTGCCGTAATTGGTCTCCCTGACGTAACCGAAGCTGCCGGCGACGCTGAGTACCGCGTCAGCGCGCGGCGGCACCCCACGCAGCAGCATGAAGCCAGTTGCCAGCAGCTGGCGGAGACAGGTCAGCCTGGTCGCGTCGCTCGCCTCGTAGTCAGCCCAGGTCACGCTGGGCGGGCCTGCCGGGAAGTCGGCAGCACGCCAGAGCTGCCGAATATCCTCGCTCCGGCCGGCGACGGCCGGCGCGGTCAGGCTCGCCAGCCACTCCCGGCTGAATACAGCCTGGTGGCCGTCCGGTCCGAACGTGATGCGAAGGCCGTCGGCCTCCTCTGCCGTCGCGGTCACCGACAGTTGCGGTGCCAGATCGGTGATGGCGATGAGCCGCTGTCCGCTGACCGGGTCCCGGCAGTCCGCGCACGGGCAATTGTCGCGCAGCCAGGCGGCGGGCAGGCAGCCGATGGAGGTTGTCTGCGGGTCCACGAGGTGCTTCATTGCGTGCTCTCCGCTCTCGCTGGCGAACGATGTCCCGCCGCCACCTGCATCCAGCCTCCATGCCAGGCGATGGCCGCGTACTGAAGTTGAGCGCCCCGTTCCCTGCCGTACGGCCGCGGTTTACCCCACCGGTGCGACTCACGAACCGAGCGGTGCGGCCGCGCCAGCCTCGGGCTGACTCAAACTGAGAGTCTGCTGCCGGCCGCTCGGAGGTACGAGTGAGTCGTGGCCCGCTGTCGCGGGCGGAGGATTTTCCTGGCAAGGGAGGCGGCCATGACCGCAATCGGCGCATCAGCTGACGAGTCCGCAGAGGTAGTGGAGGTGGCGGAGGTCGCAGTCACGGGACCGCTGGCTGGCGACCCGATGGCGCTCGGCCTGCCGGCCTTCATCGTGGGCTCAATCGCACTCGGCCTGACCCTGGTTGGCATGGTGCCGGCTGCCGCGGTTGGTGCGCCGCTGGCGATCATTCTGGCCGCTACCTCGGTTGGCTTGTTCGCGGCGACGATCTGGAGCGCTGCCGTCGGCCAGAGTGCTGTCGCCAGCGTGTTCGGCACGTTCGCAGGCTTCTGGCTCAGCTACGCGGTTCTGGTACTTGGCCTGACGCACAACTGGTTCGTGATCCCCGCCACCGCGGTAACCAGCACGGAAGAGCTGTTCCTGACCGCATGGCTGATCATCATCGTGGCCCTGACGCTCGCAACGCTGCGGCTGCCGCTGGCGTTCACAGCGCTGCTAGGGCTCGTCGACCTCGCCCTGCTGCTGGTGCTGCTCGGTACCAGCCAGGGATCAGCCGGAGTGACCAAGGCTGGCGGGGTCGTCGTGCTGGCATTCGCAGCGCTCGGCATCTATCTGTTCGTTGGTACCGCGTCCACGGCGACTGGCGGCGGCCCAGTCCCCCTTGGCAAGCCGCTGCAGCACGGCTGATGCCGATGCGCTAGCGCATGTCCTGGGCTTCGCACTTCCGAGTGCGCCGTCCCGTGGTCGCCGTCCGAGCGCGCCCGCGTCTGCCGAGCACCCGAGCCGGCAGGCGCGGGCGCCTTGTACGCTCTGTGTCGATCCTCGACCCGGGTCAGGGTCGTCGGACAGGCGGAAGGCTAAGGACTGAGATGGACGGCGATCTGTCCGGGCGTACGTTCCTGGTAACCGGCGGCAACACCGGGATCGGCCTGGCCACGGCCCGTGTGCTCGCGAAGCGCGGCGGGCGGGTCCACCTTGCCTGCCGGTCGGAGCCGAAGGGCCAGGCGGCAGCTGCCGCGGTGGCCGCGGAAGCCGGATCCGAGCAGGTCAGGTTCCTGCAGCTGGATCTCGCCGACCTGGCCTCCGTCCGGGCTAGCGCACAAGCCTTCTTGGCGCTGGGCGAGCCGCTGCACGTGCTGATTAACAACGCGGGCGTGGCGGGACGGCGAGGGCTGACCAGGGACGGCTACGAGCTGATGTTCGGCGTCAATCACCTTGGCCACTTTGCCTTCACCACTGCGCTGCTGGATTGCCTGACCAGCAGCGAGGCCAGGATCGTCAACGTCGCGAGCGACGCGCACTATGCGGCCAAGGGAGTGAATTTCGATCAGTTGCGGCGCCCGGCTCGCGGGATTACAGGCATGAACGAGTACGCGGTCTCCAAGCTGTGCAACGTCCTATTTACCCAGGAGTTCGCTCGGCGCCTTGGAGGCACCGGCGTGACCAGCTACTCGCTACACCCAGGCGTCGTCGCATCGGACATCTGGCGCCGGGTGCCGTGGCCTGTTCGCCCGCTGATGACCCGCCGCATGCTGACCGTTGACCAGGGTGCTCAGACGTCGCTGTACTGCGCGACCACCCCGGAACTGGCCGAGGTTAGCGGCCGGTACTACGACAACTGTGCCGAGCGCGAGTCGAGCCCGGTGGCAACTGCCGAGCTTGCCGGACAGCTCTGGCGCAGGAGCGAGGAGTGGGCGGCCGCCTGAGATCGGTCGTCCGCGAGCGCTGCCCGACGAATCGGGCTAGCCTCGCACAATGCGGGAAACCTGGCGCTCCGCCGCGGTCGGCGTCGTCCTCGCCGGGCTGATTGCTGGCTGCGGGAGCGCCGTGACCGGTGGCGGATTTGCCCGCGCAGGTTCGACGGGCAGTGCATCGGTGAGCACCGCACCGGCGGGCACTGAATCCGCCAGTAGCTCGCCCGCGAACAGCGCACCGGCCGGCTCTGCATCTGCCGACCCAGGGTCAGCCACCGCCAGCCCCGCGACGTCAGCCCGCCCGCCGCTGGCCCACATGACCATCGGTATCGATCCCGGCCATAACGGCGGCAACTTCGACGACCCGGGCTTCATCAATCAGCAGGTCTGGAACGGCAGGGAGTACGAGACCTGCGACACCACCGGGACGCAGACCGCTGGCGGCTACACCGAGGCCCGCTTCAACTTCAGCGTGGCCCGCTACCTGCGCGGGGATCTGGTCGCTCTGGGAGCCCGGGTGGTCATGACCCGGCACAGCAACAGCGGCGTCGGGCCGTGCGTCACTACCAGAGCAGAGATCATCAACCGAGCGCACTCGAACGTGGCGATCGACATTCACGGCGACGGCGGTCCGCCATCCGGCCGCGGCTTCACCGTACTGGAGCCGATAGCCGACGGCCCGAATGACAAGGCGATCCGGCCTTCGGTCCGCTTCGGCGCGGATGTGCGAGCCGCACTACTGAAGCACACCAGTATGCCGGAGAGCGATTACTACGGCCACGACGGGCTCATTTCCCGGGCCGATCTGGCCGGCCTTAATCTCACCACCGTTCCCAAAGTGCTTATCGAGTGCGGCAATATGCAGAATCCCGTGGATGCCCGGCTGCTCACGAGGCCGTCGTTCCAGCGGCGGCTGGCACACGCGCTGACCGCAGCGATCGTGGCTTTCCTGACCGGCCCCGTCAGGTAGCTGCTTGCAGGGCGTTCACGGCCACCTCGTACAGCGTGATGAGGCCCGCTTCAACCTGCGGTCCGTGGAATTGAGGGTTCCAGACCAGCTCAGCCAGGGAGTCGCTAATGGCAAAAGCCGAGGCGACCTGAAGGCCTCGGACCTCGGCGACCGCGAACAGCGCGGCCGCCTCCATTTCCACGCAGAGCACTCCTTCGGCCTGATACCGGCGAGCCTCTGCGACAGTTTCCCGGTAGGGCGTGTCGATTGTCCACGAGGTCCCGGCCCGAAAGGGAACGCCGGCTTGTCTCATCGCGGCCCCGAGTGCTGCGTTCATTGCTGCGGTCGCCAAGGCCAGCTTCGCCGGCGGCAGGTAGTGGTGCGACACGCCCTCGTCCCGGATGGCAGACTCGCAGAGCACCAGATCACCGATATCCAGGTCGCGCTGCAGGCTCCCGGCAGTGCCCACGGACACAAAGGCGGATGTGCCCGTCGCCGCCAAGTCCTCCAGCACCACCGCCGCCGCCGGGGCTCCGATGCCGAACTGGCCGAGCAGCCCGATCCTGCCGCCCGTGCTTGGCAGCAGCACGACCCCATGGGGGGCAGCCCGCCGCTCAGGTGGCTTGAGCCCTTCGGCTTGCAGCACATGGTTGTACAGGGACCGCTGATAGCACAGCACCACACCGGCGGGGGACTGGTAATCCTCGAGGGCGCCAACCTGCCGCAAGTAGCTTGCGAAGTCCGCGGGCGTGAACATCGCTTCCTCGGCGTGCTTGCCTGCGAAATTCGGGTAACTGGCCGATGACACAAAGGCCGATCCTACGAGATGCCAGCGCAGCCTGGCGGCCGTTGCCGGGGGTGGCCATGGAGGGCGGTCAGGCGGGCAGCCGGGCGATCAAGTTCTGCCCGCACCCGACGAAGCCCAGGGATCGGGCGGTAGCTAGCGATGGCGAGTTGGTGACCAGCGCACGGTAGCGGATGGTTCCCGCGGCGGGCAGGGCGTCGGAGATCATCTGGACGGCAATCCGCGTGGCGAGGCCGCGACCACGGGCGGCGGGGCGGGTGAGCAGGCCGACGTCGGCCGGGTGTCCGCGGAACGGGGTGAGGTTGCCTGCCGCGGCCAGGCCGCCGTCCTGCTCGATCCCGTAGATCACGCCGTCCGGGTCCGCGAACCCGCCCTCGGCCCATTCGGCTTCGCCGCACGCCTGCCGCAGCCCGGCCAGCAGCTGATCATCGCGGTCCAGCCGGCGCCCGGCGCCGCGGACAGCGGGCGCGAAGTGGGCGGCGTCGGTGAACCCGTGCCACGACGGCCCGAAGACCTGGCCGTTTTCGACGTCGGCAATCCTGGCGCACGTGCCGGGGCTGAACAGCTGACCGGGCGGCGTCGATGCCAGCACAGCCGCGGCACGAGGCTGCAGCCAGCCGGGACAGTAGACCAAGACGGAGTCGCGCACACTGGCCATGTAGACGCCGTTGAGCTCTCGCAGCCGCGCACCGCCCGGGACCAGGTGACCGCCCGGCTCGTTTAGCAGCCGCAGATCACAGCCGAGCGCCTCAGTCCATGCCGCCGCGGCGGCCGCTTCGAGCTCCTCCGTGGCCATGGCCCGATTCTCCCAGGCAACGTGCTCGGCAGGGCAGACGCGCCAATTGCCCGCTTCCGCGGTAGCTATTCATCCTCAGTGACGCCTGCTAGGGGAGAGAGGGCCGGCCCGGAGTAGCTACCTCCTGCGAACTTTCAACGCCGGGCCGGCACGAAGATCCAATCGACTCCGTCCTCTCCGAGAGTGTCCAGATGCTCCGCGCGTGCGAGCCCAGCACGGGTGGCCACGCGCTGAGAGGCGACATTCTCCGGACGGATCCTGGCGATGAGGGCGCGATCGGGGATGTTCGCCGCAACCCAGCTGGTCACCGCTGCAGCGGCCTCGGCGGCGAAGCCGCGCCCCCACACTGCTGGATTGAATCGGTAGAACAAGTTCACGACGTCGTTCTCGTTGAACTGCATCACCTTGATCCCGCAGAATCCGATAGGCGCGGCCGAACCGCGGCGGCGGACGACCCAGTACCCGAACCCGAATCTGCGCCAGTGCTCATCCCATCGCCGGAAAAGCTGGTGAGCTTCATCGCGGGTCGCGAGCGCGTCGGAGGGGTTGTGCGCGCAAGCCCGCGTATCAGAATGGATGGCGAAGATCGAATCGACATCTGCAGGTGCTGGCCGCCGCAGCGAAAGCCGCTCGGTTACCAGCTCCTCGGTAGCGCGGGCAGGGTCGCTCATCAAACACACGCTACCCGGGCGCTGCGCCGCTGCATACTGACGGCAACGACCAGGGGAGACGCTCCTCGTCTGGCCTGGCGGAAGGAGAAGCCGATGACCAGGGAAACGATATCGCCCCGCGGCGGTGCCGAGGCCGTCCGCGCCGCCCGCCGCGATGAGGCAGCCCTGCTCGGCGAGGTGCTGGCCGACGCCTTTGCCGAAGACCCGGTCTTCACGTGGCTGATCCCTCCGCAACTGCACGGCCGGGACGACCGCCTCCGTACGTTCTTCACCAGCATGAGCCGCGGTTACCTGCGGCAGGGCAAGCCGTGTTACCTCACTGGCGACGCCTCGGCCGCTGCGCTGTGGGCCGCGCCCGGGGCCTGGACGATGCCGCTCAGCCAGGTCATCCTCGAAGCTGCGCCCAACGCGCTGGCCTTGCGCCGCCGTCTGGTCCGGGCACTGCGCACGCAACTGCAGATCGAGCGCCTGCACGCCAAGCAATCCCCGCCGCACTGGTACCTCGGCTACCTCGGCACCCGCCGCGACCGGCAGGGCCAGGGGCTAGGCACCCAGATGCTGCGCGAGGTCCTGGTCGGCCTGGACACCGATGACGTTCCGGCCTACCTCGAATCATCCAGTGAG
>DASXIA010000478.1:0-6647 GCA_036488155.1 Streptosporangiaceae bacterium | reverse complement strand
CAGCGGAGAGGGCAAGTCCTACCAGTTGCAGCCGGACAGCGAGCTGGCCACGATCGTGGTCCGGCCGCGCGGCTGGCACCTGCCGGAGAAGCACCTGCTGATCGACGGCCAGCGGGCGTCCGGGAGCCTGGTCGATTTCGCGCTCTACTTCACGCACTGCGCTCGGCGGCAGCTCGAGAAGGGCAAGGGGCCGTACTTCTACCTGGCCAAGATGGAGAGCCATCTGGAGGCCCGGCTCTGGAACGACGCATTCGTGCTGGCCCAGGACGCGCTCGGCATCCCCCAGGGCACCATCCGGGCAACCGTGCTGATCGAGACAATCCCGGCGGCGTTCGAAATGCAGGAGATCCTCTACGAGCTCCGCGAGCACAGCGCGGGCCTCAACGCCGGGCGCTGGGACTACCTGTTCTCCATCATCAAGAAGTTCCGCACCAGGGGCGCGGATTTCGTGCTGCCGGAGCGAAACGCGGTGACCATGACCGCGCCGATGATGCGCGCCTACACCGAGCTGCTGGTCAAGACCTGCCATGCGCGCGGCGCACACGCCATGGGCGGCATGGCGGCGTTCATCCCGAGTCGCCGGGACCCGGCGGTTAACGAGATAGCACTCGCCAAGGTGCGCGACGACAAGACCCGCGAGTCCGGCGACGGCTTCGACGGGTCCTGGGTCGCGCACCCGGATCTGGTTCCGGTCTGCCGCGAGATCTTCGACCGCGTGCTCGGCGACGCGCCGAACCAGCTCAGCAGGCAGCGCGACGACGTGCATGTGACGGCGGCGCAGTTGCTCGACGTCAAGGACACGCCCGGCGACATCACCGAGGCAGGCCTGCGCAACAACATCAGCGTCGGACTGCAGTACCTGGCGAACTGGCTGGCCGGCAACGGCGCCGTCGCGATCTTCAACCTGATGGAGGACGCAGCAACGGCCGAGATCTCCCGGTCGCAGATCTGGCAGTGGCTGCACAACGACATCAAGCTTGCCGAGGGCCCGACGGTGACCAGAGAGCTGGCCGAGCGGATCATCGGCGAGGAACTCGCGACCATCAAGGCGCAGCTCGGTGACGCTTACGACGAGGACCAGTATGAGCAGGCCACGACGCTGTTCACGGAGGTGGCGCTGGCCGACGAGTACGTCGACTTCCTCACGCTCCCGGCCTACGAGCGCATGCCCTAGGCCGGCGCCGCTGGCGCCTCGGGCGTGGCGGGCGCTTCAGGCGCCGGGTCGCGACGACTGCGGCCGCCGCCGGCCAGCGTCCGTTCCGCACCGACCGGTACCAACGCGGCCGCTACGACCGGGAACGCCCCCACCACGGCAAATGACGCACCGAAGCCGATCGAGCCGATGGCCAGTGCCAGGACCGGAGGCGTGGCCGCGGCCAGCGCGTTCTGCCCGGTGTTCTGGATGCCGAGCGCGCGGCCGGCCCAGGCAGGCCCGGCGTATTCGGCCACCGCAGTGAAGGCAAGCCCGTTGGTGCTCACGGAAACTACGGCGCAGGCCAGCAGGACCGGCACGGCAACCGGCGATCCGGTAGCCGCCGCGACGGCGAGGGAGAGCAGGCCCACGCCGGTGCTGACCGCGAGGATCCGCATCGGCCGCATCCGGCTGCCCACCCGGTCCGACCAGTAACCAGCGCCGAGGCGGGACGCGGCGCCGCACAACTGGGCGACCGCGAGCAACCGGCCTGCCGCCGTCGCATCCCAGCCGCGCGCGTCGAGGAGGAACACCAGCGCGAACGTGGCGACAGCGAATTGCGGCACCACGAGCAGTGCACTGGCAGCGTGGATGCGCCAGAGAATCGGCTGCCGATACGGCGAAGGCGCGCGATAGGTCGAGGCTGTCTGCATGGCCGGCGGCTGCCCGACCGTCGGCTGCTGCCCGGCCGTCGGCTGCTCGCGGGCCGGATCTCGGACCAGCCAGACCACGAGGGCAGCGGCGACCAGGCAGAAGCCGCCCAGGAACCGCAACGGCAGCCCGGTGCCGCTAGTGCCCAGCGTCGGCAGCGTGACCGCGGCGAGCGCAACCCCGAGCGGCTGCGCGCTTTGCCTGATGCCCATCGCCAGGCCGCGCTCGTGCCGGGCGAACCAGCCAAGGATCAGTCGGCCACTCGCGGCGAATACCGAGCCGCCCGCGGCGCCGCCGAGCGCCAGGCAGATGCCGAGCCCCGCAGCGCCGTGTACCGACGAGGCGAACTGCAGTATCACGCCAGCCAGCCCGAGACCGGAGGCTAGGACGATCCGCTCGCCCCAGCGGTCGGCCGCTGCACCCCAGCCGATCAGCGTGAGCAGCAGCCCGGCCGTCGGACATGCGACCAGAGCGCTCGCCAACTCAAGTGAGAAGCCTTCGTGCCGGAGCGCCGGGATCAGGTAGGCAAGGCCGTACTGGAACGTGCAGCCAGCCGTTATGGCAAGCAGGCCAGTGAGCAAGATGAGCCAGCGCCCCCGGCTACTGTCGCTGGCGTTGTCGTAGCCGACGTTAGCCGACGCCCCGCTGCTCACATAATGATACTACATGTTCATATATTGAGATGTACTTCGACCTGACCCTCGGCTAGTCGCGGTGGGTGAGGGAATCCGGCTCCCCCGCGTGTAACGCCGGTCCCTGGTGCCACCGATGTCCTGGAAACGCGAGAAGAAGGAAACCTGATGGCTCACCCCCCTTCGGCGTGGATCGTGAAGGCCAACGACCTCCAGCGGATGATCACCGCCGGCATATCCACCGCTCTGCTGGACACGTTCCTGTCGGTCGCAAGGGTCGGCTACGGCATCACCAGCAGCCCGTATCACGCACCTGGGACGGGCGGGGAACCGTGGGTGATCTTTACCAGCTACACCGACCCGACCGCCGGGCTCGCGGCCGCGATCACCTCCGGGACGCTGCCCGGCCCGTACCAGGGCGTGATCTTCGACCTGGAGGCGTGGAGCAACACCCCGGCCGCCGAGCAGAAAGCCCCGTGGTACTACCAGGCGCAGGCAGCGAAGGCATGCGCCACCGTCGGCCTGCCGATCGTGTCCACCCCTGGCATGGACCTGATCCCGGTCATCAGCGGCGGCGCGGACTCCGCCAGCCCCGCCACCTACATGTCCTGGAATATGGCCCACGACGCAGCAATGGTCAGCGACGGCCTTGTGATCCAGGCCCAGAGGTACGACCGGGACACGGCCACCTACTCCAGCTTCGTGAGCGAGGCAGCCAGCCAGGCCCGCACGGCCCATCCCGGCGTAAATGTGTTCGCCGGGCTGTCCTCCTGCGCGGGCGGCACTCCCGCCACCGCCGCCCAGCTCTACGCCGCATACCAGCAGTCGAACGTTTACGGGTACTGGCTGAACGTGCCGGTCTGGTCCGCGTGCCCGACCGGCAACGCGCCAGCCGCCATCGGCTTCCTCCAGCAGGTCTACGGCATCAGCTGATGGAACAGCCAGACGGCCGGGTCACGTGGCCCGCCCCAGGCGAGCATCCGGTCATGACCACACCCGCAGCAGTGCCCGGGCGGTCTTGGCTCGCCGCTGGAAGCTCGCTGTGCGGGCACTGGTCGGCGACATGCGAACAGCCCCGCAACGTTCCGAATCTGAAACGTCGCCAAATCTATGAAATCTGGCCCGAATCATGAAATGCCGGGCCCAGGGGGCCTGAGCAAGCCCGGGAGTGGCGGGCAGCTGGCAGCCGAGGGATGCTGGGGAGATGACGAGCGGACCTATCGACCCTGGGCCGGCAGGCGCTGGGCTGGCTGGCACCGTGCTGGCGGCCGAACTGGCCGGAATCTGCGGGGTTGCCAACGTCATTAGCGACCCGCAGCAGTTGCGCACCTACGAGTGCGACGGGCTGACGGCGCACCGCAGCACTCCCGGCCTGGTGGTGCTGCCGCAGTCGGCCGCTCAGGTAGCTGCCATCGTCGCGGCGTGCGCGGCCCGCAGGGTGGCGTTCGTTGCGCGCGGCAGCGGAACCGGCCTGTCCGGCGGGGCCCTGCCGCGGGCCGACGGCGTGCTGATCGTCACCTCGAAGATGCGCAGCATCATCGCGATCGATGCGGCCAGCCGCCGCGCCATCGTCGAACCCGGCGTCACCAATCTCGCGGTCAGCAAGGCCGCGGAGCCGTACGGCCTGTTCTATGCGCCAGACCCGTCTAGTCAGGTCGTCTGCTCTGTCGGCGGGAACGTGGCGGAGAACTCCGGTGGCGCCCATTGCCTCAAGCACGGGTTCACCGTCCATCACGTCGTCGGACTGGAAATCGTTACCCCGCAGGGCGAGCTGACCTGGCTCGGCGACGGGACCGGAACATCGCCCGGCTACGACCTGGTCGGTGCCTTCACGGGCTCGGAGGGCACGCTCGGCATCGTCACCAAGGTCGTCGTGAAGCTGACGCCGATCCCGGAGGCGGTCACCACGCTGCTGGCCGCGTTCACCACGATGGGCGCCGGCGGTGCGGCCGTGTCAGCGATTATCGGCTCGGGCATCCTGCCCGGCGCGATCGAGATGATGGACGCGCTGGCCATCCAGGCGGCCGAGGCCGCGGTGAGCTGCCGCTACCCCGAAGGGGCAGGCGCTGTGCTGATCGTGGAACTCGACGGCCCGGCCGCGGACGTCGAGGTCCAGACCGCGGCGGTCCGGGCAATCTGCACGGCGGAGGGCGCCTACGAGATCAGGGCCGCACAGGATGCAACCGAACGGGCGGCGATCTGGACCGGCCGTAAATCCGCGTTCGCCGCCGTCGGCCGGATCAGCCCTGCCTACATCGTGCAGGACGGGGTGGTGCCGCGAACCGCGCTGCCTAAAGTGCTGGACCGCATCGCCGAGCTATCGGCGGAACACGGCATCCGGGTGGCCAACGTTTTCCACGCGGGCGACGGCAACCTGCACCCGCTGGTGCTGTTCGACGACACGATGCCCGGCGAGCAGGAGAAGGCGGAGATACTGTCTGGCCTGATCCTGGACCTGTGCATCGAGCACGGCGGCTCCATCACCGGCGAGCACGGTGTCGGCGTCGACAAATCGCGGTACATGCCCCGGATGTTCGGCACTGACGACCTCGACACGATGCAGCTGCTGCGCTGCGCCTTCGATCCAGCCGGCCTGTGCAATCCCGGCAAGGTGTTCCCCACCCCGCGGCTGTGCGGCGAAGTGCCCGGGGTCCGCCACGCCCCGCACCCGCTGGTCGCCTCCGGCCTGATCGATCAATTCTGACGGGAACGGGCACCCTCGGGGTACTCCCCCGAGCACGACCCGGAGGAGCCATGACAGTGCTGAGCATTCCGGCGGAACTGGCCAGCGCCTGCGCGCACATGACGCCGGCCGGCCCCGCCGATGCAGTCGCGGGCACCCCGGCCCGCTATGTCGCCGCCCCGGCCTCAACCGCCGAGGCGTCGGCACTGCTGCGGGCCGCGGCCGGCCTTGGGCTGACAGTCGTCGCCCGAGGGAGCGGCAGTCGCCTGGACTGGGCACCCGCGCCCCTAAGCTGCGATCTGATCATCGACACTGGCCGCCTCGGCAAGATCCTCGAGCACACAGCGGGTGACCTTGTCGTCAGCGTGCAGGCCGGGGTCCGCCTGGATGACCTCGCGGGCGTGCTCGCAGCCGCGGGCCAGCGGCTGGCGCTCGACCCGCCCGGCAGCGGCGGCACCGTCGGCGGCCTGATCGCCACGGGCGCGGCGGGACCGCTTCGGTTCCGCTACGGCTCTCCGCGCGACCTGCTCATCGGCATCACGGTGATCCGGGCCGACGGCACCATCGCCAAAGCCGGCGGCAAAGTCGTCAAGAACGTGGCGGGCTACGACATTGGCAAGCTGTTCGCCGGCTCGTACGGCACGCTCGGCCTGATTGCCGAGGCAACCTTCCGCCTGCATCCGCTGCCCGAGTGCACTGCCTGGATCACGCTCGATTGCCCTGACCCGGCCGCCGCGAGCGCCGCAGTCCACGCCATCGCCGACTCGCCCCTCGCCCCCGCCGCGATCGAACTGGACTGGCCCGCAGCCGCGAGCTCGATCTCGGTCTCCGCTCTGCTCGAGGGCGACGAGGCTAGCGTCGCCGGACGAGCTGATCGCTTGGGGCAACTGCTCGAGCGCGCGGTGCCTCGTGAGCTCACCGGCAACGCGTCCGCGCTGCCCGGCCACCGCACGCCCGCGGAAGCCGAAGAACCTGGCTCTGAGTCCAGCGACGGCCGGGCGGGCGCGGACGCTGGGGCGGCGGGCAGAGCGTTTCGTGTGCTCGGGCCGCCGTCCAGCGGCCGCGGTCGCCCTGAAACTCTTCTGCGCATTGCGTTCTGGGCCGGGAAGCTGGCGCCGGTCCTGACGTCGATCCGGGAGGCAGCTGGGCAGCACGGGCTGGATCCGGCGATTGGCGGGTCGGCCGGAGCCGCAGTGCTCGACGTTGTGGTGGGCGAGGGGGCAGTTGCGGACGCGGTTGCCGGGTTCGTCGCGGACTTGCGGGCCAGTCTCGGCGGGCTGAGTGCGGGAAGCGTGCCGCCTGCTGCGGCTAGCGCCGTGGTTTTGCATGCGCCTCCTGCCGTCAGGGTTGCTGTGGACATGTGGGGGCCGGTGCAGTCGCCCGAGCTGATGCGAGCGGTCAAGAACCAGTTCGATCCGGATAACCGGATGGCGCCCGGCCGGCTGCCTGGAGGGATCTGATGACAGCGGACGACTCGGGCATCGTCGAG
>DASXIA010000464.1:0-3624 GCA_036488155.1 Streptosporangiaceae bacterium | reverse complement strand
GGCGCGCAGGAAGTAATCAGGGATCTGCGCACCATGCTGGCAATGGCAAGCTACCAGGCCAGCGACTGGAAGCCACCGATCGTCAGCACGGCGGCAGCCACCGGGGACGGGATCGGTGATCTCGCCGGGGCCATCGGCAAGCACCGGCACTGGCTTGCCGACAGCGGATTGCTCGCGAAGCGCCGCCGGGCGCGGGTCCGCGAGGAGATATCCGCGATCGCGCTCGCCGAACTGCGGCGCCGGATGGGCGCGCTGCCGGGCGAGTCCCGGCTGGACGAGCTCGCTGACCGCGTTACCGCGGGCGAACTCGACCCGTACTCCGCCGCGGACGAACTCATCTCCGGGTGATTCGCGACGAAACGAAGCTGATCATGGACTTCGGTCAGGGGTGGCGGGTGCTTGGGCGCCGTCGGCTGCCGGCGTGGGCGGTTTGGCGCCGTCGGCGGGTGCTTTCGCCGCGTCCGCTGCCCGCCTGGCGGCTTCGAGCACCGACTCGCTCCGCAGCATGCCGTCGTAGGCTTTCTTCCCACCGCGGATCCCGAACAGCCGCTTTGTGATCACCAGGTACAGCACCAGCACGAGGTTGATGGCGAACAGCACGAGCGCTGTCGCCGATACCTTCCTGGTCAGATCGTAAATTTCCAGCGGCAACCCGAGCGACGTCGCGATCATCGCGAAGTACTCGCCCCAGCGCCTGCTAAGCCACAGACCGGTGGCCTCCACTATTTCGATCACGGCATATCCGGCAGCCCCGGCCGCCAGCAGCGTCAGCGACCCGTTACTGATGGTCAGCGCGTGCTGCAGTAGGCCGACAAGCTTGGAGTGATCGATGTTGAATCCGAGCTGGCGGAGCAGATCCCGGATGATCGGCAGCTCGCGATCGAATCCTTGCTCGATCGAGCTCCGCGAGTACCGGTATCGCCACAGCCCGTAGGCGGCCACCACGAAGAGGATGCCGCGCAAGAACCGCTCCACCGCGAACAGCCGCAGGATGAGTTTGCTCCGGACTTCCTTGCCTCGGGCGACAACCGGGGCGCTTGCTGCCGGACCGGATAGATCCGGCGGACCGGGCACGAACGCCCCGCACCGCAGGCAGCACCAGGCTTCGCCGTCGGCTAGCTCAGCGTGCAGCCGAACCCGAAGCTCCGGTTCGACCGGCGCGAACGTGACGTGGCCGTTCCGGCCGCATCCGAACAAGCTCCAGTCCACTGCGTCAGCCTATGCGTTGACCACTATCCCGTCGGCGAGCACTAGGACCTCGTCGCAGGCTAGTTCGAGCGCCAGTCCGTCGCAGCCGGCCGCCAGGATCGCCGTGTCTTTGCTGAGGTCGCGAACCGCCTCGGTTAATGCCGTCAGGTCGCGCGACTGCAGCCCGTCGAGGAGGCTGTCGAGGAGGATCAGTTCGGGCTGATGCACGGCAGCGGCGGCCAGCCGGGCCCGGCGGGCGACGGCGTCGGGCACAGCCCGCAGCGAGACCTCGGCCCACGGCGTCAGCGACAGCCGGTCCAGGATGCTTGCTGCGAGCGCCCGGCGGTCAAGCCGGCGCGGCTCGGCGAGCCTGGCCGCGTGCTCGACCAGGCCGCGAACGCGCATGGCGGGAAGCGGCCGGGCGGTGCGCCGCGCGACCCCTACCCGCTGCCGAACGGCGGCTCGGCCGCGAACCGTGGCCATGTCATGACCGAGTACCCGCAACTCGCCATAGGCTGGCCGGGCCATGCCCGCCAGCACGTCCACGATCGCTGCGGCATCAGCCGGGTGGTCGATCTGGATGCCGAGAGCGGCCTTGCCGTGCACCGGCCCGGCGATCCGGAAGCTAGCCGCGCGGACGGCCCAGCCGCGGCCGCGCCGCACGCCGATCCCGGCGGCAAGCACTGGATCCGAGCGCATGACCACATCGCCGGACGGCAAGGTTTCCCCCGGATTTAACTATCAGTAGTTCCCCCGCAGGCAATGTAACGATCTGTAATTGACAACGTCCACGTACGCGCCGGCGGACCCGGTTGCTGTTCCGCAATGAGTAACCGAAAGCTGGGCAAGCCGGGCAACAGTCGCGCGGCACGGTACGTTGTGGCTGTGCCGAAGCCGCTGGATCTGCCGTTCGATCCGATCGCCCGCGCAGCCGAGACCTGGGAAAGCCGGTTCGGCGACGCGAAGGCCATGGCGGCAGTCACAGCGATCATGCGGGTTCAGCAGATCTTGCTCGCCCAGCTCGACGCGCTGCTTCGGCCGCATGGCCTGACCTTCGCCCGGTACGAGGCGCTGGTGCTGCTCAGCTTCAGCCGGGACGGAGCGCTGCCGATGCGCATCATCGGAGAGCGGCTAATGGTGCATCCCACCAGCGTGACGAACACGATCGATCGGCTCGAGCAGCAGAAGCTGGTGGTCCGGCGGCCGAATCCTCGCGACGGCCGGGGCACGCTGGCGGAGATAACAGAGGCAGGCCGCTCGGTCATGCGGGCCGCGACTGACGACCTGATGACAGCCGAGTTCGGGATGGCCGGCTACAGCCCGCGGCAGCTGGAAGACATGTCCAGCCTGCTGCGCGGCCTCCGGGTGACGGCGGGCGACTTCAAGGAGAGCTAGCCAGCCCGCAGCTAGGCGAGCGAGGTAGCGGAATAGATCACTGACAGTCAGCGTTGCAATACGCAACGTAGCGTATTGAAACGGGGGCGGCTGCCATGGCCGAGCTGACAGTAACCCGGTACTCGTTCCCGGATACCAGCGACAAGAGGGACGACGAGACCTGGGTCTCGTATTGGGACCGCAAGCGGCGCTTCCTCGAAGTGGCGCGGGAGGAGGTCGACCCGGGGGATGGTCTCCTCCCTACGCGCCCCGCCAGCTGAGGCAGCATGCCTACTGCTGCGGTCACCCGGTGATCGGCGACGGGAGCCAGGTGCTGCCGCCGTCGGTAGTCACGTAGACCTCACCCAGACTTGAGTCGGCCGGGACCGCGACGCCCTGAGAGGCGTTGGTCATGCCGATATACCTGAAGCCGCCTGCAGGGCCGGCCCTGCCAGCTCCGGCACCAGCGAATGTGGCCGCCTTCCAGGTGCGCCCCCCATTGGCCGAGTACTCGATCCCCGCTGTCGTCGCCAGGACGGCCTGGCCGCTGGCGGCTGAGGTGAGCGATGTGGGGTTACCAGTCAGACTCAGACTGTCGGCCCGGTGCCAGCGCGCGCCATCGGTCGAGGTGTACAGCGTGACCTGACCGGCAGCCGCCTGGCTCTCACAGCTGAGCAGCAAGCGGGGGCCGGCCGCGAGCTCGGCCCCGTAGCCCTGGCTAGCCGAACCCTGTAGTCCGGGCCCGGGGCTAGCGGAGCTCTGCGTACCCGAACTCGGCGTCGGGCTCGGGCTGGTCTGGCCGCTGGCGGGACCCGGCGAGCACGGTGCTTTGCCGGCCAGGTGCCAGCTGCCGCCCGATGTCGGCCCGTTCAGCAGCTCTCCGGACGGTGTCAGCAGGTGGGCCGTGGTCCCGCCGGAGATGACGAGCTGGGGAGCTGCCGACGATGCCGGCGACGTCGAGGTGAGCTGTTGATACGTGCTAGGGACTGAGACCGGCGTCCAGGTCCTGCTGCCGGCAACCGAGGTCCACAGCGAATAGGTCGTGCAGTTCGCGGCGTAGTC
>DASXIA010000457.1:0-10836 GCA_036488155.1 Streptosporangiaceae bacterium | reverse complement strand
ACTGATCTTCACCGCAACCGATCACGTCCTGTCCGCTGCGATACCCGTGGACAAGATCGCTGCGCACTACGCGTACGCGGTCAGCATCCAGACCCAGCGGAATGACGGCGATCCGGCGAAGTTCATCAGGTTCGCGCGGCGGGCCGTGAAGGCAGTCCGGGCAGCCAACCCGAAGGTCCAGGTCATGATCGGCCTGGCTCCCGACGCGAGCGGCCACCCGGTCACCGCAGCCGACATAGTGCGCGAGTACTGGGCCACCTACTCGCTGGTTGACGGGTTCTGGCTCAACTCCAACGCATGGGGTAATGGCACCGGCTGCGCGCCCGTGGGATGCCCGAAGGTGTCTGACAAGTTCCTGGCTGACATCCGCTTCTAGCTCGTCCGTGCGCGCGGCAGCCAGGGCCGGCGTCCGGCAAAGTTCCGCACCCGAAAACGAATAGTCAGTCATTATCTGCCGGGCACCGGGAAGTACATCCACCAGTCCGGATGCAACGAGCAGCCAGCCAGCGGGGGGACTCGGTAGCTGTTCACCGCGCTGCCTGAGCTTGTGCCCGACTGCGCCTGTCCCGGCCCTCCGCTAGCGGCTTCGTCCTGCCATGGAGTCACGAAGCCGTGTTCGGGAGGGTCATGACAGTGTGCTCAGCCAGCAGGGCGCAGCTGCGCGTCGGCGCGTCGGCGCGCCGGGCCGTCGCCGTGTCGGCCGGGAAGGCCACCAAATGCGGCACCCGCCGCCTTGGCAATCCGGACGGCACCACCGTACCCGGCATCGTGACGCTAGCCATCGATCCGGGCGCGCTGGCCGGCCTGCTCGCCGAGATTCCGCGGGGCGCGGTACTGGTAACCGGCTCGACCGGCAAGGGCACGACGTGCCGGATGCTGGCCCAGGTCATGCGCGCATCCGGGTTGCACCCGGTGGTCAACGCTGAAGGCGCGAACCAGAACGCGGGCCTTGCCACGACCATGGTCGCCCGTGCGGCGCTGACCGGGCACCTGCCACCGGACTCCCTCGCCATCGGCTTGTTCGGGGTGGATGAGGGTTCGCTTCCTGAAGTCTTGCGACAGGTCAGTCGGCCGAAGGCCGTGGTCTTCACGAACATCTTCACCGATCAGCTCGACCGCTATCGTGCGCCCGCGTACGTCAAGGCGCTACTTGAGCAGGCGATACAGACCCTGCCGCCAGACACGGCGCTTGTGCTCAATGCGGATGATCCCCGCGTGGCCTTCGTGGCACCGGAAGCGAACAATCCGAGGCTGTACTTCGGGGTCGAGGATCCTGGGCTCGGCCGCGGCAAAGCCGATCCGACGTCAGATTTCCCGCGGTGCCCGCGGTGCGATGGTGCACTGACCTACGCCTGCGTCTACTACGCCCATCTGGGTCACTGGGCGTGCCGCGACTGCGGCATGGCGCGGCCGCAGCCGCAGGTCCGCCTCACAAAGGCAGACCTGACCGGGGCATACTCGACGCGCCTTCTGCTGGCCACGCCGACAGCGGAAGCAACGCTGGAAATTCCGCTGCCCGGCCTCTACAACGCATACAACGCACTCGCCGCAGTGGCGGCGGCCAGTCAGTGCCGGCTGCCCGAACAGTCGCTCACGGCGATCGAACAGACCACGACGGCCCTCTTCCGGATGGAGAAAGTGCGGGTCGCCGGGCACGATGTGTACCTGGCACTGGCGAAAAACGCCAGTGGCTATACCGAAGTGCTTCGGGCGGTACTCGGCGACCGCGAGCCCAAGCAGATGCTGCTGGGTCTCAATGACTACCCGGGCAAGCAGCCGGACACGTCCTGGATCTGGGACGTCGACTTCGCGTCACTGACCGGCCTGATCCCCGCCCCCGTCATCTCCGGCAACCGTGCAGCCGACCTTGCAGTGCGGCTGAAGTACGCAGGATGGGCTGGTCCGGACGGCGACAGCGACCTTGCGATCGAGCCGGATCCGGTGCGCGCATTCCAGACCGCGCTGGCGCGCGCACCCGCCGGCCAGCCCCTGTGGGTCGTCTCCACGTCAGTCGTGCTGTGGGAGGTGCGGCGCTGGCTAGCTGACCACGGATATGTCCGCCAGCTGTGGCGTGAGCAGACTGGAGCAGGCATATGGCAGGCATGAGGATCACGGTCTGCTACCTGTACCCGGACATCATGTCCACCTGCGGCGACCACGGCAACCTCGAGACAGTCCTGCGCCGGTGCGAGTGGCGCAACATCGCAGTCGACGTCACCGAGCTGCGCCTCGGCGACCGACTGGCGCCGGACGCAGCCGACCTGATCATGATCGGCGACGGAGGCGAGTCACAGCAGCACCTAGTCGCGCCCGATCTTTGGAAGGTCAAAGGCGAATGCATCAGGGAGGCGGTCGGCCGCGGCGCCGCGGCGCTGGCCGTCGGCGGCGGCTATGAGCTTTTCGGTCGCTTCTGCCAGCCGGAACGAGGGGCGGAGCTGCGCGGCATCGGCCTGTTCGACGCCTGGACCGTGCGGCAGAATGCGGTAGTCAGCGGTCACTATGCCGCATTCTCCGATGCGCACGCGGACCGGTTCACCGGCGAGCTGGTCGTCCGGTGGCGGGACACGCTGCTGGTGGGTTTCGAGAACCACGGTGGCGGCACCTACCTCGGCGCGGCAGCGCAGCCACTGGGCCAGGTCGTCAGCGGGCACGGCAACAACGGCGACGGCACCGAAGGCGTCATTCTCGGTAGCGCAGTGGGCACCTATCTACGTGGTCCGTGCCTGCCGAGCAATCCGGCGCTCGCTGATTTCCTGATCGGCGCCGCCGTCATCGGGCGCTACGGTGTCGCGGACCTTCCGCCGCTCGCCGACGACCTTGAGGAGGCGGCGCGCGGCGACGCGATGCGGCGCGCCCGGGATGCTGCCCGTGCGGCGCGTGCGGCGCGTGCGAAGCTGCGCCTGTCCGCCTTCGCCCAGGCGTCACTCGAGCACGGCAGCCACGCCCGCACCGGAGTGGTGCGGGCGGCGCTGCACGTGTCGACCCGGCGACGGCCCGCAGCAGGCGTAACCCTCAAACGCAGCGGGAACGCCCCGTCCGGCGGGAGTCGATGACGACGCCAAAGCGCGAGGGTGCCGCGGTGACGCCCGGCACAGCGCTCACGCCAGGCACGACCCCAGCCAGCCCCAGCCCAGCCAGCCCCGGCCCGGCCAGCACAGAGCGCGGCCCCAGCCTGGCCCGTTCCAGTGGCGTGATGGCGCTCGGCACGATCGCCTCGCGCTTCACCGGATTCCTGCGCACGGCCGTCTTGCTGTACGCGATCGGCACGCAGAACCTGGGCGACGCGTACAACGTCGCCAACAACCTCCCCAACGCCGTCTACAACCTGGCGCTCGGAGGCATCCTCACCAGTGTGGTGGTACCACTTCTGGTCAACGCGGCTAAGACCAACCGGGACGGCGGCGAGGCCTACGACCAGCGGATCTTCACCCTCGGGGTGATAGCGCTCGGCGGCATCACAGTGATCGCGACAGCAGCAACGGTGCCGATCACCGCCATTTACGGCCATGGCCTGCAGAACGCGGCCACTTATCACCTCACGGTGATCTTCACGTACTTTTTCCTGCCGCAGATTTTCTTCTACGGAGTGAGCTCGCTGGCGGGCGCGATCCTGAACGCCCGCGGCAGTTTTGCCTCGCCGATGTGGACGCCGGTCGTCAACAACATCGTTGTCATTTTCGCCAGCGTCGCGCTAATCGTCACGGCAGGGACCAACCGTACCCCGCAGGACATCTCGACCGGAGCAATCCAGCTACTCGGCATCGGGACAACTCTCGGGATCGTGCTGCAGACGGTCGCGATGTGGCCGTCGATGCGCCGGGTGGGATTCCGCTGGCGGCCACGGTTCGACTTCAGGCGGGAAGAGGTTGCCGAGATCGGCCGCATGAGCGGCTGGATGTTCTTCTACATCGCGACGACCCAGCTGGCGTTCGTGACGACCACCATCGTGTCCAATGACGCTGGCGCCCGGGTCTGCAAGACCTGCGCAGGCGCCGGGTACGCAGCTTTCAGCAACGCTTGGCAGCTGTTCCAGCTCCCCTATGCGATCGTGGGCGTCTCGGTAATCACAGCCATGTTGCCGAGGATGAGCGCGCACGCCGCGAGCGGCGCCTACCGCCTGCTCACCAGGGACTTCTCCGCCGCAACGCGGCTATCCTCGGTCATCATCGTGCCGTCAGCGATGATCATGGCGGTCCTGGGCCCGGCGCTGGCGCAGGGCGTGTTCGGCCACGGCAGTACCTCCGCCGCTTCCGCTCGCTACCTGGGCGTCGTCTTCGGCGTCTTCTGCCTGGGCCTGCTCCCCTTCACGCTGTTCAACCTGCTGCTGCGGGCCTTCTACGCCATGCACGACAGCAGGACGCCAGCGCTGGTCGGGGCGGTCTCCGCTGCGGTACGGATCGCGACCGGCTTCGGAGCGCTGCTGATCCTGCCTCCCGCTGGCGTCGTCGCGGGCCTTGGCGTGGGGTTCGGCATATCCAGCCTGGTGATGGCAGTGTGGCTGTGGCGGATCCTGTCCAGGCGGGTGGGCGGTCTGGACAACCGCAGGATCGGCACGACCCTCGTTCGGATGCATGTCGCTGCCGTTCCGGGCATGGTATTCGCGCTCGCCGTGTCAGTGATCATTGACCGGATTGCACCCGCTGGCACCGTGGCGGCGCTGGCGACCGTGGCCGTGGGCGGGACCGGCGGGCTCGTGCTGTACCTGCTGGCTGCCAGGTTCCTTAACGTCGCCGAAGTCACTGAGCTGACGCGCTCGCTCCGCCTCCGGTTGCGCCCTGGCCGGGCCAGACTGCTCCGCAGCTAATATCGCGGCCAATGCGCGCGCGGTATTCCCTTTTTTTTGCTGCTCCTTAGCTGCCAGCCCGCATTGTCTTTAGCTGTCGCCGGGTATCAGAAATCGCGGATCAACTGTCGGCGACGCGGATCTGCCGTGTCAATTGCAGCAGCCAGATGAAGCTTGAACACGCGTGAAACTTAACCGGCGCAGGCCGTCGGCTGGCACCGTAATACGGTCGATATGCGGTATAGCATCTCTGTCGGTCGTGGCCGGGCTGCTGGCCAGTGGTATGGCACTCACGATCGCCGGGATGGCCGGAATCGCGACCAGCGATGCCGTGGCTACCTTTAACAACCTGTCCGTGCCTGACGTTTCCCAGCTGCCGGCTCGATCGGAGATCCTGGATTCGCGCGGCAGAGTGATCGCCTATTACTACCCGAATCACATCTACCGGGTGCCGGTCACCTACGCCCAGATTGCGCCGTCGATGCGCGAAGCCATCGTGGCTATCGAGGACTCGCGTTTCTATCAGCACGGCGCAATAGATATTCACGGCACGATGCGCGCGGTCGTCGCCGACCTGACGGCCGGTCAGGTGCAGGGCGGTTCGACACTAGCGCAGCAGTACGTCAAGAACGCGTTGCTGCTGACGGCCGCCGACAGCGCAGAGCAGCGGGCGGCGGCCGCGGACGACCTCGGCCGCAAGATCCGCGAACTACGGATAGCCGCGAACGTCGAGCACGACCTGACGCCCGACGAGCTGGTCGCCGCCTACCTGAACGTCGCGTACTTCGCGAACGAGGCCTATGGCATCGAGGTGGCTGCCGAACGGTACTTCGGCAGGACCGCCGCCACTCTCACCCTGCCAGAGTCGGCGATGCTGGCCGGCATGGTGCAGAACCCGGCCCAGTTCAACCCGGTCACCGATCCAGCGTCCGCAAGGCAGCGCCGGAACGTGGTGCTCGCGCGGATGGCCCAGCTGGGCTACATCAGCAAGGCCACCGCAGCGCGGGCGAGCCTGGAACCGGCCGGGGTGCATTTCCGGTCGCAGTCGCTGGCGGAGGGCTGCCCCAGCGCGGCGCCGGAGTCCGCCGCCTGGTTCTGCGACTACGTGATCGCTGAGCTGCGGACCAACCCCGCCTACAGCCTCGCCTGGCACAAGCTGAACACGACCGGCGGGCTGAAGATCTACACCACGCTGAACCCGCAGGACCAGACGGCGGCGCAGAACGCGGTGAACTTCATGCTGCCCCCGCCGCCCTCCGCGTACAACCCGGGGCAGAACGCGGCTGCCGAGGTACTCATCAAGCCCGGCACCGGCGCTGTCGAGGCAATCGCGGTAGACCGGCCGTACGGCGCGGGCAACGGGCAGGACAGCATCGACTACGCCGTCGACACTCCGCAGGGCGGTGGCCTGGGCGTTCAGACCGGATCGGCGTCCAAGCTGTTCACCCTGATTGCCGCGCTCAAGCACGGCATCCCGTTCGGCTTCAGCCTGAAGGTTAAATCGCCCACCGTCGTTCACTCGTACTCCAACTGCCACGGCAAGCCAGCCGGGTCGTTCCCGGTAGCCAACTCCGAGGGCGCCGGGCACGGTACCTACTCGCTGTACACCGGGACCACCCAGTCGATCAACGTGTTCTACGCCGAGCTCGAGCAACGTGTCGGACTGTGCAATGTGATCCGGACCGCGGTCAGTATGGGCGACCACCGCGCTGACGGCGGCTCCCTGCTGACGTCGGCCGGCAAGCCGGGCGCTCCGGGTTACCAGCCGCCGGCCGACGACGTGCCCTCGTTCACCCTCGGCTCGGTGGACGTCTCGCCGATGACAATGGCCGCCGCTTACGCGTCAGTCGCGGCAAATGGCATCTACTGCCGGCCAGTCGCCATCGCCCGGATCACCGCCGTCGGGGCCGGCGCAGGAAAAATCACGCAGCTGCCCGTCGCCACGGCCGGCTGCCACCGGGTGTTCTCTGCAGCCGTGGCCGCAGCCGCTACCTACGTCCTGCGCGGCGTCCTGACCAGCGGCACGGCCAGGGGTGACAACGTCACCAGGAAAGGGCGCGCCGTGCCGCAGGCCGGGAAGACCGGGACCGCCAACAGCTTCGAATTCGCCGCGTTCGGCGGCTATACGCCGAAGCTCGCCGGGTTCGCGTCGGAGTTCAACCCGGCCGGGCCGGTCAGCCACCCGATGGTCGGCAAGGCCTCGTGCTACCGGGCGTCAGGCGGCGGCAAGGACTGCCCGGGCTCGGTACTCGGTGCCAACGCAGGACAGATCTGGCAGCTGACCTTCAAGTCCGCGGACCTCGGCCAGACGTTCGGCTCCTTCCTTCCGGTCCCGCATTCCAGCACGTTCCTCCGGGCCGGAACCGGGCAGCACACCCTGGCGAAGCCCAAGCACCAGTAGGGAAACGCCCGCTGGCGGGGCGGTTCAGGTGGGCAGGCAACCCGGGCGCGCCAGCAACCCAGGGAGCACTACCAGCTCAGGCCCGCTGGGCCTCGTCGGCCAGAGCCGGGGAATGACGCGCGACCAGCTCGGTAATCCGCCGCGCCAGGTGCTGCGCGGTCAGGCCCTGCGCGTCCAGCAGCTGAGCCCGCTCACCGTGCTCCAGGAAGCTCTGGTCCAGGCCGAACGTCCGCACCGGCGTGTCCACGTCGTTGTCGCGCAGCATCCGGGCGACAGCGTCACCGAAGCCGCCCACCCTGCCGTTGTCCTCCACCGTGGCCACCAGGCCGTACTGCCGCGCTGCCCCGGGCAGCGCCGGGTCGAGCGGCTTGACCCAGCGCGGATCCAGCACCGTAACGCCGATCCCGTGGTCTGCCAGCCTGTCGGCTGCCTCGGCGCATACTGCCGCCATCGGCCCTGCGCCTAGCATCAGTACGTCGCGCCGGGCCGGCTCGGCTGCCTGACGGAGGACATCCATCCCGCCGAGCTGGCCGATGGCAGGCACGTCCTCGATCGCCAGGCGGCCGGGGAAGCGCAGCGCGGTCGGGCCGTCATCGATCGCGACGGCCTCCCTGAGCAGCTCGGCAACCCTGGCGCCGTCCCTGGGCACCGCGATCCGCATGCCCGGCACCACCTGCAGGATGGAGCCATCCCACATGCCATGGTGGCTCGCACCATCCGGCCCCGTCACGCCTGCCCGGTCGAGTACGAAGGTGACCGGCAGCCGGTGCAGCGCGACGTCCATCAGGACCTGATCGAATGCCCGGCTCAGGAAGGTCGAGTAGACCGCGACGACCGGATGCAGGCCGCCCATCGCCAGTCCGGCCGCGCTGGTGACCGCGTGCTGCTCTGCGATACCGACGTCAAAGACGCGGTCGGGATAGACACTGGCGAACTTCGCCAGTCCAGTCGGGTGCAGCATCGCGGCGGTGATCGCAACGATGTCCGGACGCTCGGAACCGATCACGGTGAGCTCGTCGCCGAATACCTGCGTCCATGGCCGGCCTGGGGCCGGCTTCCTGGCGGCCTTCCCGTTGCCTGCCACTGACTTGCCGTTGCTCGCCGCCTGAGGAGGGCCTGCGGGCGGCGCAGGCGAGACCTGATGCAGGTTGTCCTCGTCATTCTCCTCGGCCAGCGGATAGCCGAAGCCCTTGCGGGTGATGACATGCACCAGGACCGGGCCCCCGAAGTCGCGGGCACGGCGCAGCGCATGCTCGACCGCGTACTCATCGTGGCCATCGACTGGCCCGAGGTATTTGAGGCCGAGGTCCTCGAACATCACCTGCGGCTGCAGGACGTCCTTCAGGCCCTTCTTGATCCCGTGCAGCGTCTCGAACAACGGCGGCCCGACCAGCGGCGTGTGCGACAGAGATGTCTTGATGTAGTCGAGGACCTGCTCGTAGCGCTGCGAAACGCGCACTGAGGCCAGGTGGTCAGCGAGACCGCCGATGGTCGGCTGGTAGGACCGGCCGTTGTCGTTGACCACGATGACGACGCGGCGGTCTTTGGCGCCCGCGATGTTGTTCAGCGCTTCCCAGGCCATGCCCCCGGTCAGCGCGCCATCTCCGATGACAGCGACGACGCTGCGGTGCGTTTCACCGCGCAACTGATACGCCTTGGCCAGCCCGTCGGCGTACGACAGGCTGGTCGATGCGTGCGAGTTCTCGACCAGGTCATGGTCCGATTCGCTACGGCTGGGGTAGCCGGTGATGCCGTGGCGCTGCCGCAGCGTGTCGAATTCCGGATACCGGCCGGTAAGCAGCTTATGGACGTAGGACTGGTGGCCGGTGTCGAACACGATCCGGTCGACCGGCGAATCAAAGACCCGGTGGAGGGCGATGGTGAGCTCCACTACGCCGAGGTTCGGGCCCAGGTGGCCGCCGTTCCTGGTGACGACCTTGATCAAGTGATCGCGGAGCTCCGCGGCTAGCTGGGGCAGCTCCTCTGCGCTGAAATCCTTGACATCCCGCGGGCTGCGGATGCGCTCCAGCAAGCTCACTAGATCTGCTCCTCGTGTGATCGGCCGCGCCCGCTGCTGGCAGGTGGCTCGCCGACCGAGTTTGCCAGTGCCTGGGCCTGAAGTTGTCCAACTGCCAGTTGTCTCATCGCGCTACTTACCCGGCCGCGCCCGGCGGCTAGCGCCCGAGGGCGGCCCGGCCGTCCGGCACAAACCTGGCGCATTGCCAGACAATACAGCGTGAGTCTATTTTCCGCTCGATCCGCTTGCCGCATTGGATCTGGCCTGCCGAAGGCCCGCCTTCGCCCGGAAGTCGCGGCGCGTCGCGTCGCGGAGCCCGTTCCGCCTGCCACGCTCGGCCCCTACAGTATGTCCCATGACTGGCGAAGTTTCCCCGGTGGACCGGCCAGCTGAGCCACCGGCCCAGGCGGAACTGCGAGCGTCGCACGCCGACCGGGACCGGATCGTCGAGCTGCTGCGAGTCGCCGCGGGCGATGGCCGTCTGACGGCCGACGAACTCGATGAGCGGCTTGAGGCCGCGCTGACGGCTCGCACCTACAGCGAACTGGCCATCCTGACGACCGATCTGCCCGCGGCGCCGCTGCCAGCTGGCCTGGCGCAGTCAGCCGGCGTGGTGCATCCAGGAGCCAAGGAGCTAGTCAAGATCGACTGCGGCAGCGGCTCGGCCAAGCGTGACGGCCAGTGGCTGGTGCCGCGGCGCATGGAGATCAACGTCGCCAGCGGCAGCGTCAAGCTGGACCTGACGAGGGCCTCGATCTCGAGCCCCGAACTGCGGCTGGATATCGACGTGCACAGCGGCAGCCTGGTGCTCGTGACCCGGCCGGGGATCGTCGTCGACACCGACGACGTGGCGGTCCGCAGCGGCAGCGTCGGTGTCAAGGCGCATCGTGGCCACGACGTCCCGGTCGTTTTGCGAGTGCAGGTCTCCGGCCAGGTGTCCAGCGGAAGCTTCAAGGCACGACCGCCGCGGCGCACTTTCCTCCAGTGGCTGCTACGACGGCCACTGCAATATGCGTGAGTCAACGGCCGCTATTCCTGAGGCACCGGCCTGACGCGGCGGAGCATGGCGCCCGGCACTGTCAGCGCCCGGCCAGCTAGCCAGCCACAGATCAGCTGCGCCGCCGCCACCCCGAGCAGGACCACTCCGGGCAGCGTCCAGCTGCCGCTGGCGTCGTGCAGGAAGCCGATCGTCAGCGGGCCGATGCTCGCCAGCAGGTAGCCAGCACCCTGAGCGAACGCGGACAGCGAAGCCGCGCTTGCCGGATCGGGGGCGCGCGCCATGGTGTAGAAGACGGCGAGCCCGAGCGTCGAACCCTGGCCAAGGCCCAGCACGGCGATGAACTCCGGGGCCAGCGCGGCCGGCCCGAGGACAGCGCCGGCGACGCCCGCCGCGGTGGCGACCACCGCCGCGACGGCCAGCTTGCGCTGGTCGGCCGCCCGGTGTGCCAGGACCGGGATCAGCAGGCAGGTCACGGCGTTGCCGAGGTTCATCAGCGCGAGCAAGTCCCCGGCATGGACCGCACTGACTCCGCGCTCGCGGAACATGGTCGGGAACCAGGACAGCGTGGCGTAGTAGGAGAGGCTCTGCAGCCCCATGAACAAGGTAACTTGCCAGGCCAGCGCAGAGCGGCCCAT
>DASXIA010000433.1:0-20476 GCA_036488155.1 Streptosporangiaceae bacterium | reverse complement strand
AGTCGCCAGCGCCAGCGCCGATCCGGTCAGGGACTACCTCAAGCAGATCGGCCGGGTCCCGCTGCTCAGCGCCGGCCAGGAGGTTGCGCTGGCCAAGCGGATCGAGGCGGGCCTGTTCGCCGAGCAGAAGCTCGCCGCGGGCGGCCGGGGCCTTTCCGCGCAGGCGCGGGCAGACCTTGAGCTGGTCGCCGAGGACGGCAGGAGGGCCAAGGGCCACCTGGTGGAGGCCAACCTGCGCCTGGTCGTGTCGGTGGCCAGGCGGTATACCGGGCGCGGGATGCTGTTCCTGGACCTGGTCCAGGAGGGGAACATCGGCATGATCCGCGGCGTGGAGAAGTTCGACTACACCAGGGGCTACAAGTTCTCCACCTACGCCACCTGGTGGATCCGGCAGGCGATCACCCGCGCGATGGCCGAGCAGTCCCGGACGATCCGCCTTCCGGTGCACATGGTGGAGGCCGTCAGCAGGCTCGCCTGGGTGCAGCGGCAGGTGCTGCAGGACCTGGGCCGGGAGCCCACCCCCCAGGAGCTTGCGGCCGAGCTCGACATGACCCCCGAGAAGGTCATCGAGGTGCAGAAGTACGGCCGGGAGCCGATCTCGCTGCACACCCCGCTCGGCGAGGACGGCGACAGCGAGTTCGGGGACCTGATCGAGGACTCCGAGGCCATCCAGCCCGGCGAGGCGGTCACCTTCACCCTGATGCGGGAGCAGCTGCACTCGGTCCTCGGCACCCTCTCCGAGCGCGAGGCCGGCGTGGTGTCCATGCGGTTCGGGCTGACCGACGGGCAACCCAAGACCCTTGATGAGATCGGCAAGGTCTACGGGGTCACCCGGGAGCGGATCCGGCAGATCGAGGCCAGGACCATGTCGAAGCTGCGCCACCCGTCCCGATCCAAGGTCCTCCGGGACTACCTCGACTGACCAATGGGCAGGATCTGAGGCGCTCGCGCCTGCCGCGTTGCCGGGGCTAGCGGATTAGGGATTAGTAAGAGAACTGCTGGATCTGGTCGTCACCGGGGGCGAACATGTACCCGGTCCGAGTCGCCGGGTCGAGCTGGATCCCGGCATTGGTTGCGCCGAAGGGATAGCCATAGACAGACGAGGCGCTGAAGTCCTCGATCGTCTTGACGATGCGCCCGGTGCTGGTGTCGACGACGTCGATCACCGACATGAAGTTGCTGTCTGTTGGCGTCGCCCCGAATCTCGCGGGTACGGGAGGCGAGCTGTACAAGACAAGCGCCAGATGGTGGACCGGGTCGGCCGCCAGCTGGAGCGGTGCACCGGTACGCAGCGGGTAGACCGAGTCGTCCGACGGATTCGCCTCGGGCATTACCACCAGCGAGCTGGTGCCAGGGATGTTGAGCGACACGGACCGGTAGTTGACGGAGATCAGGTTCCCGGCCGCGGAGTCGACCGCGAGGTCGGTGTCGCAGTGGGTGCCGCCAGTGGTGACAGTGACCGCGCCGGTCCCAGGGTCCACCTCGGCGATGGACGTACCGCCGCCGAAGCACAGTAGGGCGCCGGATCCGACGGTGGCATACACCTCACCGGTCGCGTCGTCGACAACGATGTTCTTCAGCGAGCCGGGCGACAGCGTGCCGTCGTCCGCGTCCGTCACGCTGGTGACGGCGCCGGTCGTCATGCTGACCGCGATGACCTCGTCGTCGCCGGACGAGTTGTCCTTCGCGAGCAGGTCGGCGCGGTCGTGGGCTGCGTCCACCAGGCCGCCCTTGAGCGTGTACCCGGACAGGTCCGGGGTCCCGACCAGCGAACCGGTCTGTGTGTCGTACAGCTCCAGGTGGTCGGTCCAGGTCGTCAGGCTGACGGGCTGGGCATCGTCGACCAGCACGGTGTGGGCTGACGGGTCGACGCCGAAGACGTAGAACTGGCCGCCTGAGGTGTCTGATGCGATGACCGAGCCGTAGGTGCCGGTCGCCGGGTCGTAGTTCAGGACGTGCGAGCCGTCCTGGCCGACGATCGAGACGACCGAGTTCGCCCCGGCCATGGCGAAGTTGTCAATGATGTCACCGCCGGGCGCCAGGCCGTCGTTCAGCGCAAGCAACGACGTCGGGGACGCTTGCCCGGCCACGGCGCCCGACCGGCTCGTCGGCAGGATGCGGACGTCGTAGCTCAGCGAACTGGGCAGCCCGAGCGCGAGGGCGCTGAACGTCTGCGATCCCGCGGCGGCCGGCAGCTTCTTGTAGAAAACGGAGCCGGCGTCGTAGCCGTCAGCGTCGCGCTGCGTCCCGTTCGGGTTGCTGAAGGTGTTGTAGGACCCGTAGAACGTTGGGGCCGGAGCGGAGATTTCCAGGATCGCGCCCGCCGCCTGCGGCCCGGCGTTCCAGTCCAAGGTGAAATCCGGCTCGGCGCGGCTGACTATGGCGGCGTGGCCAGGCAAGGCGCCGGGCGTGGCAAGCAGTGGCGCTGACGGTCGGGCGACGGCAGTGAACCCGGCTGGGAAGCCGGTCACCCGCACCGGTGCGAACGCTCCGTACAAGCCGCTGTGGCTGTCCTGCTCGATGCCGATCCCGTAGATGCCGCCGCCGTCGCCGAACGCCGCTGCGGGCAACATGACGGTCCCGGTCAGGTTGGACAACGGTACCGAGTACGCGGCGTTGAACGTGGGGCCGAGCGTCGGGCTCCAGTGGCCGGCGGTGGAAACGACGAGCTCAGGGTCACTGACCGTCGTCACGCCGGTCAGGTTGTAGGAGACCGTCACGGACTTGCCGGAGGCTACGACGCGGGGAGCCACCGGGGCAGGGGCAAACGTGGAGGTGCCGTCGTACGGGCCGATTGTCAGCGTGTCGCTGGCTTGCGCGAGCACATGGCTGTCCTGCCGCACCTGGTAGGTGACGGTAACGGTCCGGCTTGCCGCCGACGTGAGCGGCTGGCCGACTGCCGCCAGCAGTTCAGCGGGCGTTACCCGGATGTAGTCGGAGGTGTTGACGAACGTCTTGTCGCCCACGACGAGGGCGTAGTTGTTCCCGCGTTGTCCGGTGATGTCGGCCGCGAAGGTGACCGGCCCGGTCGCGCCCGCGCCGGTCATGCCCCTGGTGGAGCCGGCAACGGGGTCCTGAAGGTCGATCTCGCCGGGATCGGTGTACTCGGTGAACGCGGCACCCGTGGCGCTGATGTCCACCCGGTGCGCCACCGACAGCCGGACGATGCTCGTCGCATGCTGCGACACGTGGCCGGCGCTCAGCACGGCGTCAACCGCCGCGGTCACATCGATCTGCGGGCCGACGCTCAGAGGCTGGTCAGCCTGCGGCGGCGTCGCGACCCTCTGGCCGGTTTCCCTCAGGATCTCGGTCACCTGGGCCGGGCCGTACCGCTGGTGGGTGAGGCGCGCGGCTTGCAGGACGTCCGCCGCGGCGGCCGCGATCTCCGGTGCCGACGCCGACGTGCCGCCGTTCAGAACCACGGCCACGGAGTCCGCGGTGGCGCCGGCATGCACGAACGCCGGGATGTTGTCGCCGGGAGCGGACAGTGTCACCCGCTGTCCCCAGCCGCTCGCGAAGTTGCCGCTGCCGTCCGTCCGGGTTTCGGCATACGCCGGGTTGCGCCAGGCGTTACCGCCGTCTTGCGGGGGGATGGCCAGAGTGTCGTCCGTGGTGCTCGCGCCCGCGTCGATCGAGCCGCTGTTGATGACCTCACTTGGCGTGGTGGAGAACTGGTCGTCGTCGATGCTGGTCGCGTCGGCCGGCCCGGGCGCGACATTGGTAGGCGTCGCGCCGCCGTCCGGCCCGACCGCCGTGGGCGTGAACAGCCGGGTGCCATCGTTGGCCGAGTCCACGACCGTGACGCCGTAGTGCTGCACGATCGCGGCTATGACCGACTGCATGAGCGGGTCGTCCTCGAGGTAGCGCCCGGGGAAACCCTGAACGTCGGTACCGAAGCCCAGGCTCGCGGTGATCACGTCGGGCCGCTGCTGCTGGGTGACGGCGGCCAGGAAGGCCTGCGCGATCTGAACTGTCGTGGGCGTGGCGGGGACTATCAGTCGGTACTTCGCGCCGGGCGCGATTCCGAGCAGGTCGGACAGGCCTGACCCGGTCTCGCCTGGGCGCTGGTCAGCATCCGGCAGTGGTGCCATCACGCTGAAGTCCAGCCCGATCTCGTCGAGCACCGGGTCCCCTGTCCCTTCGACAGAGGCGGTGCTGCTCAGCGAGCCGTCCGGCTCCGCCACGTACGCCGGGATCAGCGGCATGGTCGGCAGATCAAGGTAGCGCTGGCCGTTCTGCAGGATCGTGTTGGGACCGTACTCCGCGACTTCGAGATCTTTCATCGACGCGTCAGTGAGGTCGCCGACCGAGACGTTCGTGATGGTCTCGCCGGTGCCGGGAAGCTGGCCGTACTTTTCCTGCAAGGTGGCGTATGCGCCGCCGAGGTCGACTCCCTGCGCGTTCAGGTAGCTGTCCAGCGAAGACTCAAGCCCGTAGTTGGTCGGCAGCAGCGACGATCCCGGTGTGCTGGCCCTGACGTCCGCCCGCCGGATCGGGGTGGCCTTCACCTTGCCGGTCAGTACCCGGCCGGGAGTGTCCATAGTTTCCACGTACCGGTCAGGCTCCGCGAACGAGATACCCCTCGTAGCGGCGAGCGTCCTCGCGGCCGAGGCGGCACTTGCCTTGGTGACGTGGACAATCACGACGTCGCCGAGGCTGAGTGCGCCGTTGCCGATCCGCTGTCGCGCGGCCGAGGTGAGCGCCTGCGCCGTACCGGACGAGAGCCCGCTGAAGACGGGCTGGATCGACGTGGCACCCAGCCGGACCAGCGCCGTGTTCACGACCGCATTCGATGTCTTCGGTGCCAGCAGGGCACTGCCGCGCCGCAGCGTCTTCCCGGTGACCGACGTGCCCGACAGCACGGCGATCACCGTGTGCGGTACGACGCCGGTTCGCTCAGTCGGCTTCGTCAGCTTGGAACCTGGTGTACCTGCGGAGACCGGCGGCCCTGCAATGCTCCGCGCCGGGCTGCCCGAGGCCGCGGCGGGGCCAGCCTCCCCGGCCGCCAGCCCGGCGACCGTCAACACCATGACCGACGCCGCGGCGAGTTTCTTCCGCCGCATCCACCCTGTCGCCCTCATCAACTTCCTTCCGCCGGAGCTTCTTTTCGAGCCCGCACCCTCGGATCTGAGCGGGCCTTCCGTCCCGCCGGAAACGTGACGCGCAGCACATGAACAGCTGGGCACAACATGGCAGAAGAGGGCACTCGGGACAATAAGTTATATGTGGCGGCTAGTTGCCACATGGCAGAATTACGCCGTGAGGGCGTCTGCTGGAAGCGCGTGCTTGCTAGCCGGAGCGAAGGTGCCGCGGAGTGCTTGATGCGGTCGGCATTACCGGCACGGCTGCGCGGGTCTATTCCGAGCTCGTCGAGACTGACCAGCTCAGCGCGGCACAGGTTGCCGACCGCTGCGCTATCTCCCCGCGGCAGGCGGCGGCCGAATTGCAGAACCTCGCGTCGCTGGGCCTGGCATTCCGGGTCACCGGACGTCCTGTCCGGTATCGGGCCGTCGCTCCAGACTTGGCAATCAGCACTCTGATCGCCCAGCGGGAAAGCGAACTTCGGAACGCTCGGGCCACCATGCACCGGCTTACCGAGATGTTCCTCGAGACTTCCCGGGCGCGGCACCCGGACGCGCACGTCGAGGTCGTGCACGGTACGCCGAACATCGCCCGGCTCGCAGTCCATGTCTACGAGCAGACGGAGCGTCAGCTACGCGGCTTTGACCGGCCGCCCTATTCGCAAGACCCGGGCACGAGCTACTCGGTGGAGAGTAGCCGCCTCGCCGCCGGCGTCACCTACCGCATCATTTACGACAGCGCGGCGCTAATGATCCCCGGCCGGATGCACGACGACATCATCCCTAGCTCAGCTGCCGGGGAACAGGCCCGCACCCGGCCTGAGCTGCCCATCAAGCTGATCATCTCCGACGACCAGCTTGCGCTGATCCCGGCTGCGGTCAGTTCGCGCTCGATCGACACGACGTTCGTCATCCACCGGTCGCCCATCCTCGATGCGCTGATCGCGCTGTTCGAAGCCGAGTGGGTCAAGGCAGCCCCTATCCCCGGCACAGCGGCCACGCCCGGCGCCGCTGCGGATGGCATGCCAGACCCGGAGACTGCCGTCCTGCTGGCGATGCTCGCAGCCGGCATGACAGACGCGGCGATAGCCCGGTCCCGGTCGTGGTCTATGCGGACCACGCAGCGCCGGATGCACCAGCTGATGAGCGACCTGGGGGTGACCAGCCGGTTTCAGGCCGGCGTCGCGGCACGCGAGAAGGGCTGGCTGTGACGGACTCATTGTTGCCGGCGGACTAGTCACGCTGGTGGCCGACGTTGCGTGTTTGCTGACCGCTCCCCGTGGGGCGTGAAGTCCGGCCCGGCTGACAGCCGCGGATACACGCGCACAGGGGCCATGAAACCGCGATGTAGGTACGGCGTAACCGGGCCCGCCTACGGTTGCCGCATGGGCCAACAGACAGCGAAGGAAGCACGAGGATGACGACTGCAGCCAGCGTTTGTGCCAGCGGGCTGGTCAAGAGATTCGGGGAGCTGCGTGCCGTCGACGGCATTGACCTAGAGGTCCGCCAAGGCGAGATCTTCGGCGTGCTCGGCCCGAACGGGGCCGGGAAGACTACGACGCTACGAATGCTAGCGACGCTGTTGCCGATCGACGCCGGGCAAGCCCGGGTGTTCGGAGTGGACGTAGCCCGCGAGCCGCACCGGGTGCGCCAGCTCGTCGGGGTCACGGGGCAGTACGCGTCGGTTGACGAGGACTTGACGGCAACCGAGAACCTGTGGCTGTTCGGCCGGCTGCAGGGCCTGCGATCGGCGGACGCGCGCACTACTGCCGCCGGCCTGCTGGCGCAGTTCGGTCTCGAGGATGCCGCGAACAAGCCACTCTCCCAGTTCTCCGGCGGCATGCGCCGGCGCCTGGACCTGGCGGCCAGCCTGATCACCAGGCCGCCGCTGATCTTCCTGGACGAGCCGACCACCGGACTGGATCCCCGCACGCGCGGCCAGATGTGGGACACGATCCGGGGCCTGGTGGCCGAGGGCTGCACGATCATGCTCACCACCCAGTACCTCGACGAGGCTGACCAGCTCGCCGACAGGATCGCGGTCATCGACCACGGTCGTAAGGTCGCCGAGGGCACCCCGGACGAGCTGAAGACCTCGATCGGCAACTCAGCCTTGCAGCTCCAGCTCGCCGAGGGCGCCGATCAGGACCTTGCCGGGCAAGTGGTCCGGCGGCTGGCCGGCCGGGAGCCAGTCATGTCACCCGAATCGGGCCGGATGACTGTTCCCCTCGACACTGCCGACGGCGCTGCTGACGTGCTGATCGCGCTTCGGCAGGCCGGCCTGACGATCTCGTCGGTGAGCGTGTCTAAGCCAACGCTCGACGAGGTATTCCTCGCCCTCACCGGCCATGACACCGGCGACGCAGTGCAGTCAGACGAATCGAGCCGAGACGAGCTGTTCATGGAGGCCAGATGAGCGCCGTAACCGCCAGGCAGGCGCCAGAGGGCGTCCGGGCGAGGATGCCGATTGTCGATCCGGCGACCGCTGTCGCCCGCACGCGCCCGCATACCAGTCTCGCCGAGACTTCGAGCCAGACCTTCTCTATGGCGTGGCGAGCGCTGAAGAAAATGCGGCGCAATCCGGAGCAGTTCTTCGACGTCACCATTCAGCCGCTGCTGTTCACGGCGATGTTCGCGTACATCTTCGGCGGCGCTATCTCCGGCAATGTCACGAGCTACCTGCCCCTGCTGATCCCGGGCATCGTCGCCCAGACCGTGCTGACCACCTGCATGGCCACCGGGGTGCAGCTTCGCGAGGATATGGACAAGGGCGTCTTCGACCGGTTCAAGTCGCTGCCGATCGCCCGGATCGCCCCGCTGGCTGGCCCGATGGTCGCGGACCTGGTGCGCTATCTCATCGCCGCCGGGCTGACGTTCGTCATGGGAGTGGTCATCGGGTACCGTCCCGGCGGCGGGGCGCCCGGCGTCCTCGGCGCGATACTGCTGGCGATCTTCACCGGATGGGCTCTCGCGTGGATCTTCACGTTCATCGGGACGATCGCTCGCAACGCCCGCAGCGTACAGGGGATCTCAATGCTGATCCTGTTCCCGCTGACCTTCCTGTCCAATGCGTTCGTGCCGGTCCGCACCCTGCCCGCAGCGCTGGCGGCTTTCGTCAAAGTCAACCCCGTCTCGCACCTGGTGTCGGCTGCCCGCGACCTCGCCAACCACGGCGTGATCAGCGGCGAGGTCGGCTGGACGGTGCTGGCCGGCCTGGCAGTGATCGTGATCTTCGCGCCGCTCTCGGTGTACAGCTACAAGCGGCACATCTAACGGTCCGCATGTGGTGTCAGCCAGGGAGCCGCTCGACCGCCCGGCAGGCCTCTGCCAGCAGGCCTGCCGGGCGCCGACCCGCGTACTGGGTCTGGTACTTGGCGATTCTGCCGGGCGCCGCTTCCTCGGCGGCCGGGGTAATTCGCTCCCACATCAGTGTCGGGACGGCCTGGTTGTAGGCGAACCGCCCGGCGAGTGCGAGCAGGCGGATTGCGTCTTCGGCCGGCGCCGGCCGGCGCAGCAGGCCCCATGCTCCGAGAGCGAACAGCAGTTGCCCGGCAATCGGGTAGTCCAGATCGCTGTCCGCCGCGGTCAGCACTCTCAGCGCGTCAGCGCGGCAAGCGCGGAACAGCGCATCCCCGTGCGTCAGGTCGGCCTGCGTCGCGTAGCGCGCATGGGCGGCTAGTGCAAGCGACGCGCCAAAGAGCGCCCACGGCTCGAGGCCGGTATTGGCGACGCCGGGAAACGCGAGCTCCCGCATCCGCGCCTTGCAGTCGCGGTAGAGGGCCAGGCCGGCCGCGTGGTCGCCCCGCGCCAGTATCAGCTCGGCACGGCAGACATCCTGGAAGGCCCTTCCGCCGAAGCCGGTCCAGCTCTCGCTGAGGCTGTCCATCTGGTCAAGCTCAGCTTCAGCGTCTGCAAACCGCCCCTCGGCGATGGCACAAGAAGCGAGCAGCGCGCGCAGCTGCATCTCATCGTCGCCGGCACCGAGCCGGTGCATCACCGGCAGCGCCGCGCTGGCGTACTCGCCCGCCGCGGCACGATCGCCGACGTGCAAGGTGAGCTGTGCCAGCAAGGCCTGTGGCATCGCGGTTGACCATGGGCTGTCGCCGTCGGCTAGCGCCAGCGCACGCTGAGCTGCCTCGATCGCGCCTACCGGATCGCCGGCGTTCTCACGAAGGTTGCTCAGCCAGTGGCACGCCGCGACCGCGGTGCCGCGCTCGCGATCATCCGCTAGCCGCTCTAGGTGATGCAGGGTTGCGACAGGGTCCGCCTGGTCATACGCGAGCAAGACGGCAGCCGGTCCGGCCATGGGACCGTGGAGGCCTGCGTCGGCACTGAGTCGCCTCAGCAGAGCCTGCAGCTCGGCAAACCTCGCGGTGCCGCCGATTATCGTGTTGGTCAGCGTGATCGCGACAGCCGCACAGGTCGCTTGGTACAGCTGCGGCGGCGGCCGCCAGTCGCGGAGGGCTTCCGCGACGGCGTCGGCCACGGTAATCAGGCGAGCATGCTCGCCGCGGATAGTCCAGAACATGCCGAGCGTGGCCAGCAGCTCAACTAGTGTGTCGCGGTCCCGGTCCTTGATGGCAGCGCGCAGCTCATCGGCCAGATTGGTCTCCTCTGCGACCAGGGCGTCGATCGCCGAGAACTGGTCAGGACTCGTCAGGCGGGCGCCGTACTTGCGCGCGTATCCGATTGCCCAGCAGCGCAGCGACGCGCGCGCCTCGCGGTCCTCGCCCGCGTCGACGAGCTGCATAAGGCCGAACTCGCGTACGGTCTCCAGCATCCGGTAGCGGACGCCAAGAGCGGTCTCCCTGATGCCGAGCAGCGACTGGCTCACAAGGCCCTGGATTGCGGCTACGGCATCACCGCCAAGCACTGCCTCGGCTCCCTCGAGGGTGAACCCGTCGTTGAACAACGCCAGCGAGCGCAGCGCTCGGCGCTGGTCAGCGTCCAGGAGGTTCCACGACCAGTCGATGACCGCCAGCAGCGTCTGGTGCCGGTCGGGGGCACTGCGGTCACCACCGCGCAACAGCGCGAACCGGTTCTCCAGCCGACGGTCGATCTCCTCAACTGCCATGGCGCGCACCTGTACTGCGGCCAGCTCGATCGCCAGCGGCAGGCCGTCTAGCTGGCTGACGATACTCGTTACCGTCTGCTCAGGGAGCAGCACGCTCGGCCGCGCGGCGACTGCCCGGTCCCGGAACAGCTCGACCGCGTCGTCTGTCTGCAGCTCGCCGAGCAAGTAGACGCGCTCGGCCGCAATGCCGAGGGGCGCGCGGCTTGTCGTGAGCACGTGCAGGTCGGGCGCGGCTGATACCAAGAACGCCACCAGGTCGGCGACAGCGTCGATCAGGTGCTCGCAGTTGTCGAGCACCAGCAGGCCAGGCGACTGCGCGAGCCGCTGCGCGAGCCGCCCGCGGACGTCGGCCCGCTGCTCCGCGGTGAGCACCCGGCGCCCCTGGATAGAGTCGCGGACTCCGAGCACAGACCCGACCTCCCCCACCACGTCTTCGGCTGCGGTGACCCCAGCCAGCTCAGCAACGTGGACGGCCGGCACCGTCGCGTCACGCGCGATCGCCTGCGCCATCCGAGTTTTGCCCAGCCCGCCAGCCCCGACGATCGAGACCACCCGTGAGCGCGCCGTCAGCGCTCTCAGCCGGCCGAGGTCGTCATCGCGGCCGACTAGCGCGGTCGCGTCGTACCGCAATCCCCGCCGCACCGGCCGATCCAGCGCAAGCAGATCCCGGTGGGCACGCCGCAGAAGCTCCCCTGGATCGGTGCCGAGGCGCTCGCGCAGGCCGTTGCGGTACCGCTCGTAACGTTCCAGGGCAGCCGCCGGCCCGCGGACGGCGGCCTCGCTGCGCAGCAACTCGGCAAGCAGGGACTCGTCGGTCGGCCGGTTTACACACGCGGCCTCGAGGCGCGGAAGGGCAGCGCTATGGGCTCCCCTCCTGCTGGCTGCGCGAGCCCGGATCAGCCGGGCGGCGTCAACGTCGGCGGCAGCCGCCCGGCGCAGTTCTGCTAGTGGTCCAGCGCCGTCGGCCAGCACCGCGGGCAGACCATCCGCTAGCGCCTCGGCGTGCTGCGCTAGCTCGTCGGCGAGCGCCGCATCCCGGTCCAGCGCGGCCGCAGCGTCCCGGACAAGCTCGGAAAGCCGCAGGCTGTCGATCTCGTCCGGCGTGGCACCCAGCCGGTACCCGGCGCCGTCGCGTGCAATCGCGTCGGCACCACATGCGCTCCGCGTACGCGACACCAGCACCTGCAAGCTCTTGAGCCCGTTGACGGGCGGCTCTGCGCCCCAGACCAGCTCGATTAGCTCGTCGGCCGGCACCGGCCGGCAGCCGCGCGCTGCCAGGGCCGCCAGCAGCGCCTGCGGCCGATCGCCCACGACTGGCTGCTGGCGCCAGGACACGTCGGCCAGCAGGTTCAGCGCGAAGCTCACGCAGCCAGTCTAAGAACCGCAGCCTGTGCAGCCGGTCGCGTTAATCAGATGCGCCGCCGGTTCCGGCCGGCTGTCTTCACCAGGATGGCGGGCGGCCTGGCCCCAATGGTCTCGTGATGGTCCTGTCAGTTGACAGCCCGCACAGGCATATGTAAGTTCTGACTGACAGGTGAAACCGAGCGCCCGGAGTCTGAGCTGACCAGCGAGAGCGAGCTGCTAGCCGTGCTGACGGCAGTGGCCAACCCGCAGCGGATGCGGGTCATGGCCGAGCTGTCGGACGGCCGCGTGCATGTCAGTGAACTGGCCCGCAGGCTCGGGATCTCACGACCACTGCTGTATATGCACCTGGATCGGCTCGAGAAGGCCGGACTGGTGACCGGGCACCTAGAACTGTCTACCGATGGGAAGGCCATGAAGTACTTCGAGCTGGCGCCTTTCGAGCTCACGCTGACTGCCGCGACAATTACCGACGCGGTTCGGGCGAGCCAGGCGTCGGGCCTTGAGCCAACGCTGCCTACCGAAGAGCAGCACGACCAGAGCAAGGAGAGTGGAAGATGACCGGCGCGCTGGCGGGAGCGACCACAGCTGCGCACGCCGTGCAGGTGATTGTCATCTCGGTAGGCATTCCGCTGGTGGTCTTCGGATCCATCGCGGTGATCGTCTGGGCATGGTTCCGGTTGCAGGCGCACCGTGCCGACGCCGTCGCGATGGCGCACTACCGCAAGCTGGCCGAGGACGCGGTGGCCAACCAGGAGCAGCTGCGCACCGAGCTGTCGAAGCTCACCGAGAAGGTCGCGGCGGTCGAGAAGCTCATGCGGGACGTGGGATGAGCTCGCGACGCGCGCCCGCGGCGCAGGGCGCGAGGCCACCGGGAGACAGCCGGCTCACGCTCAGGCACAACCCGATTGGGCTAATCCTCTCGGCGAGCCTGTGGCAATCAGTTGGCTACCTGTTCAGTTCCCTGATAGTGAGCACCCTCCTGTTCGCGGTCGCGCTCAGTACTAGCGTGCTCGCGCTGGTTTTCGGGATCACCGTTGCGGCGCTTCCGCTACTCGTCGCAGCGGCGGCGGTGATCCGCGGCTGCGCGAGTGTCGACCGGTTCATGCTGCGGCAGGTCTTCACCCGACCGGTCAGTGCTGACTACCCGGCCCCGCTGGGCGGCGGACTCTGGCGGCAAGCCAGAGCCCGATGGGGCCAGGCCACGACCTGGCGTGATCTCGGCTACCTGGTCGGCCTCTGGGCGCCGCTGTTCGCGCTCGACGCCGTTGTCTTCACACTGTGGGCGATTTGCCTGGCCGGCGTCGCGCTTCCGCTGTGGTACTCCCATGCACGGGGAGTGTGTGTCGGGTACTGCAACGGTCCGAGCGTCTCCGGCGTGTTGATTGGCGACTACGCGCACGGCCCGCACGTGCCAGGGGCTCACGGGCTGTGGGTCCACTCGATGTCAACGGCCCTTCTCGTCGCGGCAGGTTTCGTGATCTTGTTCCTGCTGTTCAACTACGTCCTGGTTGCTGCCGCCCGGCTGCACGCGCAGGTGGCCAGGGCACTCCTCCGGCGGCCGGCTGACCCGCTAGCACCGGCACGGGCCGTGCTCGCTGGCCCGGGCCCGCTCGGCCCGCTCATCGGCACTGAACCGCCGCGTCAGGTCCGGCCTGACGACCGGTTGCTCCAATAGCACGATGCCCCCGCCCGCGAGTGCCAGCTCGCAGGCGAGGGCCAGACCGCGACAAACCGCACGACTCCCAGGAGAGGTCACCATGCGCCAATCGCAGAGTTCAGTATTGCCCGAAACAGGGCCTGGCCGCGAAACTACCCGCCGCCACCGCGGCAGACCGGCCAGGAGCCCGCTCGTTGAGCGGATCGCCGGCTGGAGCGCGCGGCATCGCAAGACCGCCGTATTCGGCTGGCTTGCCCTAGTCGCGATCGTGTTCGTGGCCGGCCAGAGCATTGCCGCAAAGAACGTGCCGCAGTATGACCCTGGTCAGTCAGGCGTCGCCGAGCGGGCGCTGGCCAGGCTCCACGACAACGGGCCGCCGCCGGCCGAGGATGTGCTGATCCAAGCGCGGGACAGTGGCACGTTCGGAAGCGACCCGCAGCTGCGCCAGGCTACCCGGCAGGTCGTCAGTGCGCTGAGCAGGCTTCCCAAGTCCACCGCCTCGGACATCCGGTCCCCGCTGAGCCCGGCCGGCAGTTCGCTGGTGTCGGCCAATGGCCGGTCGGTGCTCGTTACCTTCAATGTCACCGGAGCTAACGAGGACCAGGCGGTGGTGCCTGCGCTGCACGCGGTTGCGGCAGTGCAGGCCCGGTACCCGGGCCTGCGGATCGCCGAAACCGGCGCTGCCAGTCAGGATCGGGTCATCAGCGCCGTGCTCAGCCGAGACTTCAGGAAGGCCGAGTCGACCTCGTTGCCGATCACCCTGATCCTGCTGGTTGCCGTGTTCGGCGCGCTGATCGCTGCCGGGATCCCGCTCCTGCTGGCCGGCACCGCCGTCATCTCGGCGATCTCCCTGACCTCGGTCATCGGCCAGTGGCTGCCGACCGGTTCGAGCACCTCGGAGGTCGTGCTCATCATCGGCATGGCAGTCGGCATCGACTACTCGCTCTTCTACCTGCGCCGCGAGCGGGAGGAGCGCAGCAAGGGCCGAAGCACAGACGAGGCCCTGCGGATCGCGGCACGCACCTCAGGGCGGGCCATCGTGGTCTCCGGGCTCACCGTGATGATCGCGCTGGGCGGGTTGTTCCTGACCGGCGCTTCGGTCTTCACGGGGATCGGCCTGGGCACGATCGCCGTGGTCGGCGTCACGGTGATCGGATCGCTCACGTTCCTGCCCGCGCTGCTGTCCTGGCTGGGTCCGTGGGCCGACCGGGGCCGGATACCGTTCCTCGGCCGGCGCCGGACCGCCTCTAGGCCCTCGCGGCTGTGGACCGCTGTGGTACGCCGGGTGGTACGACGGCCGGCCGCGTGGGCCGCGGTGGCTGCCGTCGCGCTGCTCGCGCTGGCGGCACCCGCGCTGGGCATGCGGCTGGGCAACCCGGCCGACGGCGGATTCTCCGCCAAGCTGCCCGTCGTGCAGACCGCAAACCGGATCCAGGCCGCCTTCCCGCAGGCGCCGTCGCCGGCCCAGGTAGTCGTGACCGGTCAGGGCCTCGACGGCCAGGCGGTGACCGCGGCGGTGGCCGCGTTGCGGCGATCGGCCACCGCGACCGGGCCGATCCGCCCGCCTATCACGACATCGGTTATCGCCGGCGGCCGGGCGCTCGTCGTCGACGTCCCGCTGCAAGGCGACGGCACGAACGCGAGCTCCGACGCTGCCCTGCTTGATCTGCGCGATCGCGTGCTGCCGGCCACCCTCGGCAAGGTCAGCCGGATCAGCTACGCCGTCAGCGGCGAGACCGCGAACAACTACGACGAGATCGTCGACCTGCATTCCCGCGTTCCGCTGGTGTTCGCGGTGGTCGCGGTCCTGGCATTCGTCCTGCTGCTGGTGGCGTTCAGGTCAATCGCCATACCGCTGGTGTCGATCGGGCTGAACCTGCTGTCGGTCGGCGCCGCCTACGGGCTGATCACGCTGATCTTCCAGGACGGCAGGCTGCAAGGCACGCTCGGCTACACCGGTTTCGGCGCGATCGTGTCCTGGGTACCGCTGTTCCTGTTCGTCTTCTTGTTCGGGATGAGCATGGACTACCACGTGTTCATCCTGAGCCGCATCCGCGAGCTGCGGTCACGCGGAGCCGGGACGAGGGAAGCCGTGATCGGCGGCATAGCGAGCAGCGCCGGAGTGGTTACCAGCGCCGCGGTGATCATGGTGGCGGTGTTCTCCATCCTCGCCACCTTGTCGATCGTCGCGCTCAAGATGCTGGGCATCGGGCTTGCCGCCGCGGTACTGATCGACGCCACCGTGGTACGCGGGATCCTCGTCCCGGCCGCGCTGGCCATGCTCGGCGAGCGCGCCTGGTACCTGCCGAGATGGCTGGCCTGGTTGCCGCCTGGCCTGGCCGGCGAACGGGACGAGGACCAGGAAGCCACCCGAGATGGCGCAGGTCCGGTGCCGGTCGCTAATGGCGAGGATGCCCGCCGTGCCGAAGGCGCGCTGAACCGGACCTGAGTCCGGCCCCCTGATCAGCCGAAGTCCGGCGCGACCCGGTTAACGCGCCGGACTTCGGCGCCTCTGCCAGCGGCCTCGAAGTGCAGGTGCCGCGATCTGCTGGACGCCGAGTGGTACCTTGGCGCAGTACCACACGAACTAGGTAGGGTTCCGATGGCTATCACGGCGTCTGAGGCACGCAAGAGGTTGTTCCCGCTGATCAAGCAAGTGAACGATGACCGCGCTGCCGTCGAGATCGTCTCAAACAATGGCCGGGCATATCTGGTAGCAGCCGACGACTACGAGTCCATGGCGGAAACCGACTACTTGCTTCGCTCGCCGGCAAATGCGGCCCGTCTGATGGCAGCCGCTGATGATGTGCGCCGCGGTCGTTCCCTGATCACCAAGACCATGGAGGAACTTCAGGCGGCGGCTGACGAAGGCGATGCGCGTTGAGGAACATCGTCTTCCATCCGCAGGGCTGGGACGACTTCACCTACTGGGCCTTAGCCGACAAGAAGATGCTGCGCCGCCTCCTCCGGCTTATCGAGGAAGCCCGGCGCACTCCGTTTGACGGAACCGGGAAACCGGAGCAATTGCGCCGCAACCTGTCGGGCTTTTGGTCGCGGCGCATCGACGACGAGCACAGGCTCGTCTACGGCGTAACCGACGACGAACTGATCCTTATCCAAGCCAGCTACCACTATGACAGTGACTAACCGACGCGCTAGGTCGGCGTCATAGCTCGCCGAGTACCGCCACGGGGGACTCGATGCAGTCCGCGACGAAGCGGAGGAATCCGCCGGCCGTGCCGCCGTCGCAGGCGCGATGGTCGAACGCCAGGGTCAGCTGTGTCATCTTCCGGACGGCAAGCTGTCCGTCCACTACCCAGGGCCGGTCAATGATCCGCCCCATTCCGAGGATGGCCACCTCCGGGTAGTTGATGATGGCGGCCGAGCCATCAACGCCGAACACGCCGTAGTTATTGACCGTGAACGTGCTGCCAGTGAGGTCGGCCGGGCTGAGGCTGCCAGCCCGCGCCGCTGCCGTCCGGGCTGCCAGCGCGGCTGACAGTTCGCGCGTCGACAGCAGGTGCGCATCCCGGACAACTGGCACGAGCAGCCCTCGATCGGTCTGAGCAGCGAAGCCGAGGTGGACGTAGCCGGGAATGACGATCTCCTCCGGCTCGACCCGCGCGTTCAGCTCCGGGTAGCGGCTCAGTCCGAGCAGGGCGAACCGGGCCAGCAGCGCGAGAAGGCTGACCGGCTGCTCAGTCTTCTTGGCGTTGATAGCACTGCGGGCGGCGAGGAATTCGGTGGCGTCGACATCCACCCAGACTGTGGCATCGGGAATCTCTCGCCGGGAGCGCATCAGATTGTCGGCCATCGCGCGGCGCAGTCCGCGCAGGGCAATCCGGGTGCCGCCCGGCGAGGTGCCGGCCGGCGACGTGCCACCCAGCGAGGGGAGTGGCGCCGCGGCGGCGGGCGCAGCCGCGGCATCGCGCTCGGCGATGGCCCGCAGTACGTCGTCGCGACGCACAAGCCCGGACGGGCCAATGCCGGCGATGGTGTTCAGGTCCAGGCCCGCGTCGCGGGCAAGTTTCCTGACGAGCGGAGAGATCACCGGGACCGGGCCGCTGCGGCGTGGCTCCGGCGCCGTGCTCGCGGGCACGGCCTGGACCGGCGGCCGGGCGGCCGTGCGCCGCAGCCCGGGCCGGTTCCGCCGGACATCGGCGCTCGTCCCGTAGCCGACCAGGACGTTGCCGCTGTCGTCGGCAGATACGTCGTCCGCACCTGACGGTGCCGGGGCTGACGGCACCACGATGCCGGGTTCGCGGAAGCCGGGGCCCGCCTCGTCGGCGGTGACGGTGATGAGCGGCCGGCCGACCGCGACGGTGTCGCCCGCCGCCGCATGCAACTCGGCAACGACTCCGGCGTACGGCACGGGCACTTCCACGACGGCCTTGGCAGTCTCGACCTCTGCGATGACCTGATCGACTTCGACCCGGTCACCTATATTCACGTGCCAGGCGACTATCTCCGCTTCCTCCAGGCCTTCGCCGAGATCCGGCAGCGTGAAGTCAGCCATGGTCGTCCCACTGCAGCCGGGCGATCGCGTCGAGAATCCGGTCGGCGGTCGGCAGGTGATACGTCTCCAGTTTCGGCGGCGGGTACGGGATATCGAAGCCTGTCACCCGCAGGATTGGTGCCTCGAGGTAGTGGAAGCACTGCTCGGTGAGCCGGGCGACGACTTCCGCGCCGTAGCCGGCGAACCCGGACGCCTCGTGCACGACTACCGCGCGGCCGGTGCGCCGCACTGACTCGACGAGCGTCGCGTCGTCGAACGGCGACAGCGAACGCAGGTCCACAACCTCGACGTCCCAGTCCTCTTCGGTGGCGGCCTCAGCCGCCTCTAGTGCGGTCGCCACGGTGCCGCCGTAGGCGATAAGGGTGACGTCGCGGCCGGCCCTGCGGACGGCGGCCCGGTCGATCGCCAGCCCGTCCGTGGTCAGCGTCGCGGCTTCTTTCGACCAGTACCTGCGCTTGGGTTCGAGGAAGATGACCGGGTCCGGGCAATCGATCGACTGGCGCAGCAACCGGTAGGCGTCCGCTGGCGACGACGGAGTGACCACCCGCAGCCCGGCGGTGTGGGCGTAATACGCCTCGGAGGAGTCGCAGTGGTGCTCGACGCCGCCGATGCCACCGCCATACGGGATGCGGACAACAATCGGCAGCGCGATGCGTCCTCGGGTGCGGTTGTGCAGCTTGGCCAGATGGCTAGTGATCTGCTCGAAGGCGGGGTAAGCGAAGGCGTCGAACTGCATCTCCACTACAGGGACCAGGCCGTTCATGGCCATGCCGATTGCGGTGCCCACGATCCCCGATTCGGCGATGGGGGTGTCGAAGACCCGGTCGTCCCCGAATCGTGCTGCCAGCCCGTCGGTGATCCGGAAGACGCCGCCAAGAGGGCCGACGTCTTCGCCGTAGACCAGTACCCGGTCGTCAGCGGCCAGGCTGTCCGCAAGGGCGGCGTTGAGCGCCGCGGCCATCGTCGTCGGCGGCGCCTTCGGCTTCGCGTCTTCAGCGCGCTTGGCTGGCGAGAGCATGCCGGCGCTCACTCGTCCTCGAACCCGGCGAGAAGGTCCTGGCGCTGCTGCTCCAGAACCGCGGTGGGGCGGGCGTAGACGTGCGTGAATAGCGCTGCCGGGTCGGGCTCGGTCTCGGTGTTCATGCGTTCGCGCAAGGTGGCCGCCCGCTGTTCGGCCTCAGCCGCAAGCGCGTCGACGGCGGCATCATCCAGGCGTCCAGCCGTCCGCAGGTATGCCTCCAGCCGGGATATCGGATCGCGGGCTAGCCAGGCTTGTACCTCGTCGCCGGCCCGGTACCGGGAAGCGTCGTCGGCATTGGTGTGCGCCTCGATGCGATAAGTGATCGCCTCGATGAGGGTCGGTCCCTGACCGGCCGCGGCCCGCCCGACGGCGGCCCGCGTGGCCGCGTACACGGCGGCGGGATCATTGCCGTCGACAAGCAGTGCCGGGATGCCGTAGCCCAGGCCTTTTGCGGCGAGGGTCGGCGCCGCGGTCTGCTTGGAAACCGGGACGCTGATCGCGTAGCCATTGTTCTGCACCAAGAAGACCACCGGTGCCTTCCACGCTCCCGCGAAGTTCAGCGCCTCGTGCGTGTCTCCCTCGCTGGTTGCGCCGTCGCCGAGCAGGACCAGCGCCACCTCGTCATCGTGCTTGACCCGAGCCGCATGGGCGAGGCCGACGGCGTGCAGCGTGTTGGTGGCAAGCGGAGTGCACTGGGGGGCGACACGATGCTCGTACGGGTCGTAGCCGCAGTGCCAGTCGCCGCGCAGCAGCGTCAGCACCTCGACCGGGTCCACTCCCCGGGTCAAGATCGCGACGGAATCCCGGTAAGTGGGGAAGAGCCAGTCCTGCTCGCGCAATGCGAGCACCGCCCCGACCTCACAGGCTTCCTGACCGCGCGAGGACGGGTAGACGGCGAGCCTGCCCTGCTTGGTCAACGCTGTGGCCTGAGAGTCGAGGCGCCGGCCGAGGACCATGCGCCGGTACACCTCGACGAGGACATCTGGCGCGGGCAGCGTCAGGTCGCCTGGATTGTTGCCCTGCGTGCCGTCCGGATCGATCAGCTGCAGCGGCGTCGTGCTAGGCAGGCGGATGTCGCCCAGCGCCGCTCGGCCGTTGCCGGCGGGAGTGCTCACGGCGCGTCCTTTCCACGTGCTTTGCCCCGAAACTACGCCGATCGGCGGCCATAACTCCAGATGAGCGGCAGGAAACGAGACGACTGTCCAGTGTTACCGCCGAGTGCAGGCCGAATGGCTCTCACTGGTCCGGCTCCGGCCGGCCCCGCTGGACGAATGGCGCACCGCTGCGGCTGGCGGCGACTCGTCCAGTGAGACGGCCGAGTAACGAGACGATTGGCTCGATTTCTCCCTTATGCTCGGCACATGGTGTCAAACTCGGACGGTTCCGATCTCCATCCGGCTCTGGACGATGTCGATCGGGCGATAGTGCACGCCCTCCGTCGCGACGGCAGGATGTCTATGCGCGCTCTTGCTCAGGAGCTGCATATCTCCAGGGCTGCGACCTACACCAGAGTTCAGCGCCTGGAGAGCGCCGGCGTCATCACTGGCTACTCCGCGACGATCGACCCGGAACGGTACGGACACGGGGTCTCCGCCTACGTGTACCTCAAGATCGCCCAGCGGACGTGGAAGCCGCTGCGGGATCGGCTCATGCAGATAGGCCAGGTGGAGCACGCGGCGCTGGTCTCAGGCGGCACCGACATCGTCTTGCTGGTGAGAGCGCGGGACGTCCGGGCACTGCGTGATCTTGTACTCGAGCGGTT
>DASXIA010000425.1:0-18091 GCA_036488155.1 Streptosporangiaceae bacterium | reverse complement strand
GACCGCTGAGCAGCGAGCGGAGCAATCGGCGTCGCAGGCGCCGGGTGGACAGTCATCCCGAACGGCGCTGGTGCTCGCGGACCGGTCCATGGTCATCCGGAAGAACGTCGCGCAGGCGTACCCGCGGACCAGGACCGCGCGCGTTACCTACACCGGAAGCGGCTACGGCGACGGCTACGAGCAAGGCAAGCGTGCGGACATCGGCACCGGCAGGGTCGGCCGTAAGCGCGCCCGCGCACTTGCCCGCTGACACACGGGAGCGCTGCTGGCTGACGACTTTCAGCCGCAGCAGCGACCAGGCTCCGGCGGCCGCTTATTGCTTTCTGAGCAGGGCCAGGAAGATCGCATCGGTGCCATGCCGGTGCGGCCAGAACTGCGCGTACCTTCCAGCTTCGCCGCAGCGCAACTGCGGCACCTCGGCAAGAACGCCGGGCGCGTCGAGGACCGCGACCCCGGATCGCTCCGCGAGCACATCGCCGAGGACGTCCTCCGTCTCGGCCAGATGAGGCGAGCAGGTCACGTATGCGATGACGCCGCCAGGGCGGGCCGCGTCCAGGGCTGTGGCGAGCAGGCCGCGCTGCAGCCCGCCGATGGCGAGGATGTCCGCAGGCGTTCGCCGCCACCGCGCCTCCGGCCGGCGCCGTAGCGCGCCAAGACCAGAGCACGGCACGTCCGCGATCACTCGGTCGAACGCGCCAGGCCGCCACGCCGGCCGGGTACCGTCCGCGACGACAACGCCGGACGACCCCGCGGGCGCGACGGCCGATCTGACCAGGCGAGCCCGGTGCTCGCGGACCTCGGCCGCGACGAGCCTCGCGCCGGCGGTGGCGGCGAGGCCAGCGAGCAACCGCGCCTTGCCGCCCGGCCCCGCGCAGACATCCAGCCAGCTGCCGTCCGGCCCGTCGACGGGCAGCCTGGCCAGCGCAGCCGCCGCCAGCTGGCTGGCTTCGTCCTGAACGCCTGCCCTGCCCTGCGCCACCGCACTGACAGCTGCCGGGTCGCCGTCGCGCAGGTAGCCACCGAATGCCGACCAGCGGGCGGGCTCGCAGCCTGCGGCTACGAGCTCCTGCTGGTCAGCGAGCCCTGGCACGGCGCACAGCTGGACGGCGGGGCGCTCATTGTCCGCGGCGAGGGCGGCCTCAGTCTGGGCCAGGCCGCCATCGAGCGCTTCGCCAAGCGCTGCGGCGAACGCCTCGGCGATCCATCGCGGGTGGCTGAACCGCACGGCGAGATTACCGACCGGGTCCGCGTCGCTGGCCGGCGCAGCGATCTCCAGCCAGCCGGCCATGTCCCTGGTCGCCACCCGCCGCAAGACGGCGTTGACGAAGCCGGCCGGCCGCGGCCCCGCTACCTCCTTCACCAGGTTGACCGATGTCGCCACGGCCGCATGTGGCTTGATCCTGGTGGCCAGCAGCTGATGCGTGCCGAGCCTGAGAACCTCGCGCACGGCCGGGTCAAGCGAGCTGAGATCCCGGTCGCAGCAGATGCTCAGCACCGCGTCGTAGCTTCCCAGGCCGCGCAGCGTGCCGTAGCTCAGCTCGGTGGCCAGCGCCGCGTCCCGGCCAGCCAGGTTGTGCCGGGCGATGAGCTGCGGAAGCAACAGGTTGGCGTAGGCATCCCGGTCGGCGACGGCCATCAGCAGGTCGAGCGCCACCCGACGGGCCGGGTCGCGGGGTGCCGGATCACGGGGAGCCGGCCGTGCCGCGCGGCGTGACCCGGTCCGGGCCGGGCGGGTGTCGGGCCGCTTCGGTGTCCCAGCCACGTCAGCCGAGCACAGCCGATCGGCCATTCAGACGCAACCCCCGCGCCCAGTCGCCCGCGGGCATCCGGCGCTTGCCGTTGGCCTGCACGTCGCCGAGCACCACTGGCGTCGAGCCGGTACCTGCCAGCACATCGTGGCCGGTAATCCGCAGCTCGCCGGGCGCCAGCGGCCCAGCGCTAGTTGACACAGGGCCTGGTGAACCGGGTGCCGGTGACCCAGGCGCCAGTGTCACCGGCCACAGCTTGACGCGGGTGCCCTCCAGCTGAGTCCACGCGCCGGGCTCTGGCGTGCAGGCCCGGATCTGCCGCCCGATCGCGATGGCCGGCTTGCGCCAGTCGACTTCGGCGTCGGCCGGAGTGATCTTTGGCGCCAGGCTGATGCCGTCCGCGGGCTGCTCGCGCGCCTCGAGCTGACCAGACTCGATCCCGTCCAGCGTGGCCACCAGCAGGTCTGCACCGGCTGTGGTGAGCCGTTCCAGGAGGTCTCCGGCAGTGTCATCCGGCCGGATCGCTTCGGTGACGACGCCGTATACCGGACCGGCGTCCAGTTCCCGCACGATGGCGAACGTCGTCGCGCCGGTGACATCGTCTCCGTGCAGGATCGCGTGCTGCACCGGCGCAGCGCCGCGCCAGGCCGGCAGGACCGAGAAGTGGAGGTTCACCCAGCCGTGCGGGGGGATGTCGAGCGCGGCTTGCGGGAGCAGGGCGCCGTAGGCGGTCACCGGACAGCAGTCCGGGCCGATCTTGCGCAGCGTGGCAAGGAACTCCGGCTCGGACGGTCTGGCGGGCGTCAGCACTTCGATCCCGGCCTCAGCGGCGAGCCGGGCGACCGGGCTCCGGCCAAGCTTCAGGCCCCGCCCAGCCCTGGCGTCCGGTCTGGTAATGACCGCCGCGACCTGGTGCCTGGACTTCAGCAGCGCATCCAGCGCGGGCACCGCTGCCACGGGTGTGCCGGCGAAGACCAGGCGCATGCGCTAGAAAGCCTTCCCCTGGGTCGGGTGCGGCGAGACCTTCACCAGCGGGACCGGCTCCCCCCACCAGTCAGAAGCCCGGATCTCCTTCATCGCGAGCTTGCGCTGCGCGGGATCGAGCCGGTCGATAAACAGCACGCCGTCCAGATGATCGGTCTCATGCTGAACGCACCGCGCCAGCTGGCCGCTGCCCTCGATCGTGACGGGCTCGCCGTGCATATCGAAGCCGGTCGCCACGGCGCTCAGCGACCTGCTGGTGGGGTACGCCAGCCCAGGGAACGAAAGGCAGCCCTCGTCGTCGACCTCCAGCTCCTGCGACAGCTGAAGAGTCGGATTGATCAGGTGCCCGAGCACGTCATCGACGTAGTACGTGAAAACCCGGAGTCCTTCGCCAATCTGAGGCGCGGCCAGGCCGACGCCCGGCGCCTCCATCATGGTGTCGGTGAGGTCCTTCACCAGCCTGCGCAGTTCTGCATCGAAGGTAGTCACCGGATCGGCCGGGGTGCGCAGCACCGGATCGCCGAACAAGCGGATAGGCCTGATACTCACAACACTCCTTTAGGCTTGCGCCGCCTCCGACTGCTGACCGCGGCGCCCAGTTAGTTGCCGCAGCGGGCAGCTGTGATCAAGTTTACGAACTGAGCGAGCCACCGCCCGCACCTGGCGAACGGGCCTTGAACGCGGCTTTGCGCGCGGCCCTGGCTACGCCGGGATCGGGATGATGTTCGCTTAGCGTCGTGAGCAGGTCAATCACGCCGGGATGGTGCACTTGCCACAGGCCGGCGACTATTTCCGCCTGAGCATCTGGCGCCACTTCAGGCAGCAGCTCGGCTACCACATCCCTCGGGTCCGCCTCCTCGAGCAGCCCCGCGCCAAGGTCTACCAGAAGCCACGTGCGGTCCGCGGGTCCGAGCTCGGCATCCTCGCCATGCTCGTGCAGCCAGACGGCAGCGTGGGCGCGAAGCAGCGGCTCATCGAGCGCAGCTCGCACCTCTTCGGTCGCGGCCTTGCCGATCCGGTCGAGCACGGCAAAGGCGGCGCCGCGCAAGCCTGGGGTTCCGGCCGCTGCGGCGGCGATCAGCTCAGCTGCGGCATGCTCTTCGGACCTGCCGACGAGCCATTCGTTGATCTTTGACTCGCCGTCTTCGGCATCGCAGCTGGCTAGCGTCATCAGCAGGCCCACGGCGCTGTCCGGTTCGGCCGCGCCCAGCACCGGGACGTGCCAGCCTTGCGCGAGCAATCGCCGGTGCACACCCCACACGCCGAGTGGCGACAGGACGACTGTCAGGCTCCCGGACGCTTCCTCCGTGCCAAGTTCCACCACGCCGAGGTCCGCCAGGGCTTCGAGGGCATGCGACAGCGCTGCCGCCTCATCGGCGTTCGGCGCCCGCCCGGCTGGCTGCGGGCCAGCAGGATCTGCCAGCCGGGTGCTGCCTGCCGCGGCTGAGTAGGCCTCGAACAGCGCGTCGATCCGCACCGGGGCGCCAACCGTGTAGAGCGCAGTGGCCAGGCCATCCAGTTCCTCGGCCGCCAGCAGCGCGGCCAGGGCGGCATCCCACTCCCTGAGCACGTCCTCGGCGCTAGCGGCAGCCAGCGGCACGGAGGCCAGGTCCGGCTCCTCAGCTGACGGCCCGGCCGCAGCCGACGCGACCTGCCAGGCGGCGTCCAGCTCATCCAGCGTCAGTTCCAGCGCCTCGGCCGCCGCTTTGGCGGCGCTGCCGTTAAGCACCCGGTTTGCCGTGATCTCGGGATGTCCGGCGGCCCACGCGCGCAGGTCACGAGCCGCACGTAGCAGCGGTACGACTCTCGCGGCGGCAGCCAGCTCATCGCGGGGCGCGAGCCGGACCGGCGGCATCCGCACGCGGTCACGGTGAGCGCCGGCTGAGTCTCCGGCACCTGGTGCGGGCTGCGCACGCTGGCCGCCGGGTGAGTTGGTCACCCAAGTACCCTACGGCCTGAACGGTCGGTAGTCAGATCAGCGCTGCCGGGTCCAGCTGGACGCGGACGATCCCTGGCTCCTTGGCGGCGCTCCGGACGGCCTCGGCGGCGCGGAGCGCTAGCGCCAGCGCCGTGCCTTGCGACCTGGGAACCCGCGCCAGGTAACGGATGGCTTCGTAGGCCTGCCCGGTCGCGCCAGCCCTGCCGTCGGCGGCGGGCAGCGGCCCGAGTAGCTCGCCGTCCTGCGGCAGCGTAAGAACCTCGAGCAGAGCAGCGACGGCCTGCTCTGGACCGCTCACGGAGGCCATTCGCGCTGCCGGGGGGAACCTCAGCTCCGCCCGCTCAGCGAGCTCACGGTCGGCATGCGTAGCCGGGTCCCAGCGGATGAGAGCCTGAACCGCGGGCTGAGCGCCATCGGCAACCACGACCACGCTGCCCCCGTCGGCCGCTGGCCGGACCAGCGCGGCCGCGTTCATCCACCGGCGCAAAGCCTCCTCGGCGGCCCGGAGGCTGGCCAGCCCGAGCAAGGCCCAGCCGTCGAGCAGGACAGCCCCGGCATATCCGCCGCGGGCGACCGGCTCCGCGCCCGGAGTCGCCACCACCACCGCAGAGTCACTGCCGACCCGGTCCAGTACCTGACTGCCGCCGGAGGTCAGCACGGGCACCCCGGCGAAGGCACGGCCTAGCTCCTCGGCGGTTCGCCGTGCACCAGTGACGAGGGCGCGCAGCCCCTGGTGGCCGCAGCGACGGCAGCTGCGGCCGATGGCCGATCCGCACCAGCCGCACCGCAGGGGTGCCTGCGGGCCAGGGAGCTCGGCCGGCCCGCCGCAGTCGCAGCGGGCAGGAGAATGGCAGCGCTCGCAGGCCACCGCTGCCAGGTAGCCGCGCCGCGGCACCTGGAACAGCACCGGCCCGTCCGCCAGCGCTGCCCGTGCCGTCCGGAGCGCGATGCCTGGCAGCCGGGCCGACCGGGCGGCCTCATCCCTGGCCAGCTCCGCCTCCGCGCCGGCTGGCTGCACTGCCGGGGCGAACTGCCGTACTGTCGGCCGGCTAGCCTGCAGCGGCCGCGCCCAGCCGGACGAGATGAGCTGCGCAGCCTCGGCCGTCCTGGCGAAACCCCCGATCAACGCCGCGCTGCGAGCCCGGTGCGCCCGCAGTGCCAGGACCTCCCTGGCATGCGGATAGGGCGAGCGCGGCTCGGCGTGCAGATCATCGCCTTCGTCCCAGAGCACGACCAGCCCGAGGCGGTTCACCGGCGCGAACATGGCCGACCTCGTACCCGCCACCACCGCTACCTCGCCGCGCTCGGCTGCCAGCCAGCGCCGGTATCGCTCTGCCGGGCCCAGACTGGCCGTCAGCGCCACGTGCCGGCCGGGCCCGAGTGTGGCGCTCAGAGCGGCGTCCACTCGCGACAGGTCGCGGAAATCAGGGACTACCACGACAGCTCCGCGGCCGGATGCGGTGACGGCGGCGACCGCCTGCGCGATCTGTGCTGGCCAGTCCTGACCGGGCAGCGCTGACCAGATCGCCCTGGGGCTGCGCCCGTCCGCCAGCGCCGCGAGAAAGGATGGCCCGTCCGGATAGCGGCCCCAGGGCGCCCCGGCGGCATCCTCATCTGGGGCATCTGGGGCATCTGGGGCACGTTCACCCGCAGCCTGGTCTCCTGCAGCCTGGTCTCCTGCCAACGGGCCACCTGCCGCCGGGCCACCCGCAGTGACGCCAGCGGCAGCCGTCGGGCCACCGTTCCCCGGATCAGGCGCGGTAGCCACCACGTCTTCGCGACTGGTCCCTGATCCGCTGGCCTGCGACCGACTCGCGCGCGCGTGCCGCGGCGGGATTGCCAGCCGCAGCACGTCGGCCAGCGTGCCGCCATACCGGTCGGCAACCGCCCTCGCCAGCCCGGCGATCTCCGGGGTCAGCACTGGCTCGGGCGATACGACTCGTTCCAGGTAGCCGAGCTTGCCCTGGTGGTCGGTTCCGGCCCGCCGCTCGAGCAGGAATCCGCCGGTCAGCTGGCCGGCGAACCGGACCCGGACCTGGCAGCCAGCCACTGCCGACTCGGCCATGAGATCCGGCACCAGATAGTCGAACGGGCGGTCCAGGTGCGGCAGGGAGATGTCGACGGCGACCCTGGCCACGGGCAGCTCGGCGGCCGGCTGACGTGCGGCCCGGCGTCCGCTCGCCTTCCTGGGCACCGCCTGCGTCACCTGACCCGACACGCTTCAGTCCTATCAGAGCGCCAGGACAGCCGGGCCCGGCCAGCGCGCGGCCGCCGAACATGCTCCCGGTTCGATGCGACGCAGCAGGAGCCGACGGTGCCGGCCGCAGGCCGGCCTTGTGACCGGCAGCTACCCGGCCAGCGCCCGCGACCGCGGATCAGCCCGGGCAGGACGCTGTCAGCGCGGCGCCGTCGGCGGTGACCCGCGTACGCAGACTGGCCGGAACTGGCCGGTTTGCGATCACGTCTCCCCTGGCCTGCTGCAGGTCTCCTGCCATCGCCAGGAGGGCGGTGCGAACCTGGATTTCGCCCGCCGCCGTAGCAGCGGAGTTGGCCTGGCTAGCCGCCAGGCCGAGATCCGTTGCCGTCTTCGCGGCCGGAGCACTGCCGCTAAGGTCAGCGATCGCTGTCGTGTACGCCTGATGCACGCCTGCGGGATAGCTGCACCCACCGGACGAGCCGCCCGTGCTGGCGACGACCAGCACGACGATGATCACGGCCCACGCCAGTGATGCCGCGAGCGCCAGCACGCTAGCCCGCCGGCCGGGCTCCCCGGAACGGCTCCGGCGCAAGCCCAGTAGGCCCACCACGAGGCCGGGAACGACCACCGGCAGCAACCCGGTCAGCAGCACAGCGCGCGGCGTCAAGGGCCCGACTAGCTCGTCCTGTGGCGCTGCAGGTTGCCCTGGCCGCGGTGACGAAACGACTGATGGCCGGGACGGCCGGTCCCCGCCGGGACCCGGCCACGGTCCGTTCTCCCACGGCGGCGGCGTTCCTCCCGCCGATCCGGTGGTCTCGCCGGCCCAGGGTGGTACGCCAGCGGCCGCAGCCGGGGCTTGCTGCTGTTGCCGCCGCCCGGCCTCGCCCTCGCCCTCGCCGGCGGACAGAGTCATCGACTCCGGCAGCAGCGCGGCCCGGCCACCCGGCAAGAACCAGTCAACCAGGGTGGCTTCTGGATCGAATGCCGCCGGGGCTGGCTCGCGAGCCCGCTGCAGGGCAGCGTCGTCGCTGCTGCCGTTTCCGTTGGCCGCGGCCAGCGAGCCTGTCTCGACGGACGGGTGCGGCGCCGCGCCGAACCACGGGTCGTCCTGCCATGGATCGCCAGGCTCGCGGCTACCCGAATCCAGGCTGCTCACCGCTTCCCTGCCCGGCTCGGTGCCGGCTGGCGCCGGGTTTCCTGCCTCCGCACTCGAAGCCCGCGATCCATCGCTGGCTCCGTGCCGGGGCTCGGATACGGCAGCTGCGCTGATCCCGGGCTCCACAGCAACTGAGGCCTTGCCTGCCACGCCGTGCCCATCAGACGACGACATCATCACCAGTCCAGCATCGGGATTGGCATCGATATGAGCTCAGATGCTAGTGGCAATAAGCCGACAAGCGCATTGATATCTACAAATTAACCAATACCGATCTAGTGTTACTGATCAGGACAAGCGGCCCCGTGCTTCTTCTCCTGTGCTCGTTCTACCGGGCTCGTCCTGATCGCGACTGGCTAGAGCCGAGCAGCCGACCGCAGCGCGTCCGCCCGATCGGTCCGCTCCCAGGCGAAGTCGGGCTCCTCGCGGCCGAAGTGGCCGTACGCGGCCGTCTGCGAGTAGATCGGCCGCAGCAGGTCCAGGTCGCGGATGATCGCGGCCGGCCTGAGGTCGAAGACTCCGAGCACGGCGTCCTGGATCCGCTCCACCGGCGCCCGCTCGGTGCCGAAGCACTCCACGAACAGCCCGACCGGCTTGGCCTTGCCGATCGCGTAAGCGACCTGAGCCTCGCAGCGATCCGCCAGGCCGGAAGCCACGACGTTCTTCGCTACCCAGCGCATCGCGTAAGCGGCGCTGCGGTCCACCTTGGACGGGTCTTTGCCGGAAAACGCACCGCCGCCGTGGCGGGCCATGCCGCCGTAGGTGTCAATGATGATCTTGCGGCCGGTCAGGCCGGCATCGCCCATCGGGCCGCCGATCTCGAACCGGCCGGTCGGGTTCACCAGCAGCCGGTAGCCGGCCGTGTCCAGCTCAAGGCCGGCCAGCACCGGCTCGACGACGTGCTCGCGGATGTCCGGAGTGAGCAGTCCGGCCAGGTCGATGGCCGGCGCGTGCTGGGTAGATACGACCACGGTGTCGAGCCGTACGGCGCTGTCACCGGAGTACTCGATGGTGACCTGAGTCTTGCCGTCGGGCCGGATGTACGGCACCTCGCCGCTGCGCCGTACCTCGGACAGTCTCCTGGCCAGCCGGTGCGCCAGCATGATCGGCAGCGGCATCAGCTCCGGGGTGTCCCGGCAGGCATAGCCGAACATCAGGCCCTGGTCCCCGGCGCCCTGGCGGTCCAGTTCGTCGGAACCCTCGCCTTCCCGGTGCTCGACCGCATCGCCCACACCGAGTGCGATGTCAGGCGACTGTGAGCCGATCGAGACCTGCACGCCACAGGTAGAGCCGTCGAAGCCCTTGGCGGAAGAGTCGTAGCCGATCTCGAGGATCTTCTCCCGGATGATGCCCGGTATGTCGACATAGGTGTCGGTCGTCACTTCGCCCGCCACGTGCACCTGGCCGGTGGTGATCAATGTCTCGACAGCCACCCTGCTGTGGTGATCGCCCTTGAGCATGCTGTCAAGAATGGCGTCGCTGATCTGGTCCGCCATCTTGTCTGGATGGCCCTCAGTGACGGACTCGGACGTAAAAAGACGACGTGCCACTAGACACCTTTTCTTCTGCTTGAGCTTCCGACAGCGGAGCCACCCCGTGCTACCGCTGCTGACCTCTCCGAGATCCTCGCCGAATTGTACCGGCGTAAGTCTGACGCGGTGAGCTGGCTCCCGGATTACCGCGCCGCTAGCTCAGCCGCGCGGCGATCTCGTCCCAGATCGCGTCGGCAATCTCGTCCTTTGCTGCACGGGGTAGCTTGACCTCGGTGCCATCGGCGCCCAGCACAGTTGCCTCGTTGTCGGGAGTTCCGAAGGCCAGCCCGTTCCCGACCTGGTTCACGACGAGCAGGTCACAGCCTTTCCGCGCCAGCTTCGCGCGACCGTTAGCCAGCACGTCGCCGGTCTCGGCGGCGAAGGCGACAATCAGCTGGCCCGGCCGGTGCCGGTTTGCCACCAGATCGCGGACGATATCGGGGTTCTCGGCAAGCTCGATCGGCGCGGGGGCGGCGCCCGTTTTCTTGATCTTGGCCGCGCTCCGGGTGGCGGGCCTGAAGTCGGCTACCGCGGCGGCCATCACGATCGCGTCGGCGCTCCCGGACTCAGCCAGCATGGTGTCGCGCAACTGACTGGCCGACGTCACCCGGAGGACGCGGGCGCCAGGCGGGTCCGGCAGCTCGGTGTTGGCGGCTACCAGCGTGACTGTGGCGCCGCGAATCGCCGCTGTCCGTGCCAGCGCGTAGCCCTGCTTGCCGGACGACCAGTTGCCCAGGTAGCGGACCGGATCGAGCTCCTCCCTGGTGCCGCCGGCGGAGACCAGCACCGCGCGCCCGGCCAGGTCCGCAGCCATGGCGGCGGTGCCCCTGGCGAGTACCCGCTGCGCTACCGAGAACAGCTCGGCGGGCTCGGGTAGCCGGCCCGGCCCGGAATCCTGGCCTGTCAGCCTGCCCGACGCGGGATCCAGGACGATGCTGCCGCGGCTGCGCAAGGTGGCGACGTTCGCCCTGGTGGCCGGGTGCTCCCACATCTCAGTGTGCATGGCGGGCGCGAAGATCACCGGGCAGCGTGCGGTCAGCAGGACTGCGGTCAGCAAGTCATCTGACCTGCCCGCTGCGGCGCGCGCCATCAGGTCAGCGGTGGCCGGGGCGACGATAACCAGGTCGGCTTCCTGGCCCAGCCGGACGTGCGGAACCTCATGAACCGATTCCCACGGGCTGGTCAGGACCGGCTCGCCGGACAGGGCCGCCCAGGTGGCGGCGCCGACGAAATTGAGTGCTGCGGGCGTCGGTACCACCCTGACGCGGTGGCCCGACTCGGTCAGCAGCCGTAGTAGCTCACAAGCCTTATAGGCGGCAATCCCGGCAGATACCCCGAGAACGATACGCACGGACAGCCCCTATCGTGACGACGGCAGCCCTGCGGAGAGGTCAGGCCTGGTCAGGCTTCTCCGCGCTGAGCAGCCGCTCGCTGATCTCGCGCAGCGCAATCGATAGTGGCTTCTCCTGGACCCTGGTCTCGACCAGCGGGCCCACGTACTCCAGCAGGCCCTCGCCGAGCTGGGCGTAATAGGCGTTGATCTGCCGCGCCCGCTTCGACGCCATGATCACCAGGCCGTACTTGCTGTCGACGACATCCAGCAAGTCGTCGATCGGCGGGTTGATGATGCCTTCTGCTGGCGGAGTCGCTGCCAAGGTGTGCCGTGCCTTCCAGATTTGGATTCAGTGAGTGCCTTGCCCCGCAAGGTCTCGCCCAGCGTCGCCACAACCGGCTTTGCCATACTGGGCCAGCATCAAGGCTATCAGCTGGTCGCAAACATCTTCGACAGATGTGTTGACCAGGGTGATGTCGAACTCGTCGCTGGCAGCCAGCTCACTCCGCGCGGCCTCGAGCCGGCGACTGACCGCCTCCGCCGACTCGGTGTTACGGCCGATCAGCCGGCGCTCCAGCTCCTCCCATGACGGTGGGGCCAGGAAGATGAGCAGGGAGTCCGGAACGGCTGCGCGCACCTGCCGTGCGCCCGCCACGTCGATCTCCAGCAGTGCCGGAGCCTGCTCATTGATCCGCTGCTGAACCGGGCCGCGCGGCGTGCCGTACCGGTTGCCGGCAAACCGCGCCGATTCCAGCAATTCGCCAGCCGCCGCCATTCTCTCGAATTCGGCCTCGGTGACGAAGAAGTATTCGCGGCCGTCCATTTCGCCAGGCCGTGGCGGCCGGGTCGTAACCGAGACGGACTGCCAGATCCACGGGCACTCGCGCCGCAGGCGCGCTGCCACTGTGCTTTTGCCGACTGCAGACGGGCCGGACAGCACCGTCAGCCGGGCAGGGACGGGGGCGGGGGCACCGCGGCGCAATCCACGCGGCTCGGCTGCGAGCATGCTTCCCGCGGCCCCCTCCCTAGCTCGCTTCGGCGGTTTGGTCAGATGTCTCCGCCGAATTCACTCTCCAGCGCGCTGCGCTGGTTGGCGCCCAGGCCGCGGACGCGCCTCGACTCCGCGATGCCCAGCCGCTCCATTATCTGCTTCGCCCGCACCTTGCCGACGCCCGGCATGGACTCCAGCAGCGCTGAGACCTTCATCTTGCCAACGACGTCGTCGCTCTGCCCCTCCTTGAGCACCTCAGGAAGGGACGTCGAGCCATGCTTGAGCCTGTTCTTTACTTCCGCACGGTCCTTACGGGCCTGGGCAGCCTTCTCAAGGGCCGCTGCCCGCTGCTCGGGAGTAAGTGGAGGAAGAGCCACGCGAGGTCACCTCGGGTTTCGTATCGAAAAAGTCGCTCCGCGAGGGGAAACTAGCGACTTACGCCCAGGTCGGCAACGTGAACTCCCGTTTGCACCTGCACAAATTATCCAATATGACGTACAGTAGAAGATCGTGTACACAGCGTAGTTGCATTTTCGCCTGAAGCGCAATTTTCTGGCCATCCTGCGATAGATCGCAGGCCGCTGACCAGCGCCTGGGTACCCCGGCGGCGGCCCGCCGCACAGTGTCGATGAGCCTAAAAGAGCCCTTCCGTCTGGCCGATGCCGAGTACGCGGTTCACGACCGATGAGACCGTTGCCGCGCTCGTGCGCCAGCCCGCGTAGGGTCGCGCAAACGACCCATTCCGGTTATTGCCGACTCGCTGCGCGCCTGGAGACTGCCCTCCCGGCTGCCGCCTCCCGGTCAGCCCGGCCGGATTGGCACCGCCCAGCGACTTAGCATCCGAAGTGGCCCTTCTGGCCGAAGCTATATACCGGTATATCCGACTTGCGGGGGGGCCGGATCGGGTGCTAAGTCCGCGCGAGAGCCAACTGCTGGCCGCGCAGACTACGTATTCCGGGTATTCCGGACGGCCGACAGCGCCGACTAGCGCTGCATGACCTCCGCGCGGCGCAGGGACGCCGCGATGGCCGCCGCGGCGGCGCCGGGATCAGCCGCGCCGGTGATCGGGCGGCCGATCACGAGCAGGTCGGCGCCGGACCGCAGTGCCTCCTCCGGGGTCGCCACCCGCGCCTGGTCGTTCACGGCCGCACCAGCAGGGCGGACGCCGGGCGTGATCAGCAGCGTCTCGTCACCGACTTCAGCCCGGACCGCGGCGACCTCCTGCGGCGAGCAGACTAGGCCGCGAGCCCCGGACTCAACTGCGAGTACGGCAAGGCGCCGGGCGGCCGAGCTGACCGGGCCAGCCAGCCCGATCCGGCCGAGATCGGCTTCTTGGAGTGACGTCAGCACGGTCACGGCGACAATCCTGGCATCAGGAACCGCATCGGCCGCGGCCCTGATCGCTGCGGGCCCGGCTGCCGCATGGACGGTCAGCAGCGCCGGGCGCAGCCGGGCCACAGCTCGCGCCGCAGCTGCCACCGTCGCCGGGATGTCGTGGAGTTTCAGGTCGAGGAAGATCTCCACGCCACTCGCGCCCCGCACCGACGCCACTGCGTCCGGGCCGTACCGCAGGTACAACTCGAGGCCGACCTTCAGGGTGCTCACGTGAGGGCCGACAAGCGCGGCCCAGCGGGCAGCCGTTTCCAGGTCCGGCGCGTCCAGGGCCACGGCGATAGGGGCGTGGCGGGCCATTAGGTTCTCCTCACTCGGGTAGTCAGGCTGACGCGGGTACTCGGGTTCAGCACGCGAGCCGTTACGGCGGGCGGCTGGTGAGCAAGGCCGACCACGTCCGCCAGCCGGTCCACCCCGCGCGCGGTCAGTTCTTCCTCAAGCTCGTGCAGGATGCGCGCGCAGGCCGACGGGTCGTGGAAGATCGTGGTTCCCACACTGACCATCGAAGCCCCGGCCAGGATCAGCTCGAGTGCGTCAAGCCCGGTGCGCACGCCGCCCATGCCGATGATCGGGACGCCCGGCAGCGCTTCACGGACCTGCCAGATGCAGCGAACCGCAACGGGCCTGATGGCAGGCCCGGACAGGCCACCTGTCAGCCCGGCCAGACGGGGCCGCATGGTGTCGGTGTCAATCACCATGCCGAGCAGCGTGTTGATCAGCGAAAGTCCGTCGGCACCGGCCGACACGCACGCCTTCGCGATCGCGACGATGTCAGTCACGTCCGGCGACAGCTTGGCGAAGACCGGGATGTCATAGCGTGCGCGGCCGCGGACAGCTTCGATGACCGCGGCAGACGAATCCGGATTGCAGGCGAACACCTGGCCCCGGTGCTCCACGTTGGGACAGGAGATGTTGACCTCGATCGCGGTGACGCCCGCCGCGTCCGAAAGCCGCCCGGCGAGATCGGCATATTCCGCTACCGTCCCGCCCGCGATGGATACCACGGCCCGCGCTCCCCTGGACAGCAACCAGGGCAGATCCCGCTGCAGGAACGCGTCGATGCCGGGGCCCTGAAGGCCGATCGAGTTGAGCATGCCGCTCGGAGTCTCGGCCATCCGCGGCGTCGGCCGGCCTGACCGGGGACTGAGCATGACCGACTTGGTGACGATGGCCCCGATCTTGGACACGTCAATGAACTGCGCGAGCTCGCGACCCGCGCCTGCACAGCCCGAGGCGGTCATGATGGGGTTCGGCAGCTCGACGTGACCGAGCTTGGTCCGGAGATCAACGGCCATGGCCGTGTCTCCCCGCCGCAGCGCCGTCAGCGGCGTCGCCCCGGTCCGTCAGGCCTTGATCAGCCATATCCCGGTCAGCGTTGCCATGCTCGGCGTGACCGCGTGCAGCGTGACCGCGATCAGCGCGGCCGGCCGCTAGGTGGCCACGGTCGGCGTGACTGCCGTCCAGGTCGCCACTGTCGGCGCGACCACCGTCAGCGCCGCCACCCTCAGCGTCCCGGCGGTCGGCCTGACTACGGTCGGGCTCGCCGCCTGGCTGCGCCCTGCCGGCACCGGTCCGGCCCGCGCGGGTGTCGCCGCCGCGGTTGTCGCCACCACGGAGGTCGCCACCACGGGCCTGGCCGTTCCGAAGTTCCGCGGCGCGCCGCGACCGTGGCTCCCAGCCCGGCGCCCCGAACGCGTCGAACGGAATGGTGCCCGCCTCATCCCAGCGGACCGACTCGCCGCGGAACACCGGCCCGTCCATGCAGGCCCGCGACATCCGGGTGATTCCGTCCGACCCGATGACGGGCAGCACGCAGGTCATGCAGACGCCGATGCCGCAGGCCATCGCTTCCTCGACCGCCGCCTGCACCGGAATGTCATACCTGCGGGCCAGCACGGTGATCTGGCGCAGCATCGGCATCGGGCCGCACGCGTAGATGACATCGGTCCGGCCGTCGTGGATGGCCTGATCCAGCATGTCGGTGACCATGCCGCGACTCCCCAGCGAGCCATCCTCGGTAGTGATGATCGCCGTCCGCCCGGTCCGGCGAGCGGTCAGCGCGCCGAATACCCTGTCGCCCGAGCCCGCGCCGAGCAGGAAGTCGACCTCGCAGCGCCGTTCCTTCAGCTTGCCCGCCAGTGAGAACAGTGGCGCGCTACCGTAGCCGCCGCCGATCAGCAAGCAGTTGACCGGGTCACGCGGCAGCGGGAATGCCTTGCCCAGCGGACCGGTAACGTCCAGCACGTCTCGCGCCCGCCGTTCTGCCAGCCACTGAGTGCCGCGGCCGTGCACGGCAAACACGAACTCCACCGTACCGCCGTGATCTGGCCGGACATCGTGGATCGAAAACGCCCTGCTCAGCAACATCGACGTGTCGGGCCCGCCAACGGCCAGCGTGACGAACTGGCCTGGCTTGAAGCGCGCCGCGATGGCAGGCGCGACCAGTGTCATGGCGTAATAGGCATCAACCCTGCGCACTGTGAGCACGGTGCCGCGCACTTGCACCGGCCCAGCCTGCGCGTCGACCTCACTATGTATCATTTCGTCTCGCGTCCCGGACCCCCTGGCGGCCAGCCGCAGAGCGCAAGCGTGCCGCGTGCTCTTGCAGCGACCGCACGCCTACCTCGTCCCTGTCGATGGCCTCAATGCCCTGCACCGCCGCCCACAGGCCTTGCACGGTGGTGATGCACGGGATCGCCCGCCGGACGGCTGCCGTCCGTATCTCATAGCCGTCGCGGCGGAAGCCCGACTGGCCGGGGCCACCGAACGGCGTGTTCACGATCAGGTCGACCTGACCGTCCAGGATCCGCTCGACGATCGTCGGCTCGCCGTCAGGGCCACGGCCATCACCGTGCTTACGGACGATCGTCGCACGAACGCCGTTTCGGCGCAGAACCTCGCCGGTTCCGGTTGTCGCCCATATCTCGAAGCCAAGCTCAGCCAGCCGTTTGACCGGGAAGATCATCGAGCGCTTGTCCTTGCCCGCGACTGAGACGAATGCCCGGCCCTTGACCGGGAGTGAGCCGTAGGCCGCGGCCTGCGACTTGGCGTAGGCGGTACCGAACACTTCGTCGATGCCCATCACCTCGCCAGTCGAGCGCATCTCCGGCCCGAGCACGGTGTCCACGCCTTCGCCCGCTGCATCGGCAAACCGGGAGAACGGCAGCACAGCCTCCTTGACCGCGATCGGCGAGTCCAGCGGCAGCGTTCCGCCGTCGCCGACGCCGGGCAGCAACCCCTCGGCCCGCAAGCCCGCGACCGTCGCGCCGAGCATCAGCCTCGCGGCTGCCTTGGCCAGCGGCACCGCGGTCGCCTTCGACACGAACGGCACCGTCCGGGACGCCCGCGGGTTAGCCTCCAGTACGTACAGCACCCCGGCTGCTAGCGCGTACTGCACGTTCAGCAGCCCCCGCACGCCGACCCCGCGGGCGATGCTCTCGGTCGAGGACCGGATCAGCGAGATGTACTCCTGGCTGAGCGTGATCGGCGGAAGCGCGCAGGCCGAGTCGCCGGAATGGATCCCGGCCTCCTCGATGTGCTCCATGACTCCGCCGAGGTACAGTTCGCGGCCGTCGTACAGCGCGTCCACATCGATCTCAATCGCATCGTCGAGGAACCTGTCGATCAGCACCGGGTGCTCGGGCGAGGCTTCGGTGGCACGGCGCACGTAATCAGCCAGCGCGGCGTCGTCGTAGACGATCTCCATGCCCCGGCCGCCCAGCACGTAGGACGGCCGCACCAGGACCGGGTACCCGATCTCGTGCGCCACTACCTCGGCTTGCGCCACTGACGTGGCGGTGCCATGCCGCGGCGCCAGCAGGCCCGCTGCCGCCAGCACCTGACCGAACTCGCCGCGGTCCTCGGCGAGGTGGATCGCCGACGGCGAAGTGCCGACCACCGGCACGCCTTCGGCCTCAAGAGCCCGCGCCAGTCCGAGCGGAGTCTGCCCGCCGAGTTGCACGATCACCCCGGCGACCGTGCCGCTGGCCTGCTCGGCGTGTACCACCTCGAGCACGTCCTCCAGCGTCAGCGGCTCGAAGTACAGCCGCCCGGAGGTGTCATAGTCGGTCGAGACGGTCTCCGGGTTGCAGTTCACCATCACGGTCTCGTAGCCAGCTTCGGTCAGCGCGAACGAGGCGTGCACGCAGGCGTAGTCGAACTCGATGCCCTGCCCGATCCGGTTCGGCCCGCTGCCCAGAATGACCACCTTCGGCTTGTCCCCGGCCGGAACCTCGCTTTCCAGGTCGTAAGTCGAGTACAGGTACGGCGTCCGCGCGGCGAACTCGGCGGCGCAAGTATCGACTGTGTGGTACGCCGGCCGGACGCCCGCCGCCCACCGCAGCGCGCGGATATCCGCCTCGGTCTTGCCGGTGAGCTGGCCGAGCTGCTCGTCGGAGAATCCGAGCGATTTAGCAGCAGCCAGTGCCCGCGCGGTCGCCGGACCGCCCACGCCGATCCCGTCGTCCTGGATCTGCCGCGCGTGCTCCTCGATGGCGGCGATCTGGTCCACGAACCAGGGGTCGATCGAGCTGGCCGCGGACACTTCGGCGACCGAAGCGCCGGCCCGCAACGCCTGGTGGACAGTGGTCAGCCGCCCGTCGTGCGGCACGGCGCAGGCGGCCAGCAGCGCGTCCTTCTCCCCCGGCAGCGACGCCCAGCTGAACGGCGCGCTGCGCTGCTCCAGGGAGCGCTGCGCTTTCTGCAGCGCCTCGGCGAACGTTCCGCCGATCGCCATCGCCTCACCGACCGACTTCATGTGCGTGGTCAGCACCGGGTCGGCGCCGGGGAACTTCTCGAACGCGAACCGCGGCATCTTGAC